>JAYVPS010000091.1:0-29214 GCA_043757225.1 Cytophagales bacterium | reverse complement strand
CGAACGATTCAGAAGTTTTTACTTTATGCTCGCGGCTGCTGATCATTCCCTTCACTTGGTCATCGGTCATCTTTACTTCGGTGCGCCTGGCAGGGGCCGCTGCTTCTTTCAAGGTGCCTTGCACCATTCCGAATAAATTGCTTTCAGAAATTGCAATATGCTCAACACACTCGGCAACCGACCAGCTTTCAGGGCTTGCCTTGAAATTAAGCTGTGCCTCTGATAGTCCCTTGACGGTGTTCATCAGGTTTTCTTTTGTCTCCTTCAGGTAATTGATGGCACCAGTCCGCTCCGCATCAGTCAGCGTACTGTCTTTGATGTTGAAGCTCGTGAGCGTTGCCGCAATCACTAGCAGGAAAATTTTTACGTGTTTCATAGAATTTATTGTTTAGTTTATAATCGGGTGTGCATTTACAAGGCAACATTACTACTGCCTCCGCGAAAGATAATCATAAATTTTTTCCTATCATTAAATAGCTTTTGTCATTTACAAAGCATCATATCATTGCACCAAAAAGCTTTTTACAAACTCTATAGTTGCATAAAACTGAAAATCCTGATTGTTCTTTTTGCGGAACCCGTGCCCTTCGTCTTTTGCCATTAAAAACCATACTGTGCCTCCGTTTTGTTTGATTTTGTCTTTCATCTGCACCGATTCGGTGTAAGGCACCCGTGGATCATTTCCTCCTTGCACAATGAACATTGGTTTTTTGATTTTACTTGCATTGTTGAGAGGAGCCATTTTTTCGAAAAACTCGGCCATCTTTGGTTCCCGCTCATCACCATATTCTACACGCCTCAAATCTCTGCGATAGGCTTCTGTATTTTTCATGAATGTGTTAAAATTAGAAATCCCCACAACATCCAATGAGCAACTTATTTTATCTGCATACCAAAAAGAAACAGCCAGTGTCATGTAGCCGCCATAGCTTCCGCCTGTCACCATAATTTTATTTGCATCTAAGTCGGGTTGAGTGCCAATCCAATCAATGAGCGAGCCAATGTCTTTCACCGATTCTTCGCGTTTGAAGCCGTTATCTAAATCCACGAATGTTTTTCCATAGCCTGTGGAGCCGCGTACGTTGGGGTAAATGATCGACACCCCCATTTCGTTAGTGAAATAATTATTGCGACCTAAGAACGTAGGCCTAGATTGTCCTTCGGGACCACCATGGATATTAATAATAACAGGACGCTTGCCTACAAACTTGGATGAAGCTTTGTAGCGATAGCCGGAAATCATTTTTCCGTCAAACGTTTTCCAGCTGATCAACTGCGCAGGTTGCAAGGCGGAAACATCTAAGCCACCCAATTCACTTTCTGTCCAACGGATAAGTTGTTTACTCTCAACCACATATTCAAATACATCTGCGGAGGTAGTATGGTCATTAAACGTAAATCCAATTGATTTCGAATCATTGAACCAGCGAACACTACTGATAACGCCTGTAGCAACTGTTTTTATTTGTTCAACTGTATTGTTGGAGGTTTGCAACAGGTAAAGTTTAGATATCCCATTTTCATTTGTGGTAAACGCCAAATGTTTGCCATCTTCACTGAGGTCTGTACTTTCTACATCCCATGGAATAGAAGAAGTAATAAATGATAATTTTTTAGAAACTAAATCATAATAAGCCAGTCGTTCAAATTCATTGTCTTTGTTGGTGATCACATAGAATCCTTTACCATCATGAGTGAACGCAACACCATCATAATTAGCTTTTTCATTTTGCTGAGGGAGCAAAAGTGTTTTTGTTCCCGTAGCCAGATCGAGCAAGTAAAGTCTTGATTCATTGACGGAAATAGACTCGCTTATAAAAAGGTTAGAATCATCATACGACCAATCGGCTACTCCCCAGCCTCCTCCAGTATTTTCTAATACTTTTTTGTCTGAGGCAGGGTTAAGTGGATCCATTATATAGATATCACGATCCTGACCGTTGCGTTTGGTGGAGCCGTAGGCAAATAGATTTCCTTTGTGGCTCCAGCTTAACCCACCGTTTTGCGAACGCTGGCCATCGGTAAGTAGGGTAGATTTTTTGATACTTACATCGTAACGATAGATTTGCGAAAACTCGTTTCCTCCATTGTCTTTAAGGAAAAGGAAGAAATCGCCTTTTATAGGATCGAAGGTGGCTCCGTTGATAGGCTCGTCAAAAAAAGTAATCTGCTTTCTATCGCCACCTGCACTTTTTACCCAATGGATTTGGTTGCTATTGCCAAATCGCGTGGAGATCAAAATTTCTTTCCGCAACGGATGTG
Source organism: Cytophagales bacterium (assembly GCA_043757225.1). Taxonomy (GTDB): domain Bacteria; phylum Bacteroidota; class Bacteroidia; order Cytophagales; family Cyclobacteriaceae; genus ELB16-189. The sequence goes on along the minus strand of JAYVPS010000091.1, from coordinate 26,952 downwards.
TGGCCACCAACGAAGCTCCGCGCGACTCGGTGTAGCTTTTTACATCGGCTACATAACTAAGCGGCAGAGCAGGAATATTTTCAGTAACTAAATTATCAGCCACGGAGATAGTTGATTGTTGAGCCGAAAGGATTCCTACCGTCAACAGTAACATTAAGGAGAAGATCGTTTTCATATTTTTAAAAAAGTTTACTAAATCAATGATGTAATATATGTAAATGCCAATATAAAATTTAATAGTTTCGCACATGATAAGACCTTTCTGTGTTTGGATGGCGGCAATTGTATTTGCCCCTTCCGCTTTTTCTCAAGTTGCTGACAGTCTAGATATAAAAATCGGTCAGATGATTTTAATCGGCATGCCCAAGGCAGCGGTCGATTCAATGGTATTGGATGAAGTGAAAAAGGGACGCGTGGGTACCATTATTTTCTTTGAAAAAAACGTGCCCAATAAACCCAATGCCTTCGCTGATCTGAAAAAATTGACTTGGACCTACCAAAAGGCAGCGCCTATTCCTTTGTTCATATCGATTGACCAAGAGGGTGGCAAAGTAAACCGCCTCAAAGAAAAATATGGTTTTACCCGATCCATTACTGCTGCGGCTACCGGCCGCTCAAAATCACTTGACTCTGTTCGCTTTTATGCTGAAGCCACCGCTGCAACGTTAGCCGGATTGGGCTTCAACGTAAACTTTGCACCGGTAGTAGATTTGGCAGTTGAACCCAATAATCCCGCTATTGTAAAACCAGGGAGATCGTATTCTATCAATGAAGATTCGGTGACTTTATTTGCAAAGGAATTTGTGAAACAACATCGCAAATTTGGAGTGGTTACCGTACTAAAGCATTTCCCTGGGCACGGTAGCTCAAAAGATGATACCCACTTTGGCATAGCTGATGTTACCAAAACTTGGTCTGAGCGCGAACTAAAGCCCTACCAATCGCTCATGGACTCAGGTTATGTTGATGCGGTGATGACAGCTCACATCGTAAATAAAAGGTTAGATATAAAAGGATATCCAGGAACTCTCTCTAAAGATATTTTGGACGGAATCCTACGCAAGAAATTGGGCTATCGTGGTGTTGTATTCTCAGACGATATGCAGATGGAGGCGATTTCAAAACAATATGGCTTCGAGGAATCTATTAAGATGGCAGTATTGGCGGGGGTTGACATTATGTGTTTTGCCAACAATGTACCGGGCAGTCAGACAAGAAAAGTTGACTTGATATTTTCTGCCATAAAAAGTGCCGTGGCTAAAGGCGAGATCACGCCCCAGCGCATAGATGAATCGTTCAAGCGAATCATGAAACTTAAAAAAGAGTCGTTGAATAAGACTGATTACAAAGCGTTGGCAAAGCGATCAGAAGAACAAGTTCAGGAAGCAATGGAGGCTGCTAAACTCCAGAAGGATGCAGCCGAGCTCCATAGTCGATTAGCAACGATGCAATTAAAAGCGGCACAAGAAGAAATCAAAAAACTAAAAGAAGAGGTAGAAGGGTTGGGTAAGAAGAAAAAGAAGAAATAATTAGAGACCCCTCTGTAAAGAAGTAAAATCAAAACTATGAAAAAAAATATTCTCATCGCAACGCTAAGTCTAATGTGTATTGGTTTCTTCTTTTATGGATTGATAAATCGTGTTCAAGCGGAGAAAGAACGCGAATTGAGTTTACTTTATAGAGTACAATTAATAGAGACCAAGAGAGAATTAGAAGAAGCAAAGCAGGTAGCGATGCAGCAAAAAGCAATGGCTGAACATGCTACACTGCTGGCCTTACGGAATAATGAATTAGCACAGAAAATCGCACTACAAACCATTCAGCAATCCACACGAAAATAATGACACCCTATAGTGTCATAAATCCTACAGTACAAGAGGTTCCTATCCTTATCAGTGTGCCTCATTGTGGAACGGCCTTTCCGTCTGAGCTAAAAGATCAATACAAATCACATCTTGCTTCAGCGCCAGATGATACCGATTGGTTTGTTGATCGTTTGTATGATTTTGCCTCTGCGATGGGGATGACCATGATTACCGCCAATTACAGCCGTTGGGTGATTGACCTAAATCGTGACCCTCAAAGCAAACCACTTTATTCAGATGGTCGCATCATCACAAGCTTATGCCCAGCTACCAATTTTTTAGGCGAATCTATTTACCAAGATGAAAGAAAGGAAGTAGCCACTACAGAGGTGACGAGAAGGGTAAAGGAATATTACGAGCCCTATCATAATAAACTTGAAGGGTTACTGGTTTCCTTAAAGCAAAAATTCGGAAAAGTGTTATTGTGGGATTGTCATTCTATCAGACAATTGGTTCCTACCATTCACAAAGAAAAATTTCCAGACTTGATTTTAGGAGATGCCGATGAAACCTCCTCGGCTTCTATCTATAGCAACATCACGTTAGAGAACTTTTCTTCTGCGAAATATTCAGTTAGTCATAATTATCCTTTTAAGGGCGGGTACATTACCAGGCGCTATGGAAGGCCTGCAGAAAATCAACATGCTCTTCAACTGGAGATGAGCAAAGTAAATTATATGGACAGCGGGGAACTACATTATGATATAGAAAAGGCTGATAGGATGAGGGATTTACTAGTGAAAAATTTTATTGACCTTATTCAAAAGTTAAACGCCTGATTTTTTTTCATATTGGAGCGAAAAATTAATCATTGACTTTCATCCTTATTTTATTGAAATTGAATGGTAATTAAAAATGTAATTTCGATATGAAAAAATTATTTTATGCTGCCATCGCGGTTCTCTTCTTAGTTTTTGGGCTTACGGCCTATCGGCAAAATGAAAAAGCTCAATTTTACAGAGAAGAAAAAAATAAGATGCATCAAGAGCTTGTTAAAGTGCGATACCAAGCACAAGCAGCTCGTTTGGAAGTAGCCAAATTAAAACTAGTAATTGAAAGCCAGCGAAAGAATGCAGAAGAGATGGTGCAAAAAGCCATGACAAAAAAGAAGTAACAAGTATGTTCTATTATCATTTTGACTCCCTTCTCCAAAAAAAATTATGGCTAACACCCGCCTACGTTGGTGTTGATGAAGCGGGGCTTATAACTTATTTGTCTGATCAGGCACCGAGCGAAGCCATTGCTGTTGAAACCGTTCCTGGTTTTGCCTTACCGGGATTTCAAAATGCCCATTCACATGCATTTCAATATGCCATGGCTGGGCTCGCAGAAAATCATGAGGCCAATACAAGAGATGATTTCTGGACCTGGCGTGAAGAAATGTATAAATGCGCGTTGGCGGTAAACCCCGATCAGGCGGAAGCAATCGCCTGTATATTATATGCCGAAATGCTTAGGCATGGCTATACCAACGTAGCTGAATTTCATTATCTTCATCATGACAAAAACGGAAAGCAGTATAGCCATCTTGCTGAAATGGGCGAACGAATGGTGGCAGCCGCACAACGAGCGGGAATAAAGATTACGCTTATCCCTATTTTTTACCAAAAGGGCGGCTTCGGCCTCGACCCACAAGAGCGGCAAAAAAGATTTATCTCAAACACGGTTGATGATTATTTTAAATTATTTGAGGCTTCGGCAAAAGTCATTAAAAATTATTCGGATGCACGACTCGGCTTTAGTGTTCACTCCTTACGGGCAGTTAATCTAAAAGATATCATCGAAACTTTTCAACAAGGCCCAAAAGAGTTGCCTTTTCATCTTCACGTATCCGAACAGAAAAAAGAAATAGACGATTGTCTTGCCTATTGTGGCAAGAGGCCAATGCAATGGTTATTGGAAAACCTTCCTGTGAATGAACGATTTCATTTAGTTCATGCTACCCACCTTGATGATGATGAATTGATAAAATTGGCAGCCTCGAAAGCCAACGTGGTGCTATGCCCTTCTACCGAAGGTAACTTGGGCGATGGTATATTTAGAATGAAAGAATATGTAAAGTTGGGTGGGCGATGGAGCATTGGTACCGACAGTCATATTGGTATTAATCCACTGGAAGAGTTTCGTATGATTGATTATCGCCAACGACTAGTAACAAATCAACGTAACACATTTGAAGGTGATGCTGCTCATTACATGATCAATGAAGAAATTGAATCAGGTCGTCACGCGATGGGGCAGTATTGCAAAGACCATTTTGCACTCGGCCAACCCTTTGATGCAATTGTTTACAATGCTCAATCGCATTTATTAGAATCTACGTCCGAGAAAAACAGATTGGCTACCATAGTCTTTACGGGTGATTCCAATCGAAACCTCGGTACGATTGTCAATGGCAAGTGGGTAGTGAAAAATGGTCATCATGTAAAAGGCCGAATTATTAAGGACAATTTTGCCAAGACGATGAAGGAATTGAAGAACAGATGATTCCTAATAGAAAATTAATCCGAAGAAGATTCGATCGTAGTCTCCGGATCCTTATCAATAAATATTACTAGCAATAATTTCTCGTCATTAATTTTCTCCGCTCATTACCTTCTACAACAAATAGTAATTTTCCTTGTGGATTTTTGGTTAGTTTTTCTTAACTAACAAAGCCTTAACCAAAGCCATCATGAAAAAAGCATCATTCTTACTCTGCTGTGGAGTTTTATCAGCCATAGTTTGCTACTCACAAAAGAATAAAACCTTATCGCCTGTCCAACCGAAATTTGAAGCAGACCATTTCAAGGGAATAAAATGGCGGAACATCGGCCCCGGACGCGGAGGGCGAGCCAATGCTATTGCAGGTCATCCAACCAATGAGAGCGTTTATTTCGTTGGCTACACAGGTGGTGGTGTTTGGAAAACAGAGGATGCTGGCTTGGTGTGGAAGAATGTTTCTGATGGATTTTTTAAAGTGGGCTCTATTGGTGACATCGCCATTAGCGAAAGCGACCCAAACGTGATTTATGTAGGTTCAGGCGAACATGCCGTTCGCGGGGTGATGACCTCCTACGGAGATGGTGTGTATAAATCCACCGATGGAGGCCTATCCTGGAAAAATATAGGACTTGAAAAAACACGCCACATTTCCGATGTAGTAATTCATCCAGATAATTCTGAGATTGTTTTAGTTGCCGCGCAGGGCGCAGTGCATGGTTCCAATGCAGAGCGCGGTGTTTATAAGTCAATAGATGGAGGGTCAACCTGGAAGAAAACTCTTTTTGTTGATGACAACACAGGGGTTAGTAGTTTGAGTATGGATATGACAAACCCACGAATTCTTTATGCTGCCACTTGGCCGCATAGGCGCTACCCCTGGAAAGTGGAAAGTGGTCCAACATCAGCAATCTGGAAATCAACCGATGGAGGTGAAACATGGAATAAAATCATGGATGGTCTTCCCAAAGAAATGGGAAAGATCGGTATCTCCGTTTCTCGCGCTAATCCAAATCGCATATATGCAATTATTGAAGCTGAAAAATCAAAGGCAGGATTGTATCGGTCGGATGATGGTGGTAAAAAATGGAAACAGCAAACCAGTGATCAAAATATAACCTCTCGTTCATGGTATTACATGGAGGTGTTTGCGGATCCTATCAATGAAGATGTTGTGTATGTCTTGAATGCGCCTGTGATGAAATCTATTGACGGGGGAAAGACTTTTCAGAATGTGAAAGTAGGCCATGGCGATACGCACGACTTGTGGATTAATCCAAAGAAAAATTCAAACCTAGCCTTGGCAGATGATGGTGGCGGTGAGATCACCTTCAATACCGGCAAAACCTGGTCAACATTGGGAAATCAACTTACCGCTCAATTTTATAGGGTCAATGTAGACAATCGTTTCCCTTACTGGGTGTATGGCGGGCAGCAAGACAACACTTCTATAATGATCAAAAGTAGAACAAATGGTTTTGGCATTTCGGTGAAGGACTGGATGAACGGCCCTGGTTGCGAGAGTGGCTACATCGCTTTCGATAATCCATCCAATCCGCAATTGTTTTATGGAGGATGCTATCAAGGGCAGGTTGATGTGCTGGATGCAAAGACCGGAGAAGTTAAAGATTTGCAAGAATACCCGTCTACTAATTTGGCGTATGCTCCTAAGAAAATGAAGTATCGTTTCAACTGGAATGCGCCTCTTATCAATTCACCGCATGATGCTAAAACACTCTATCATGCAGCCAATGTTTTATTTAAATCAACTAATGGTGGAATAAATTGGGAAGTGATTAGCCCGGACTTAACAAGAGATGACACGACAAAGCAAGATGTTAGTGGAGGCCCCATCACCAACGAAGGAGCAGGTGGAGAAAATTACAACACCATTTATTATGTAATTGAATCGCCTCATGAAAGGGGATTGATTTACACAGGTAGCGATTGCGGCTTGGTACACATTACGAAAGATGGAGGCAAAAGCTGGGCGAACATTACCCCTAAGGATTTGCCGGAATGCATGATCCATTCTATAGAAGTATCTCAACACGATAAAGCAACGGTATATATTTCTGCTTCCCGCTATAAGTTTAACGATTACTCGAACATGACTTTTAAATCCACCGATTATGGCAGGTCGTGGGTAAAAATTGGAAATGGTGTAGAAACAGATGATTTCATTAAAGTAATTCGTGAGGATAAGAAAGTAAAAGAAGTTTTATATGCCGGAGCAGAAAGAGGATTTTATGTTTCGTTCAATGGGGGTAACAATTGGAATAAAATGCAATTGAACTTACCGGTGGTTCCAGTAACGGACTTGATCATTCACGATAATGATTTAGTAGCCTCCACCGCAGGGCGTGCTTTTTGGATTTTAGATGACCTTGGAGCGATTCAACAATCTAAAGGAGAGATCAATTCCTTAGTAAAAATTTATTCACCGAAGCCTACGATCCGTCTTACCAGCTTTGCGCCCGATTGGATGGAAGTGCCTACAGGGACTGGACAAAATCCAATGAATGGTGTGATTCTGAGCTACCACCTAAAGGAAAAAGCAGATACCGCCAAAGTCACCTTAGAAATTTTGGATATGAGCGGGAACGTCCTTAGAAAATATTTTAACAAAAAAGATGAAAACGTAACACTTACTTTAGGTGGGGCACCGCCAGCGCAACTAATCCCAGCTGAACTTGGCATGAATCGCTTCGCTTGGGATTTTAAGACGGAAGCCCTTCCGGAAGTCCCTGGGGTTTATGTATATGGTGATTTATCTGGTCATCGTGTTGCCCCGGGTCATTATAAAGCCCGTGTAAAGTTTAAAAACGAAACCTCGGAGACAGAATTTGATTTGGTCAGTGATCCAAACTTGTCTGTAACAACGGCAGATTGGTCAGCACAACAGCAACTCATTCAACAAGCAGAGGAAGGATTAAAAGACATTCACAACGCTGTTAACAATATGCGCAAAGTAAAAAAGCAAATAGAAGGGTACAATGATTTGTTAAAAGGTGATCCGAATGCTAAAGAGATAGTGAACAGCGGCAAGGAGATTGTAAAAAAATTAGAAAAGTGGGAAAGTGAATTAATTGAACCCCGCACAAAGAATTTTCAGGATGCAATCAATTTCCAAAACAAACTTAACTCAGAATTTTTGCAACTTCGGTCTACTGTTGATGTTCACGATCCGCGGGTAACTCAGGGCGCACGCGAGCGGTTCTCAGATATTCAAGCAGACTGGTCAAAGCATAAAAAGACGATGCAAGACTTGGTGAATAAAGACATCGGCAATTACAACCGGATGTTTAAAGACAAAAACCTGCCTGCATTAATTACCGAGATTAAGGATACGGTGATTAGTAATTAGCATGCTGATAAGAGACCTCACTCAACTTACGCAAACAGAGATTCAGAATTTTATTTTCGTCCATGAAGACGATGATGAAAAAAAATTGATATTGTCTAAGAAGGAAATTTTGGGCGTTTCAACCTCGATGCTAGCCCAGCAGATTTCGGGCAGGAGGAAGGCTAAAACAAAATTGCCCACTTGGTATAAAACCAGAAATATTATTTACCCAATCTCTTTAAATTTAGAGCAATGTTCTTCAGAAGCTACCGCGCAATTTAGAGGCGAGGCTATAAAGAATCTTTTGATTGAAAGAAGAAAGGTTGTTGATCTTACAGGCGGCTTGGGTATCGATAGTTTTTTTTTAGGAAATTATTTTGATGAAGGGGTTTGCCTAGAGCCAGACCAAAGCCTGCTCGAAATAGCTAACCATAATAGTAAGCAACTTGGAGCAACTAGGGTTGCTTACGTTAACCAAACGGCTGAGGAATTTTTAAAGACAAACAAGACCGCTGTCAACTTATTTTATATTGATCCTTCGCGAAGAAGCAAAACCGCCACAAAGATTTTTAAGTTAAAGGATTGCACCCCTGACGTAACAAGTATCCAGGCGGCTATGTTTGAACAAGCCGAATTTATTTTATTGAAAGCATCACCTTTATTAGATATTCAACAAGGCTTACGCGAAATAAAGAATGTAACGAAAGTATGGGTTGTATCGGTAGAGAATGAATGCAAAGAGCTGTTGTTCCTAGCACAAAAAAATTTTACGACCGAGCCAGAAATTGAAGCAGTAAACCTTAACGCGATGGGCGGATTGCTAAGCACCTTTTCTTTTCGACTTTCAGAAGAAAGAGAAAGTAAATTAATAGAAGGCACTCTTGCCGAAAACTTATATGAACCCAACGCTTCAATATTAAAAGCGGGCGCGTTCAAATTGGTAGCAAAGAGATTTGATATTCAAAAAATTCAAATGAATACGCATTTGTATACATCCAATAAACTTATGCTTGACTTCCCGGGGCGTATTTTTAGAATTGAAAAAGTAAATCCAGACTCAAAGGAAATGAGAGAGTCGCTTCCACAAGCGAAAGCTAACGTGGCTACCCGCAATTACCCCCTTTCGGCCGAGGAGCTCAAAAAGAAACTAAAACTTAAAGATGGCGGAGAAAAATTTGTAATCGGCTTTTCAGAGCTGAAAAGAAAAACAATTGTGATTGCAGAAAGAATTAAAGAACACCCAGCACGAAATAAATAATAAGGAAGATTAGCGCGATGGTGCCATATATTTTAATGACCTTCTTGCGATTTTGTACATCTTCCCACCACAACAGCATCCATGGCTTGATCAGGCCCAGAAGTAAAAATAGAGCCGATGTGAGGCAGAGCAGTAAGCACAAAAGACGCGGGTAATACATGTTCCCAAGATACTAACATTTTTTTCAGTGATTTTTAATATTCTGATTACCTTCGCAAAAGAAATTTTGAATACTCTCATTAATAAAAAAACTGATTTTATAGACCTCGGCCTAATTGACTATCAACAGGCTTGGGATCGCCAAACCCAGTTGTTTAATTCTATTTTGGAAATAAAAAGTCAGAATAGAATCCATGCCAACCAGCAACAGATTACTAATAACTTTTTACTATTCTGTGAGCATCCTCATGTTTTCACCCTTGGCAAAAGCGGAGATGAAAATAATTTGCTATTAAAGAGAGAAGAGCTTAGTTCCGTTCAGGCTACCTATTACCACATTAATCGTGGAGGTGACATCACCTATCACGGACCAGGTCAGATTGTAGTTTATCCGGTTATCGACCTAGAAAATTTTTTCACCGACATTCACCAATACATGCGATTGTTAGAGGAAGCGGTCATTCAAACGTTAGCTCACTTTGGCATTGAATCAGGAAGGATAAAAGGTCTCACGGGAGTATGGCTTGGGGATGAATCTTATGCAAGAAAAATTTGTGCGCTAGGAGTAAAGACAAGTCGTTGGGTAACTCTGCATGGGCTGGCCTTTAATGTAAATACTGATCTTACCTACTTCAACTATATTGTGCCTTGTGGGATTAACAATAAAGCCGTTACCTCGCTCGAAAAGGAAGTAGGAGCTCAAGTGGATTTCACATTAGCAAAAAGTATTCTGAAAGAAAAAATTGTTACCCTTTTTGGGATGGAGATAATAAATTAAGTTATGAAGCCACTTGCTGCCTTTTTGTTGCTCATTTCCATTTTCTTAATTACTTCATTTAACCCGGTTCAAAAAAATGACACTCAAAAGAAGCAACAAGGTGTTTGTTGGGTGGCAGGGCGCGAAGTTGTAACTGAAAAGGAAATCGCTACCCTTATCAAGTGCAATATCACATGGATTTCGCAAACGCCTTTTGCCTTTCAGCGCGATGCTAACACGGCTAACCTGCGGACAAATTTTTCGTCTGATCGTGTTTGGTGGGGAGAATCAGACGAAGGAATTTCCATCACTACCCAACTGGCGAAAAAGGCTGGAATCAAAACCTTGTTGAAGCCGCACATCTGGGTAGGCAAGAGCTGGCCTGGCGAAATTGCCATGAAAAGTGATACGGCCTGGCAACATTGGTTTCGGTTGTATGAAAAGTTTATTATTCATTATGCAGAGTTGGCAGAGAAAAATAAAATTGAGATTCTTTGTGTAGGCACCGAGCTTCATAAAACGCTTCGTGAAAAAGAATGGCGCGGTATTATTACTAACGTGCGCAAAGTGTACAAAGGCAAACTCACTTATGCTGCCAATTTTAATCAAGAATATCAAAATGTAAAGTTTTGGGATGCGCTCGACTACATTGGCATACAAGCTTATTTTCCGTTGGCAAAAGATCAAAATCATTCATTGCATGATTTAAAGAATGGGTGGAAAGATCATCTGCTATCCATTGAGCAAATTCAAAAGAAATTCAACAAGCCTGTGTTATTTACGGAAATTGGGTATCGTAGTGATGTGAAAGCAGCCATTGAGCCATGGGCATGGCCAAAGGAAAATAACAATGTAAAAGTCTCTAACGAAACACAGGCAGATTGCTACCGCGCATTTTTTCAATCTGTGTGGAACAAAAGTTGGATGGAAGGTGCGTATTTTTGGAAATGGTATCCACACGGATCGAGCCGAAATATCGATTTGGACTTTACTCCGCAAGGCAAGCCAGCTGAAAAAGTAATGACAGAAAATTTTAAAAAAAATGATAAAGGATATTGAAATACCTGAGGTGAAGAATGTAACGTTGGCGGTTATCCGTGAGAAGAACAATCTTCTACAAGATGAGTGGAAAGTTTACCTGCTCAACAAGAATGAGTTTTCGATAGAAAATACCTTGGTGACAAGTACCGGCTATGGAGAAAAGGAAGGAGAAGCAATGCGCACGTCTACCCTTCGGCACTTTTTGCAAACTGTACCGCCAAAAGGCTCTACAGTTATAGAGCCGATCGACTCGAAAGTGTTGCATTTAAATAATGAGTATTGGGTAAGCTACTACATTGGCAACCAGATTTATGATAAGCGTTTTGTCTTTGTTCCTGATTCGATCTGCGTGGCCAATCTTACATTTATAAAAGAGTTAGAGATGGAGGGGGTTTTGCATTCTTAGCACTATCTTAGTGAAAATTAATACAGTGGTTTCCATCATGAATAACCTAACCAAGCAATAGGTGTCACCGGAGTTACGCGATATTCTTTTTCTGGACATCGAGACGGTTGGCTGCGTGGAAAAGTATTCTCTGCTTAATGACCGCCTGAAAACACAGTGGGCACGCAAGGCCAACTTTTTTAAGCGTGAAGAAGGCCAAACAGATGAAGACTTGTTTCATGAGAAGGCGGGCATCTATGCTGAGTTTGGAAAAATTATTGTGATCGCTGTTGGCAAGTACACCGAGAATGAAAAGGGAGAACTTGGACTGCGCACCAAGTACTATATGAATCACGATGAGCAGCAACTGTTGAGGGAATTCAAAACAATGCTGGAAAAATTGGATGCCTCCACTCGTCTTTGTGCCCACAATGGAAAGGAGTTTGATTTTCCGTATCTCAGCAGACGGATGCTGGTAAACGGAATTGCACTACCTTTGCTACTTGACTATGCCGGGAAGAAGCCGTGGGCGGTTCCGCATCTGGATACGTTAGAGCTTTGGAAGTTTGGCGACTACAAACACTACACCTCACTAGACCTGTTGGCTGCAATTTTTGACATCCCATCCAGTAAAGGAACAATGGATGGCTCGATGGTGAATGGGGTATATTATCTGGAAAAAGACCTGAAAAAAATTAGCGAATACTGTGTAAGAGATGTGGTGGTTATTGCACAGTTATTCTTAAAAATGAAAGGCATGAGCATTATGACGGAGAAACAAATTATTAATACATAGCGAGACAGATCGCACAAAAAGATTATGAGTAAAAAGAAATTCAAGAAGGAAAAAGACAAAAAGGAAAAAAAGGAAAAGGGCGGATTGTATAGCGCAGTAATAGCATTGTTTGAGGATATGGCTGGCAAAGCTTATACCGCACAACAATTAGCGAAGAAGGTACAGGTGAAGAAAAAATCAATGATCGAAGACCTATACAAAATTTTGGATTCATTAGAAGAAGAGGGAACGATTCAGCAGCTCAGCAATGGGAGTTATAAAACCAAACGCTCTTCAAAAGTTAATTCGGGAAAACAATTTACCGGCATTGTTGACCATGTAAACCCTCGCTTTGCATATGTTGCCACAAGTGAAGAAGGCCAAAAGGATGTTTATGTACAAACACGTGACCTTGGAACAGCATTACACGGGGATACCGTAAAAGTTGCATTGCTTGGAAAGAAAAATGGCCCTAATCAGGAAGCCAAAGTAGTAGAACTGGTGAAACGCAGTCGCACGCGGTTCGTGGGGCGATTGGAAATTTCTAAAAATTACGGTTTTGTAGTCCCTGACTTTAAAAAGATATATCAGGATTTTTTCATCTATCCAGAAAACCTTAATGGTGCCAAGGCTGACGACAAGGTTTTATTTGAAGTAACGAAGTGGGGAGAGGGTGATAAAAATCCTGAAGGCAAAATTCTTGAAATCCTTGGTAAGACAGGAGAGAACAATGCAGAGATTCACTCCATCATGGCAGAGTTTGATTTGCCTTTTCGCTTTCCAGAAAACGTATTGAAAGAATCGGAAAAAATTACAGAAGGAATCACAGGCGAAGAAATCAAGAAGCGCAAAGATTTTCGCCAAGTGCTTACGTTTACCATTGACCCCGAAGACGCTAAAGATTTTGACGATGCCATTTCTTTTCGAACGTTAGCGAACGGGCATTATGAAATCGGAGTTCACATTGCGGATGTTACACACTATGTTAAGCCCGGAAATGTGTTGGACGATGATGCTTTCGATCGGGCCACCTCGGTTTACTTAGTAGATCGTACCGTGCCAATGTTGCCTGAGCGATTGTCGAATGCTTTGTGTTCGCTTCGTCCCAATGAAGATAAATTGACGTTTGCCGCTGTTTTTGAAATGGATGACAACGGAAAAATCTTTAGCGAATGGTTCGGGAGAACGACCATACACTCCGCTCATCGTTTTTCGTATGAGCAAGCGCAAGAGGTGATTGAATCGGGGGCGGGTACTTTTTCCGAGGAGCTGAAAATATTGAATGAACTTCATCACATCCTTCGCAAAGAGCGCTTTAAGAAAGGGGCTGTTAACTTTGAAACTTCAGAGGTGAAATTCAAATTAGATGATCAAGGAAGGCCATTGTCTGTGATTCCAAAAATACGGAAGGATGCCCACAAGCTCATTGAAGAGTTTATGTTACTTGCCAATCGGGCAGTGGCCACTTTCATTTATAAAATGAAGAAAGGCGAAGAAAAAAATACCTTCGTCTACCGTACGCATGATTTCCCCAATCCTGAAAAAGTGGAGGCCTTTGCGGAATTTGCCAAGCAGTTTGGTCACAAACTGGTTACGGAAGAAGCCTCTGTCTCTCGCTCCCTCAACAAACTCATGGACGAAATTGAAGGCAAGCCTGAACAAAACGTATTGCAATCATTGGCCGTGCGTGCCATGGCAAAAGCTAAATATACGACAGAAGCAAAGCCTCATTTTGGGTTGGCGTTCGATCATTACACACATTTTACTTCGCCCATTCGCAGATATCCCGATATGATGGTGCATCGATTGCTGCAGCATTATTTGGATGGAGGAAAATCAGTTAGCAAAAAGGACTTTGAAGAAAAGTGCCTTCACTCTTCGGGGCGGGAGAAGCGTGCGGCAGATGCCGAACGTGCCAGTATTAAGTATAAACAAGTAGAATTCATGAGCATGGCTGAGGACAAGCCATTCGATGGAATCATCACAGGCGTAACTGACTTTGGAATTTTTGTTGAAATTGTGGAGACCAAGTGCGAAGGCATGGCGCGCCTCTCTGATATGAAGGATGATTTCTACGAATTTGATGAAAAGAATTATCGGGCTATTGGCCGCAGAAGAAAGAAGGTCTATCGACTGGGCGATAAGGTAGTGGTGAGGATCAAGAAAACAGATGTTGATAGGAGGCTGATTGATTTGGTGTTCGAATCCTGAGCCGCTCAACCTTAACCCAGATTAAGGCACAGGCCATTATATAGACAGTTGCCAGCCATAGGGTCGAGACAAATTAGTTTTCAAACAAAACGGCTGACATCTTACTAAAACAAATTCTTCACGGGACAAGTACGCGACCAACGAGATGGTTGACAGAACGACATCAAGACTTGTTGACAATGAAGTAAAGGCTGACCCTTCGTTTTTTTAAAAAGATTCTCCTTCGAAGTCTCCCACCTTTGGCACATGCCATAGCCGCGCAAACCCACCGCGACACCAAAGCTATGGCAAGAGCCAAACCCACCCGCACATGCAGAATTAAGGGTAATTTTTCACTATTTTAGAGGCTAAATGAGTGAACTGAAGACTAAAAAAAATACAAAAGGAATCAGGGACAACTTCTCCAATGGGAGTGTTGGAGAATTTCTTATCGACAATATCGAGAACAATTCAAGTCTCTCCTTTGTGACAGCATATTTTACAATTTTTGCTTATGAGAAACTGAGGCCACAGCTTGACAATGTCAAGTCTCTTAGGCTGCTTTTCGGTGAACCACGATTCATTAAAAGTGTGGCTTCTTCAACCAATGCGAAAAACTTTGAAATAGTTGTCGATAAGTTGGAAATACCTGTTGAAAACAGGTTAAAACAAAAAGTACTTGCGAAGCAGTGCAGCACTTGGATAAGGGAGAGAGTTGAGATTAAATCGATGGTTCGACCCGACTTCCTTCACGGAAAACTCTATCACATAGAGAAGCCCAGCGGAGTTGAAGAAGCAATTACAGGCAGTTCCAACTTTACAGTAAACGGACTTGGCTTGGGTGCACGCCCTAATATTGAGTTAAACCTAGTTGTAAATGATAGACGAGATTTAGCAGATTTGAAAGAATGGTTTGACAAACTCTGGAGCAATGAAATGCCGGACGTTGAAGTAGAAGATGTAAAAGATCAAGTACTGAAATACATTGAACTACTTCACCGGGACAATAGTCCTGAGTTTGTTTACTACAAAACTCTCTATCATGTATTTGGCCAATATTTGAATGAAGCCGATGCCTCTGGCCTCTCTGATATAAAAGCCAATCTTTACGATTCGCAAATATGGAAGGAGCTTTTCACCTTTCAACAACACGGAGTTCGAGGTTCAATAAACAAGATTTTAAAATACAATGGATGCATAATAGCTGATAGCGTGGGTTTGGGTAAAACCTATGAAGCATTGGCTGTGATTAAGTATTTTGAAATGCTTAATTACCGGATACTTGTTTTGTGCCCCAAGAAATTAAAAGACAATTGGACAGTATACCAAGCACACAAAGGACATACGCTTAATCCTTTTCAGCAAGACCGCTTTTCTTACACGGTAATCTACCATACCGACCTAAGCAGAGACAAAGGATTTACAGAAGCCGACAATATTGATCTATCGAACTTCAATTGGGGAGCTTATGACTTAGTGGTGATTGATGAGAGTCACAATTTTAGGAACAACACTAAAGGGAAGAAGGACGAAGAAGGAAATGTGATTCGTAAGAGTAGGTACGAAAGATTGATGCAAGACATCATACTTGGAGGGAAGAAGACAAAGGTTCTTTTGTTAAGTGCCACACCGGTAAACAACGAGTTAAAAGACCTTCGTAATCAGTTAATGTATATCACTGCCGAAAATGATAATGCCTTTGCTGGTGATGAAAGTTTAGGAATTGAGAGCATTTCAGAATTGTTGAAGCAATCGCAGATTCGATTTACAAATTGGGCGAAGGCAAGAATGAAAGAAGAAAAAACAGTAAAAGATTTATTGAACGATCTTGATTCTGCTTTCTTCAAATTATTGGATGCTTTAACTATTGCCCGTTCCAGAAAGCATATCACGAAGTATTACCAAAAGGAAATGGAACGCATTGGTGGTTTCCCCGAGCATGAACCTGTATTATCTATTTACCCGAATATTGACACGGAGAATAAGTTTTTAGCTTACGACAAGCTAAATGAAAAGATCAGCAAATACAGACTCGTTCATTTTACACCCAGCTCATTTGTATTGCCGGAGTTCAAACCTTTGTATGAAGAAAAGGTTTTAAAGAAATCCGGGCCTGCTGCTGTTAAAATGTTCTCGCAAGAACAACGCGAAAGTTATTTAACAGGGATGATGAAGGTGAACTTCATGAAACGCCTGGAAAGCTCAATATTTTCATTTCGAGAAACTTTACAACGCACAATAAGTCGGATTGAAAACCTAGAGAAACGTATAGACCGTTTCCAGAAGTACAAAGACGAAAACCCCGACATCGAAATTGAGGATATAGATATTGAAGCTATTGAGGATGACGACTTGAGAGAGGCTTTGGAGGTAGGTGAAAAACTTACTTTCAAAATGAATCATTTAAGATTAGACGACTGGAAAGTGGCCATGCAAGAGGATAAAGACCAGTTGTATGAATTGCTTTTAAGAGCCAAGGATGTTGATGCGAAACGTGACGCTAAACTTAACGACCTCAAAAAGCTAATTAAACAAAAAGCAAATACCCCTACCATTACCAAGACAGGAAAGGAAAACAAAAAGATTCTAATCTTTACCGCCTTTGCCGACACCGCTAAATACCTCTATGAGAATCTGGTACAAATGGTAGTAAATGATTTGAAAGTAAACATTGCCTTGGTAACTGGCGGTAACGAAAACAAAACTTCATTTAAGCCCAAAGGATTTTCGGAGAATACGGAGTTCAACCATATCCTTACTAATTTTTCTCCCGTAAGCAAGAAACGAAGTGCTCAAAGAACAATGCCTAAGGAGGAAGATGGAGAGATTGATGTTCTTATCGCAACAGATTGTATCAGCGAAGGACAAAACTTGCAAGACTGCGATTATCTGGTCAACTACGACATTCACTGGAATCCAGTTCGTATCATTCAGCGCTTCGGGCGCATTGATCGGATTGGTTCTGTGAACAGTAAAGTATATTTAGTAAACTTCTGGCCAACAAAAGACCTTGATAACTATATCAAATTAAAATCAAGGGTTGAAGCAAGAATGGCGTTGGTGGATATAAGCGGAACGAATGAAGATAACCTCCTGAACAAAGAACAAATTCAGGAATTGGTTGAGGACGATTTGAAATTTCGTGACAAGCAATTGAAACGCCTGCAAGACGAAGTGCTGGATATGGACGAGTTGAATGAAGGTGGTGTTTCATTAAGTAATTTTTCGCTGGACGATTTTAGAATTGACTTGCTCAATTTTATCGAAACCAATCGTAATGAACTAGAAGCAGCACCCTTTGGTATTTATGCTTTAGTTCCTCACAAACTGGATTCAACTCTCTTCAATCCGGATGCTTCAGAAGTTGTGAAGCCCGGTGTAATTTTTTGCTTGCGTCAGGTAGGTGATAGCGATGGAAACGAAAAAGTAAATCCGTTGCAACCTTATTTCTTGGTATATGTTCGCAATGATGGAACTGTTCGCTATAATTTTACGCATCCGAAACAAGTATTAGATATTTACCGATTGCTATGCACGGGTAAATCAGAGCCTATCCAGCAGTTGTGCGATTTGTTTAATGAAGAAACTAACAATGGATTAGATACGAGTAAGTATGCTTCGTTGCTAAATGATTCCATCAAAGCCATTGTATCCACATTCAAGAAAAAGAACTTAGGCATGTTATCAGGTAGTCGTAACGCAACTATTATCCCGCAGGAGAAACAAATTGACAGTGCTCAAAAATTTGAACTAATTACCTGGCTCGTATTAAAATAGATGCTTGGCAAAAAATAAAATAATTACTTCTAAAGAAACGGAGACACATTATTTTCTGAAGGCACAAACGATTTCATTTTCATCACGGACGTTGAAGCGTATGACTAAAAACAAATCCCTAAATATTGAAGGAAAGGAGATTACCATTATATCTCAGAAAAATAATGATTTCATCTCGCTCACCGACATGGCGAAAAGCCAAATGGAAGAAGCTATTATAATAAAATGGCTTAGTTTAAAAAGTACAGTAGAGTATTTGGGTGAGTGGGAATCCTTGTATAACCCCATTTTTAATTATACCGAATTCGGTACAATTAAAAGCTTAATCATTTATAGTGAAAACAACTGCCGTTAATGGCAAAGCCTGTTATGGCAGGTTTCAGCAATTAAGAAATTAAAAACGAATGACAAAAAATAAATCGATCAATGTAAAAGGAACCGAAATAATAATCTTCACGGATAGCAACAAGGAAGAGTATATTTCACTAACGGGTATTGCACGTTATCGGGATGCAGAAGGAAGCGACTACATACTTCAGAATTGGTTGAGAAACCGCAGCACAATTGAATTTGTTGGGTTATGGGAACAATTCAATAACCCCAACTTTAATTCCATCGAATTCGATGGAATTAAAAACCAGGCAGGTGCCAACAGTTTTTCACTTACACCCAAAAGGTGGATAGAGGCCACTAATGCCGTTGGTATCATTTCAAAAACCGGAAAATACGGAGGGACTTTCGCCCATCGTGATATTGCGTTTGAATTTGCTACTTGGATTAGCGCTGAATTCAAATTCTATTTCATCAAAGAGTTTCAGCGCCTTAAAGCCGATGAGAATGACAGATTAAAACTGGAATGGAGCCTGCAACGAACCTTAGCAAAAGTAAATTATCACATCCACACCGATGCCATCAAGGAGAACCTGATCCCGACAGCGCTCTCAAAAGAGAAAATAAATTTTGTGTATGCCGATGAAGCGGATATGCTGAACATGGCATTATTTGGAATGACTGCTAAACAATGGAGAGATAAAAACCCAAAAGCAGTGGGCAATATGCGCGATGATGCCAATATTGAACAGTTGGTAGTGCTGTCAATATGGAAAGTATAAATGCCGTCTTGATTCACCAACGCTTAAAACAAAGTGAACGCCTGGCGCAGTTGAATAAAATTGCCATTACGCAAATGAAATCTTTGTTACAAAACAGAGAAGTAAAGAAGTTAAAATAATCATGACAGAGAAAGACTACGACAAGCTAAAGCAGATAGAAGAAGCAATTCAGGCCTTCGATACTAAAAAACTTTACGAGAGCAGTTTGGCTTTATACAAGTCTCTAGACTATCAGAGTAATAAGACCGAACGCATTAGCCCAAACAACTTTGAGGGTTTTATTGAAAGCTTTAGCATTCCTAAAAATAGTATCAATAAAGAAAAGGCTTTTGTCAGTCACTGGAAGCAGATTGAATTTATTTTTCAGGTTGCCGATTCAGAAATTACAAGAGTTCAATCGCTGTTCGATACCGGAGAAGTGGATAGAAATGAATACCAGAGCTTTCTATTCTTCACCATACATCTAAAGGAGGAAACTTACAAGCGTGGTGATCTGGTTAAGATTACGCGCGAACTGAATGTGCCTTTCAAAATGCCAGTGATTGTTCTATTTCACTATGGCAGCAAGCTTACCTTGTCCATTATTGACCGCAGACTACATAAGAAGGACACAGCAAAGGATGTGTTAGAAAAAGTTACTTTAATTAAGGATATTGACATTGCCAACCCGCAGCGGGCTCATAAGGAAATTCTGAAAGATCTAAGCTTGAATGAGCTTTACAAAAAGTTTGAATTTCAAAGCTTTGTGAAGCTACACGAAGCATGGAAAGCAACGCTCAATATTTCAGAACTCAACAAGAAGTTTTATAAGGAACTTGCCTATTGGTATTTCTGGGCATTGCAAGAAGTAGAATTCCCAAGCGATGAATTGAAAGATGATAAAACCCGAAACCCAGTAAACGTAATTCGTCTTATTACGCGCCTCATATTCGTATGGTTCTTAAAGGAGAAAAATCTGGTACCCGATGAGTTATTTAATAAAAAAGAACTGGATAAGATTCTGGACTACAAAGACAAAACTGGCAGCACCTATTATAAAGCCATATTGCAAAACTTGTTTTTCGCTACGTTGAACACCGAAATGAACAAGGATGTAAAAGATAAAAACAAGATCAGTCGCACCTTTGTAAAACGTAACGCAGGCGTTCCGCATTATTTTAGATACAACCGCCTCATTAAAGAAAAGGAGCAAGACAGGTTTTCAAAATTGATGGATAACATACCATTCCTAAATGGTGGTCTGTTTGAATGTTTGGATAAGCGTTTTAAGGACAACTCAAAAGACATATTCATTGATGGCTTTTCGCAGCATAGAGATAATGAAACAATAGTAAAAGTTCCTGACTATCTATTTTTTAGTAATGCACCAAAAAGTATTGACCTGAATAATACTTTCCACACCAAGGGAAAGAAGTATGAGGTGAGAGGGCTAATAGATATTTTGAGTAGATACAAATTTACCATTGAAGAAAATACACCTGTAGAAGAAGAAGTAGCCCTTGAC
The DNA here is from genome assembly GCA_043757225.1 of Cytophagales bacterium. GTDB lineage: Bacteria > Bacteroidota > Bacteroidia > Cytophagales > Cyclobacteriaceae > ELB16-189. The sequence continues at coordinate 6,302 of JAYVPS010000091.1, read as the reverse complement.
CCGGAATTGCTTGGTAAAGTATTTGAAAACCTTTTGGCAAGCTACAATGAAGAAACGGAAACAACGGCTCGAAAGCTTACGGGTTCATTTTATACACCACGGGAGATTGTTAACTACATGGTAGACGAAAGTCTTGTTACCTATCTGTGTAATAGTTTACTGAAAGATGATGATGAGGCGAAACGAGAAGACTTAAATGCAAGATTGCATCACTTGTTTTCTTACACAGCCGAAGAACCACAATTCACCGAGGCGGAAAAGAAAGAGCTTATTGATGCCATTGATACGTGTAAGATACTTGACCCTGCCTGTGGTTCAGGTGCGTTCCCTATGGGGATTCTTCATAAGCTGGTTTTTATCCTGAGCAAGATTGATCCAAATAATAAAAAGTGGAAACAAAAACAGCAAGACAAAGCGAAACGCGATAAGGTGCTGGCAGAACAAATGGAAGATGATAAAAGCCGTGAAGCTGCCATTAAAGAAATTGAAAAACGGATTGAGGATATTGAAAAAGCATTTAACCAAAACAGCCATGAACTGGATTTTGCAAGGAAGCTCTACCTGGTAGAAAATTGCATTTACGGAGTAGATAAACAGCCTGTGGCCATTCAGATTTCTAAACTACGGTTCTTCATTGCCCTTATTGTTGATCAGAAAGCGGAGAATGATAACGAACCCAACAGAGGTATAAGACCCCTGCCTAATTTAGAAACAAGGTTCGTGGCGGCAGATACGTTGGTAAGTATAGATAAGGAAGAGCAACTGTTAACTGATTTAGTACTTGAAAAAGAAATAAAGGATAAGGAAAATGATATTCACCGCGTCAGAGAAAAGCATTTTCGGGCGCGAACGCCTGAAACGAAAGACAAATATCGCTTGCTCGATGCGCGGCATAGAAACGAGTTAGCTACATTATTAGAGAAAGATGGATTTTCAAAAGATGCGACAAAAAAGTTAGCAGGCTGGAATCCCTATGATCAAAACAAGTTTGCCGATTTCTTCGACCCCATGTGGATGTTCGAAATTGAAAAAGGCTTTGATATTGTAATTGGCAACCCACCTTATGTTTCCTACTACTCAAATACTGGTAGTGAGTTAACTGAAAATGAGCGCAAATCTCTAGTCAGGACTTATGATTCAGTTAAAAAAACAAATGATAGAATAAATAGTATGAATCTATTCATTGAAAGGGGAAATAAACTTTTAAAACAAGGAGGAGTCTTAAGTTATATAGTAAATAAAACTTTTGCGGTATTACCTTCCTATTTGGAGCCACGAAAATATTTTTTAGAAAATACTAGAATCGAATATTTAATAACCAACCTTGATCCATTTGACGCAATTGTAGATTGTGTTGTCTTTGGAAGTGTGAGACAACAACCAAAGGGTTCATATCGATTGAAATGGTATAAAGGTGAATTGGAACAATATGTACTAAAGTCTTCTGAGCAATTTCTTAAAAATTCCAAACTTGAACTTCATTTCAGTGAAAACCATTTCGCGATAACAACGATTGAAAAAGCACCTTCAAAGCTTTCAGACCTTATTATAGTGAATAGAGGTGTTAATATAGGCGGCTGCTTTGAACATTTTCTCAGTGAAGAGAAAGCAAACAAAGATTACCACAAATACCTTTCTGGAACACGAGCCATAAAAAGGTACAATTACAGATGGGAGAAAGAGAAGGATGGATATTTCAAATTTGATTTAAAACTTGAACAAAACTTAAGATCACAAGGTGCAACAATAGTTTTAGGCGACCCAAATCGGTACTTAGTTCCGAGACTATTTATTCCAGAATCTGGTCAATATCTTATGGCCGCATACTGTACTGAGAAGATATATTCTGCTTATGGTTTAATGGTGGGGACAACGACTGCCGATGACGAGGATTTAAAATACCCATGCGCTCTAATAAACTCAAAACTGTTTACATTTTATGCTACTGAAAAGGAAATCCTAAGAAAAGGGAATAAAGCTACGCCACATATTGGTGTGAAGGGGTTAAACTCTATCCCTATATATAAAATTAAAGCACCAGCAAAAGGTATTTTTACCTCACTTGTGGATTACGTCATTGAAATTGCTAATCATTTCGATTGGTCTAACAGCCTCAATGCTTATGAGTTTTTTTGCAGAACTATAGATGGCTGCGTCTACGAACTATACTTTGGAGATGAAATGAAAAAAGCCAGAGTAGATATTTTGGAACTGATGGAGAAGGATTTGGAAGGAGTGAAAAAAATTAGCACTGAACAAGCCATTGCCAAACTATATGAAAAATGGCAGGAGCCAAAGAATGAAATTCGCAATCGGCTTTTGTTAATGGCCACTCGCTGCCCTGATACCATAGGGGTAATAGAAGGAAGTGATTCATGAGAGAGAACGGGATAGAGAACATCAAAATCCAAAATCCAACCGATGACATGCTATTTAGAACAGAAATGGAAGAAGCTGTTGAGTTGTTTGGAAAATTGCAAGCTTCTCTAAGTAAAGTATAGAAAAAGTCAGTATGAGTAACATAAGATTATTTGAAAGTAAGAAAATACGTTCCGTCTGGAATGAAGACGAGGAAAAATGGTACTTCTCCATTGTAGATGTGGTGGGAAGTTTAACCGATAGCCCAAACCCAAATAACTACTGGAAAGTGCTGAAACACCGTTTGGCAAAGGAAGGGAATGAGTCGGTTACAAATTGTAACCAACTGAAAATGCAGTCGGCAGATGGGAAGTTCTACAAAACAGATGTAGGAGACACAGAGCAACTTCTACGTTTAATTCAGTCAATCCCTTCTCCAAAAGCAGAACCCTTTAAACAATGGTTAGCAAAAGTAGGCTACGAACGTATTGAAGAAACCGAAGACCCGGAATTGAGCTTCTCTTTCCGATGTTGGTGTTCCCGTCCCGGGGTCACCAACATCAATTACAAATCCGGGATTCACGTTATATTATCTTTGGCAAGGTGTTGGTGCTCACGAGACTTGAAACACCAACACCGGAACGAGAGCCGGAGTTGGCGAATGCAAATTCACAAGAACGGTATCAATTCATGCGGATCGGTTATTTCTGTCTCGATCAGGAATCCACTTCAAAAAAGTTGATTTTCAACAGGACGGTCACGTTGAGGGACATGTGGGCGAAGAAGGGCGCGTGAAGCTGTGGAGCGCTGGCTGACATTTGCAATGTCAGCCAAACGCAAGATGATTATCTGTGAAGACATTAACATCAAGACGCATGACGTTGGGATGATTTGAAGAGCGGCTGAGAAAGAAGGGAAAATAGTGACATGTACACTGTTCAATTTAAGAAGTCAGCTGAGAAAGAGCTGGACTAGAGTGGGTATTGGAAGAAAAAGGTAGGTAATAAAAAAGATGGCCAAGAAGAAAGACAAAACACCCGGCTTGGGTTTTAACGAAGTGTTGCTTTACACCACGCCCAACGGCCAGGTGAAAGTGGAAATCTATTTGCAGAATGAAACGATCTGGCTTACGCAACAAAAAATTGCTGACTTGTTCGGTGTAGACAGAACCGTGGTTACCAAACACATTGGCAATATTTTTAAAGAGGGTGAATTGCGCGAAGAAGTGGTAGGTGCAAATTTTGCACATACCACGCAGCACGGTGCCATCAAGGGTAAAACGCAGGAGTCCATATCCAAATTCTATAACCTCGATGTGATTATTTCTGTCGGCTACCGTGTAAACAGCACACGCGCAACACAATTTCGTATTTGGGCTACGGAGCGGCTAAAGGAATACATCATCAAGGGCTTTACGATGGATGATGAGCGGCTGAAAAACCCGAACAACACTTTCGGCAAGGATTATTTTGAAGAGCAACTCGCGCGAATCCGCGATATACGCAGCAGCGAGAGAAGATTTTATCAGAAGATAACCGACATTTATTTGCAGTGCAGTGCTGATTATAGCACCGATACCGACATCACCAAAAAGTTCTTCGCCACAGTTCAAAACAAATTGCATTGGGCCATTACAGGGCAAACGGCAGCCGAACTCATTCATACCAGAGCAGACAGCACCAAACAGAACATGGGGCTAACCACCCGGAAGAATGCCCCGAAAGGTAAAATCCGCAAGCCCGATGTGGGCATTGCTAAAAATTACCTGAACCAAAGCGAAATGACTTCGCTGAACAGAATTGTAACCATGTACCTCGACTACGCGGAGAATCAGGCAAGTAAAGGCATTGTTATGTATATGAATGATTGGGTGCAAAAACTGGATGCTTTTCTGCAATTCAACGAAGAAGCCATCTTGAAAAATGCAGGAACGGTAACGGATGAAATTGCTTTGGCGTTAGCCGAAAAGGAATTTGAGAAATACCAAATCACTCAGGATAAACTTTTTGAAAGTGATTTCGATAAAGTGGTGAAAGAAATTAATGCCGCCAAACCTAAAGGAAAGAAATGATTCAGGCCACACTGGGCAATGCGGAAATATTGAAGCTGCCTAAAATGGCCTTCCTGTGTAGTCGTCAAGTTCCGGCATCTGTTGTGTTGAAGTGTTATGACTGGGCAATTGCACAGCGAGAAGCTGGCACCTGTATTATTAGCGGCTTTCATAGCACAATAGAAAAGGATGTGTTGCACTATCTTATTAAGGGAGACCAGCCAATTATTATAGCTCTGGGAAGGGGATTGAAAGTGGTAGAGCCTGAACTCAAAACACCGTTCGATAAGGGAAGGATACTATTTATAACTCCATTTGACAACAAGGTTAAGAGGGTAACAACTGAAACAGCGCTTAGAAGAAATCAAATGATGATAGAGCTAGCAGATAACATTGTAGTTGGATACGCCTCAAAAGGAGGTGCGCTGGAAAAGCTACTATCCAATACAAAGAAACCCGTTCAATATCTTACCGAGCGAATTTAAACCATCGACAATTTGTCGACAGTTGCTCAGTTGCCAGCCTAGTTGAATCTGAAATAGCAAAACAGCACTTTGGCTCTCAGCCAAAATCGCTTTATGAGTAGGAGGCTGATTGATTTAACTCTTGAATAGTCAAAACAATTGAAAATTAAGCTGTTAGGAATGAAAAGCATAAAAATCTTATACACCGGTCATTGCCAATGCATAGATATATACTACCTTCGCATTAACAGTACTCGCCACGCTACCCATAAGAACAGCGTCCTAGGGCGAGTCTTTTGCTTTTATAGCCTTTTGTAATTTTTAAACGCGCCTCCCAAGCTTGAAGTGAATAAGCACATTGGGAGGTTTTTGTTTCGTTAAAATTATGTTTGAAAAGAAACCCCTTACTATAAATGAGGTTGATCCAAAAGCGCTTGGACTGAAACTAAATTGGCAAAACGAGCCCTTGTGGCATTAGCTGTAAACAATCAATACTTATGCTTGAGCATTATAATAAATTAGTTGAATCTGAAATAGCAAAACAGCACTTTGGCTCTCAGCCAAAATCGCTTTATGAACCCATACGCTATTTGATGAAGTTGGGTGGAAAACGCCTGCGTCCTATGTTGGTCATGCTTGCCTATTCATTGTATAAGAAAGATGCTCAGAAAATTGCGCAATATACTGCCGCAGTAGAAGCCTTTCACAATTTCACTTTAATGCACGATGATATCATGGATCAAGCACCTCTAAGAAGAGGCAAGGCTACCGTTCACGAAAAATGGAATGTAAATACCGCGATTCTTTCGGGCGATGTGATGTTGGTGCGAGTGTATGAAATGTTTTTATCGCTTGAAGACAAAAAATTAAAGCACGTGTTACGCGGGTTCAACCAATGCGCATCGGAAGTGTGCGAAGGCCAGCAATGGGATATGGAATTTGAAACTAAATCAAAAGTAACAGAAGCCCAATACATTGAAATGATTCGGTTGAAGACAGCCGTACTTCTTGGCTTTAGTTTAGAGCTTGGCGCCATACTGGCAAATGCTTCTTCTCGAGATCAAATTGCCTTAAGGGAATTTGGGATTAATATCGGCATAGGGTTTCAGTTGAAAGATGATTTGTTGGATGTGTATGCCGATCAGAAAAAGTTTGGAAAGCAAGTAGGTGGAGACATTATTGCGAATAAGAAAACCTATTTGCTGATTAAGGCCTTGGACAAAGCAAAGGGGAGCGATAAATCTGAACTTATGTTTTGGCTTAAGGCAAAAAAATTCAACAAGCAAAAGAAAGTAAGAGCGATAACGAAAATTTACGATCGTCTCAATATTTCTTTATTAACTGAACAAAGAGTTAAAGAATTTTTTGACCTGGGCTTTAGAAATCTGGGAAAAGTTTCGGGAAATAAAAAAGCGTTGATTGGCTTCACC
>JAYVPS010000090.1:0-29396 GCA_043757225.1 Cytophagales bacterium | reverse complement strand
AAGCTTGGATATTTAATTATGATTGGGTAGCATTGGCCTATGAACGCGGCAGCTAAATTTGAAATAGACGCAACTGGGTTGCGTCTATCTCCCGTTTTAGGGGGTAAAAGCGCAACTGAGTTGCGGGATTACTAATGTTGGCGGCAATTTTTCTGGACAGTTCAGTATTCATTTGACAAAAGATTTACTATGGACAATAAACTACACCCTAACTTTATTAAATCATCCAACTTGATTTTCATATCATTTGGTGTTGGACTAATTAGCCTATTTCTAACGAGAGACCAATTGATAACTGGAGAACAAAAAACTGTAGTTGCGCTGACAATGCTTTTCATTTTAGGACTTGGATTTCTAGTCAGACAAGGACATGGTTGGGTTAAATATTTGCTACTCGTTTTGACACTACTTGGACTGATTGGGATGTTAATGATAATTCCTTCACTTATGCAAAAACCGATTAACGGACTGATTAGTATTATCCAGACCGTACTTCAGGTATGGGCAATGATTCTTCTTTTTAGAATTCCTTCTGTGACGAATGAAAAAATAAATGAACAAAGGACGGAATAGAAAAACAGCTGCCAACAAAATGCATAAGCAATGGTGGGGCTCGGTTTAAATTATAAGTATTATCTTTCAAAATACGTTATTGCAACGTGGACAGTGATGCACATCTTACGCCCACCACTGCTCATGCATAAACGTTGTGTGCCATTTTTTTACAAAGTGACGGTTGACTTATGGAAATCGGGCGACTTGTGAATCATTAAAGCAAAACCGACTTCACATGAGACAAGCATTCATAATTATTGGACTCTCCTACTTATTAAGTTCATGCCACAGCGAAGCCAAACTTTTCACTGTGGGCAAATCGAAAATTGGCGTTAGGTACAAAAGCTCACGGGGGACAATTTTTAACGAGAAGTATCCATTTTACTTATTTTTCCTGGCGGACAATTTGGATTCAACTAAACGCTGGACTCCTAAAAAAGAGGACATTGAGCTTGCAGAACAAATTCTAAAAACTAACATCAAGAAAATTAAACACAGCTATCCCAAAGACTATGGATCAAGAGTTGACAAGCGACTCTATTCGTACTTCAGACAATATGTCGGATACAGAAATGAAAAGGGACATAGAATTATACATATCAATTGTTCCTGGGACAAACGTTCTTTTGCAAACATACTGGGCGAGGATGAACGACTCAAATTCAATTCAGACTATTCAATTGTCATGGACGGAGGAAGTTATTATTGGCAGGTAGAAATAGACTTGGATGAGAGAACAATTTATGGCTTTGGAGTTCATGGGGTAGGTTAAAAAAAACGGCAGACAACAAAATGCATTAATTCTCCGCAGAGTCTCGCCTCGGACTCTGCGGCCAAATAAAGGAAGCCGTCCATCGCGTTGTTTTTTTTGCCTGTGGTAGGTGTTTTCACCCATCCTTTCCCTTCCCCGCAGCTACATTTATTTCAGCGAGTTGAAATACATTTTTCTTATCTTTCATTTAGATCCTCTCCAATACGAGTCTTACTTTTTCCTTGATCTCGATCTCAGTCGTTAATTGAAACGATGCGCCTTCAGCGCAAGACTTTCAGTTTCGATAAAGTTGATAGTGGTTAGTCTTATTACTCAGGCTAAAATTAATGGTTTACATAGTTCAGAAACTCCCTCTTAATGTTTTCGTCCCTAAATTTGCCGGAGAAGTAGGCTGTGCCGGTTTTGCTGTTGGTATCGCTAACGCCTCGTGAAGCAACGCACATATGGTTGGCATCGATGACCACTGCTACATCAGCCGTGTTTAAAACTCGTTCCAGTTCTTTGCCAATTTGTACGGTCAATCGCTCTTGCACTTGCGGGCGCTTGGCGAAATATTGAACAAACCGATTTATTTTTGAAAGCCCGATTACCTTGCCTGATGAAAAGTAAGCAACATGTACTTTTCCGTATATCGGTACAAAATGATGTTCGCAATGCGAGAAAAAAGTAATGTCCTTTTCTACCAACATCTGATCGTAATTGTATTTGTTTTCAAAAAGGCGGGTGGTTGGCCTGTTGGCGGGATTCAATCCGCTAAAAGCTTCTTGCACATACATCTTAGCTACTCTGCGTGGCGTTCCCTTCAGGCTGTCATCTTTCAAGTCTAGACCAAGCACCGTCATGATCTCACGAAAGTGACCTTCTATCTTTTGAATTTTCTCCTCATCTGAAAGATCAAAAGCATCTGCTCGCATGGGCGTATCATGAGAAGACATGATATGCTCATCATCTTCATCAACTTTAAACGGCAGGATATTCAACGAAATTTCTTTCGGTCTCATAGAGTTTAATTTTTAGTTCAAAACGGTTATCAATCTGCTGCCTCAATATCCTCCAGATGACCACCACAATGTTTTCGGCTGTCGGGTTTAGGTCTTTGAAGTAAATCGTATCTAAATTAAGGTTTTTATGGTCAAAATGTTTTAGGATGTGTTCTTCTATTATTTTACTCAACTCTTTCAGGTCGTAAACATAACCCGTAGTTAGATCGGGTTCACCCACTAAGGTTACAATTAATTCGTAGTTATGGCCGTGATAATTAGGATTATTACACTTGCCAAACACCGTATCGTTCCTTTCCAAAGTCCATGCAGGATTATGAAGCCGATGGGCAGCGTTAAAATGTTCCTTACGGGATACGGCAATTTTCATTTTGATAGTTTTAGAACAGTTAGACAAAGAAAAGGTTCAATTTATATGATTTTAGTTTAGTGAAAAAGATTTTAGATTTGTTGCTACAGAGAAGATCTTAGATCTACCTCTTACTTCTAAATTATTTCATGCACTTAGAAAACATTACCGTCATTCTCCTTCTCTTGGTAGTCGTAACTACTTTGGCAGAGGTAACAGATCGAATAAAGATACCTTATCCGGTTTTATTGGTACTGGCGGGTATTGGAATTGGCCTTATTCCAAATCTCCCTACTGTTGAAATGAACCCGGACGTAGTGTTTTTAATCTTCCTTCCGCCCGTGCTTTACTCGGCTGCCTGGACAACCTCGTGGCCTGATTTTAAGGATAGTGGTAGGGCAATTTCTTTATTGGCTGTTGGTTGTGTTTTGTTTACTACCATAGCGGTGGCAGCCATTGCTCATTACGCTATTCCCGGTTTTGGGTGGGCGGAATCATTTGTACTTGGCGCCATCATTTCTCCGCCAGATGCAGTGGCTGCTGCTGCCGCTATGAAGGGATTAAGTGTGCCAAAGCGATTGATTACCATTTTGGAAGGAGAGAGCCTGGTCAATGATGCAACAGGTTTGATAGCGATGCGTTACGCCATTGCTGCCACTGCCACAGGTACTTTTATTTTTTGGCTGGCGAGTATCAACTTTTTCTACGTTGCCGGTGTAGGGATTATCATTGGCCTGCTGGTTGGGTTGGTGTTTTTTTGGATTCATAGGATAACACCTGATAACCCGACTAGAGATACCACGATGACCTTCATTACTCCTTACGTAGCCTATGTTATTGCTGAACAACTTCATGTTTCGGGTGTACTGGCCGTGGTAGTTTGTGGGTTGTTTTTAAGCCAGCGGTCTTCAAAAATATTTAAACACGAAACACGTATTCAAGCATATTCAACTTGGGATACAATTATTTTTATTCTTAATGGCCTCATTTTTATTTTGATCGGATTGCAACTTCCTCACGTGCTAGCTCACATTACCGAGCATTCATTTAGCACGTTGTTATGGTACGGACTAATCATTAGTTTGGCTACGATTGTTTCGCGTATTGTTTGGGTTTTTCCGGGAGCTTATATGCCGCGGTGGTTAAGTAAAAAAATCAGAGAACGTGAGCCTTCTCCGCCTTTAAGCAATGTCTTTATTGTAGCTTGGTCGGGTATGCGTGGAGTTGTTTCGTTGGCCGCTGCTTTGGCGCTTCCATTAACCATTGGAGACAACATTGCTTTCCCCAATCGTGACCTTATCATCTTTCTGACATTTGCCGTGATTTTTTCAACGTTGGTTATTCAGGGCATGACGTTGCCTTCTATTGTAAAACGCTTGGGCGTAAAGCCGGATGAGGGTGGACGTGCAGCTGAAGACCATGCCCGACATACCATTGCAACTTCACTGATTGAACACATAGAAGAAAATTATTCGTTAGGTTTGAATGACGAAATACTTAATCAGATCAAGTCGAAGTATGAGATACGTATTCAACGATTAAGTAGTAACCCTGCGCTTAATAAATTGACAGAAGATCAGATTGCCGAATTCCACAGAATTCAACATCAATTGATTCAACAAGAAAGGTTGCTTCTCGAAAAAATCCATCAGAACGGGAAGATAGGAGATGAGGCACTTAGAAAGATTGAATATGAACTTGATTTGGAAGAATCCCGAGTGAAGCTGGAATTGGAGGACGGTTGATAGTCAGAAAAACACTTATATTCGCATTAATTGTAGTTTTATATTTCCACCTTAACAATAATAATTTATGAAAAAGAAAATTTATATCGGCTTAGGTATTCTTGGTGTTGCACTCCTTGCTTTCTTTCTTTATGCATCATTGGTTGTTGCTAAGAAGAGTCCAATCAAGACGACTTCCTTTAGCAGCAATGGTTTGGACATTAAGGTGGTGTATTGCCAGCCTTATAAAAAGGGAAGGTTGATTTTTGGAGATGAGAAGGACAAAGCCCTGCAACCCAACGGAAAATATTGGAGACTTGGTGCCAATGCTGCAACTGAAATTACGGTTAGCAAGGATATCACTTTTGCCGGTAAGCCAGTAAAGGCTGGCAGCTATCGAATGTATGCTGTGCCGAATGCTGCTTCATGGCAAATTTCATTGAATAGTGAATTGGGTGTTTATTTTGCCATTGGTGAGCCAAATTATGCATTAGATGTTGTCAAAGTAGACGTTCCACTTGAGACCGCCCCTTCAGAAACAGAACAGTTAACCATTGATTTTAGTAGTGACTCTGCGGCTGTATCAATGAATGTGATGTGGGATAAAGCGTTAGTAAAAGTACCGATTACGATTCAATAATTATTTCTTAAAGCCATCGATCAATCGATGGCTTTTTTTTCGCCATGAAAAATATTTTAAAAAAGAAGCGGGTAATCATTCCGGTCATACTGCTATCACTATATGCTGCTTATAGGATTATTGGGCAGATTCAATACCGAAACAATGTGATGGATGTAGAAAACTATGAACCGATCTCCACATTGGTAGTGTCGAAGCATGAATTGAAGCACGCTAAATTTCCTTTCATCGATGTTCACAATCATCAATGGACGATGCCCGTACAAAACCTGGATAAATTGATCAAGGAAATGGATTCATTGAATATGGGGGTGATGGTTAATCTCAGTGGCTTTCGTGGAAAGTATTTGGAATGGTCATTAGATAATGTGAACAAAAACTATCCTAACCGTTTTATTCTTTTCTTAAATATCAATTTTGAGAACTTAGATGATAAAGGTTGGCCTAATGAAACATTGGCCATGATGGAGGAAGCCGTGAAACAAGGGGTGCGCGGGTTGAAAGTGTACAAAGAACTCGGTCTTAATGATAAAGATAATGATGGAAAAAGGATAGCCATTGATGATCCTCGCCTTGATCCTATATGGGCGAAGTGTGGGGAGTTAGGCATACCTGTGTTGATCCATTCCGGTGAGCCTAATTCATTTTGGAAACCTAAAGACAAGTACAATGAACGGTGGCTTGAATTAAAAGAAAAACCAGAGCATTATCGGGATCCTAAAGAAGTTCCTTCGTTTGAACATGTGATGGGTGAGCAACATCATGTGTTCAGAAAGCATCCAACTACAAAGTTTATCGATGCACACCTGGGTTGGTTTGGAAATGACCTGGAGCGATTGGGTAAACTCTTCGATGAGATGCCGAATGTTTATACCGAACTAGGAGCTGTGTTGGCTGAACTGGGAAGACAGCCTAAATCAGCAAGGGCTTTTTTAATAAAATACCAAGACCGGGTGATGTTTGGAAAGGACACGTATAAGATGGAAGAATATTATACTTACTTCCGGGTGTTGGAGACGGGAGATGAATACTTTGATTATTACCGCAAGCGCCACGCTCATTGGAAGATGTACGGCTTAGAATTGCCGGACTCTGTTTTAAGAAAAATTTACTATAAAAACGCATTGAAGGTTATACCCGGAATTGACTCGACTCTTTTTCCCGCAAATTGATAACCTAACGTATCAAGTATCTGAAATTCTCACTATCAAAAAAATGATATGAGCAAAGCAAGTTTAGTAAAACGACTAAGTTGCTATTATCCGTTAGAAAAATTTCATGCTTGTTTTACCTTTCCTTTGATTGCAATTTATCTACTGCTTAGAAATCCCATTACCGATATTGTATTTTTGATGTACGGATTAGTGCTGATTATTTTTATCTTATTTCAAGGACAGTATTTGGAAATTGAAACCGCAACGTCTAACGGGCCAACTCTTTGAGCAGAAGAAAAGCCTTGCTTTGTTTAGAATAGCTAAGAGTATAAATGGTTATCTAATTGCCTTTATTCCACTTGTCTTTTTATTTCAGATTTATTTATCTAAAAATAAAGTAGGGTTGAATGGGCTGACGATATGGGCTACGGTAGCAAATCTTTTCGGGGTATTGGAACATATTAATTATTACTACATACAGTTGTCAATTGACAACTCAGAAGATTTAAAATACTTGAAGCGATATAAAAAGTTAAAAATAGCAAGCTTGGCGAAGGACTTAAAAGAGAATGAAATTTAATAAAATGGCAAACACAAGTCAGTTGATTTTATTTAAAATAGCAAGTGCCTCACTTTTATCTTGGTGCAAACGCAATTTAAGCGCTTCCAAATCTTGAAACTTTTCATCGAGCCTGATCAACCCATGAAAGTAAACTGTTAACGACTCTCCGTAAATCTCTTTATTGAAATCAAACAGGTTAACTTCAATCACACGCTTATTTCCGTTCACGGTCGGTCGGTTGCCGATGTAAAGCATGCTTTGGTAAACAACCGAATCGTATTTTACGGTTACGGCATAGATCCCATCTGATGGGATTAGTTTATGTCGTGAATCTAAGTCAATATTGGCGGTGGGGTAACCCAATATACGCCCCAATTTATCGCCTTTAACAACTTCGCCTGTCATCGAATAGGGACGACCTAAAAAATGAGTAGCGGTTTCAATGTCGCCCTCTTCTAAGGCCTTTCTTATTTTCGATGAACTTACTGCTATGTGATCAATATCTGCTTTGCGTGGTTTTGATTTTACTGTGATGTAAACTTATTTTCCTTTGGGTGATTTTATGCTTCTTCAAATAAACCAAGCTGTCTTTGCCTGATTTATTTTTTCCATACACGCCAATATCTATCCAGTTTTTGATAGGAAAAATAGTATGATATCTCTTTTACTTGTTTAGCTATAAGTTGAATAACTATTTTAAAAACAAGGATGTAGAGGCCTAATATCCACAAGAAGCCATGCGGAAAGTCACCTAGCGATAATTTCAAATTGATCGCTTTTTGAAGCAATGAAAATAATAATTCAGGAAAATGAATTATTCCTACATGAAAGTTTACTAAAACATAAGTGATATAAATTCCGAGAAGGAGGGTATTTGCCAAACCATAGGAAAGAAGGAATGAATCGCGCTTAGAGACCTCCCATCGTAAGTGTAATAAATTGATCAGGTGTATTTTAAAGTTTTTAATAAGGAAAAAATTCTTTAGAGCATTGTTGGATTTCTTTATCAGGTTGGGCGTATTTGTAATATCAGCTAATAGCCAATATCCATCATATCTAATGAAGGGATTAAGTTCCGTAATAGCTTTGACAAAGATGGCCACCGCACTCAATAAGAAAGTAATATCTCTTGTGATTACAAAAATTAGAAAGAGGATGCTGCCGTAAATTAGTTCCAAATAGATACCTCCTGCATTGGCAATAATTCGTTGAGGTTTTGTTGCAGTCCATACCTGCGTAATATCCGCATAGACCACTGGAAAGATGAAGTAAAAACCAAAGCCAATCGCCCCATGCCGAATTACAAACTGACGGCAGGCAGCAATATGCCCTAACTCATGTACCAACATGGAAGAGCCCAACAGGATAGTGAAAAGCGTAACATTTACAAGGGTAATATTTAATAGTTCGCTATAAAATGAATAAATCGTGGCCACACTGTTTAATAAGAAGACACAAGTGAAAACCGACCAAAAAATGGATGGCAGAAAAAGAGTACGTAGGGGGTTAGCCAAAAACCCTGCTAACCTCGCGTTGAGTAGAGGTACTTTTAGCAGCAGGTAGCTAGGTTGTTTATGGAGAATCCTTTCTTTATTGGAAAGTATGTTTAGGCTTTTAAATCTATTTTGTACAAGTGCCTCAAATTCTTCCTGAGTAATGACTTCATTGAATGTTTTATGGAATTTTTCTAGAGCCTGTTGGTAATCAGACGAATTACTTAAAATACCTAAAAGCCCAAGGGTTTCCTTATTGATCAATACATTCCTTCCCTCTGGTGTGTTTACCAGCCATCTTCTATCATCAAATTTTTTAATCACTAAATTTACTGAAATCAACATTTTTACGCAAAGCAACGCTCTCATTATGGATTCTCGGGTACTCGCCCATCATAACGGGGTGTCGAATATAGATAGTATGGAATCATCTTTCTGGTTGTTATCGGACCGAATAGTATTCCCTGAATATAAACTATATCTTGAGAATTGGATTTTTGGCCAAATTGTAAAATATTTCCATACATTTTTTTTGCGGTCATCTCAAAATCAAAGCTCCCAGTTATTTTGGGGTTATAAGTTACAACAGCATTTTGTTTACTGACAAACGGATAAGAGTACAAAAATCCAGTGCAATTATTTTTGAAATTTGACGATTCCGTATTATTCGTTCCGTAAACTGTGTGAGAAAATAATTGATAATTGTGGTTAAGCGAATAAGGGATTTCGTTACTTCGGAATTGCATAAATCTTGCAATTCCAATGTTTTTAATATTTAATGCATCAATATGTTGTGCATTTAATATACTGGGTAAAACCCAGATAGTTATAATTGCAAAGTATACATATCTCATAATTTTAACTCATAGCTATTTTAGAAAATAAGTTCCAAATGAATTTGATGCTTCAAAAGATTGCACTATTCGTTCTTCTAGGGGAGTTCTTTTTATTATCGAATTATTCTTCCAAAAATTGGGCCGATATTTTGTTTGTTTTATTAACTGAAGATCTTTATCGTTCAGCGTATATTCTTTTAATTTTTTTTCTTTTTTTCTTTCATTCTCGTAGACAACAAGTTTTGAATTGACATCAATCTTTCCAATTGCCTCTACTTCAACGGAAGTATTCACAATGGAATAGATTAGAGACGGGTTGTCATCATTATAACAATTGAATCCAATATCCCATTCAAATCGATGATTTGTAATCAAGGCATTTTTTAATTTTGTTTTTGAGCGAAGTGTATCCATCCCTAAACTACTACTTGTTGTGGCCTGATAGCGACAAATGCAGTTATTTTTCTTATCGATAGTAATACTGCCTTTCATTCCTATATCCGAGCCACCCTTGTTAGGTTGAAAAGAAACTACAATATACTCTTCATTTTTAAGTGAATATTCGTCAGTGATTACAAAATTAACTTCGCTTTTGTAATTTTCATTGAACGGTTTTATTAATTTAGTGTGACCTGTTGGAGCAATGTCTATGCCTAATGTTAGAAGTAGTTGATTAGCCATCGAGGCGATGGGCTTTGCATTTAAAAAATTCTTTTTAGCGTACCTCGCCTCTTTACTGTAATACTTCTTTATGCCTGTTGACGAATAAGAAAGGGTGAAGAAGATTTCGTGTATCTCAGTGGGTTCATTGTTGTTTGACGTGACCTGCCGGTAGAAAGCCTTTCCAAAATTAGCCTGATCCGTTCTTCGCAAGTTATTGTATACATTATCAATAAGTTTTTCCGTGTATTCTCTATCGTAGACCACAATCTCTTTAAGAACTCGAGTGAGTGGATTTAAAAAAATTACTCCTTTGTCTGAAATTGTATTAGCTAGGATTTTTTTTCGGGAATAGCCGACATGTGAAAGAAATAAAGTGTCTATTTCCGATGTTTCGATATTCAATGCAAAATTTCCATTTTCGTTCGATATTGTTCCTAAACCAGATTGTGTGTAGATGTGGGTAAATGGGATTGGCTCCATGGTGAGAGAGTCAATTACCTTGCCTGTAATCCCCTGAGACAGTAGATTGAGTTGGCAGAAACTGAGTAGCAACAAAAGAGTTTTTTTGGTCATTGTATTAGAACTGTGATAAATCTAATAATTTAATTTTGCATTAGGAAAGTGGCATCTGCAGATGCCACTTTTTTTAATTACTTGAATGGCTGCCAGCCGATACCCAACCCCCAGTCAAAATCCATCGTGTTTTCGCCGCCACCTATTGTGCCACCACCACCAGCAGTAGCTTCTGGCGTCCAACTCCCAAACTCCATTCTTTCTTCTAGTTCTTCTACTTCGAAAAGGCGAGCGAGTTCAAGCTCCCGTGTGTTTTGATTTTCAATTACTCCTTTCATAGTTATATTGTTTTTGATTTATAAGGTGTGATTTACTGACAAGCAAAAGGCACACCTTTTACCTTTTACTTGATGTCTATAATTCGAAAGTTATTTCTGGGGACTTATTTTTGGTTTTAATTCCTGATTTTTATAAGGATTATTTTTTTAAACTAAAGTTTATTTTGAAAGTTATGATTGAATTCTCGTGAAATTGATTGTTTGCATTATTCTTGTATCGGATCATC
Source organism: Cytophagales bacterium (assembly GCA_043757225.1). GTDB lineage: Bacteria > Bacteroidota > Bacteroidia > Cytophagales > Cyclobacteriaceae > ELB16-189. The sequence goes on along the minus strand of JAYVPS010000090.1, from coordinate 18,569 downwards.
TGGACAAGGCACATCTCCGTCTGCATGCTTGTACCAATGGGCAAACTCTATTCGCTCTTCGAGCTCTTCTACTTCGAAAACTCGTGCTAGTTCGAGTTCTTCTGATTTTTGATCTTCAATTTTTGATTGCATATTTTAACTTGTTTTTGGTTTTAGATGGGTTTTTAAATTAAATGTGGTAGCCCCACCTTTTAAGCTACTGGCGTAATATGTTATTTGAATAATTTTTATACTCCACCAAGGCATTCAGAATTGTTGAAGTAGTGAATACTCTGTTATGGTCATCCACCACGATATTCACACCAAATGAACTCTTTCTCCAATCAAGTACTTTAGAAGGCTCTTGAATATTGGTAGCAGGTATTGCCAGTATTCTGGAAGTTTGCCAACTTCCATCAGATGTTTGTTGGCACATAAGCCAGTTTGTTGCTTTTTGCAATGCTTCTAAATTATTTTTAGGTTTGAATGCTAGCAATCCTTTTACTGCTAAAGCCGTATAAAATGTGCTAGGCTCATTCGTAAATGGATTTATCCAAGCTCCGCATTCAAGCTGAACCTCTAAAAGCCAGTTACAGGCTCTTGAGCATGGTACTTCGTGTTCACTTTTGTCGCTTAGTGATCGTATTGCCCATGAAGTTGCATAAATTGGGCTTGTCCACCAGTATGAATTCCAGTACCCTTCATCGGTTTGATTTGCAAGAAGATAATTCTCAGTTGATTTTCTTTCATTGTTGTAGCCCTCAAAGAGAGATAGCATTTTGCACGCAGTTGCGCTGACGCATACTTTTGGTGTGAGCCATCCGTTAAGACTTATTTCTGAATTTAATTTTAGTCGTGTGCGTAATTCTGCCTCCTCTTTATAGGTGACCCAACCGCCACCGCTTTCCATATATTTAAGCCAATTTTTTAGTCTCTTAGGGCTTGTAGCACTATTGTAAGTTTTAACAAACCCGATCATGAAATTTAATGTGTCGCCATCTTCTGGTATTGTTTCGTTGTAGGAGCCTACAAATTGTGAATTGGAGATTCTCTGACTTAATTCATCGAGTATCGGTAGGTTTACACCAGCATCTGCAAGCTGATAGGCAATATAAAACGTAACCCAATATTTACTTGTACCGGCTGTAGTCATGAAGTCCGTCCACAGCATCTCTTTGCTAACGTTTCTTTCTAGGTAGCTGATACTTTCAGATAGTGCGCTATCAATAGAAATACCGTTTAAGCTTATGTTCTGGATCCGCCTAACATTACTTTTTTGTATTTTGATTTTTGTTTTTTCAACTAATAGCTCTACCTCGTTTAATTTCCCTGTACATTGATCAAATTCTTGTTGTGTAAAATCTATTAGGCTTTTTAAGTTCAGTTGATTAGCAATAACAATGCAAATCCCTAGATTTTCACAAGAACTCTTTAGTAGCCCCGAAGCAATTCCAGAAACAAAGAGATATTTGTACAACATATCTGTGCTTGTTATTGCTTCCAATAGACCATTTTCCTTGACCCTCTGCTCGACCAAAAATTGGGCGTAAGAACGTTGATTATTTAACCTGTCTGTTTTAAAGTCATCTAAATCATCTTGGTATTGAAAAGCAATGTGCAAGTGTTTTAAGAAACTCTTGAGCAACTTATTATCTTGATATAAGCCTTGGTTTTGGAGTGATTCCAATGCATCAATTAAACCTCGATTATGCAATAGGAATTAAGAATCTCCTAAAATATTTGAAATTAGCGGAGAAGAGTTGATTTTTGGTAATAACTGAAACACCCATATGGTTAACCTCCCTATAGAATATTCGGACAAGCCAGTAACTCCTTTTGGAGGGATGAGCCTGATGAAACGTTTCTTAGACCAGACAAAAATCAGAGAGTATCTGGCTACCTTAAATTTACCTCGTCCCGGTTCTAACCGTGGCTATGATCCCACTCATATTATCGAATCGTTTTGGTTAAGTATCTGGACGGGAGCAAGCCGGTATATTCATTGTGACTGGCTGCGAGGCGATTCGGTTTTGCAATCTATTTTCGGATGGGATGAGATGCCTTCGCAGAGTACCTACAGTAGGTTCTTTGGAAAGTTTTCACAAGCAAGAAATACCGAAGTATTTCCAGCATTACAGAAATGGTTTTTCGATCAAATTAATATTGATAACATCACTGTTGATTTCGATAGCACAGTGATCACCCGATATGGCGATCAACAAGGAAGCAGCAAAGGATATAACCCCAATAAGCGAGGCCGTAATTCACACCATCCTTTGATGGCTTTTGTGAGTCAGACCAGGATGGTAGCCAATGCGTGGTTACGTCCCGGCAATACAGCGGCCAGTAGTAGTTGTAAGTTGTTTATGGAAGAGACTTTCAAGGAAGCTTTGAAAGGCAAGAAGGTAGGCCTAGTGCGGGCGGATAGTGGTTTTTATACCGAGGAATTGATGAGTTATCTCGAAGAAGAAAACCTCAATTACATCATGGCTGTACGCATGTATCCCAATGTAAAAAGTGCCGTGTGGGGAATAAGCGATTGGGTTGAATTGGCCAAAGGAATAGAACTTAGTGAGATGAAGTTTAGTCATGAGAATGGCAAAGTCCGTAGGTATATACTGGTTAAGAAGCGTGTGGATATAAGACCGGATGCAGGAGGTAAAGAACTCTTCGAAGATTTACCAGGTCATCGGTTCAGTTGTTATGTAACCAATTTAGATTTGCCTTTAGATCAAATCTGGAACATCTATAACTCACGTGCAGATTGTGAAAATCGAATCAAGGAATTGAAGCAAGATTTTGGATTGGAAAACTTTTGCCTACAAGATTTTTGGGCCACCGAGGCATCTTTTAGATTCATCATGGTAGGCTATAACTTAATGAGCCTGTTCCGTCACTTCGCCCTCAATCATCACAACAGAGCAACCCTTAAAACCTTAAAATCCTATTGCTTTGCATTAGGAGCATGGACAGTAAACCACGCTAATAAAAAGGTGCTCAAAATATCATTGCCTGTGAAAAGAAGACCGTGGCTCGATGGAATATTCTCCAAGATAAACAATCTAAGCCCACCTTTTCAATACGCTAATGCATAATGCGGGTTAAAGGGTAGCACATGGATGCAGATTTATTTTCAGCTAATTTTTCAAAATCATCTTGCGTAATCGCGCTAAGGTCACTCCATTTTGCTTTTTCAAATTTAATTGCTTGAAAATAAATTGATTTGGCATTATCGAAGCTATTCCAAAAGGTGTCTTCGCGCTGGAACAGGAAAGAAAGCTCTTTGATGCAAGACTCCAATAGTAAAATAGAAACTAAAAAGTCTGTTCCTTTTTTGGTTTGGGGTTCATCGATCACTTTGTCAATAATGAGCATCGCCCGAAAATAGCCATAGCAAGCGAAAGATAAGGGCTCAAGTTTTTCAGATTTTATTGATGGAAAAAGAGGAGAAAAAATATCCACTAGGTTAAAATATACCCAGTGTTTTTTATTTAGATTTTTTTCTAGTATAATCTCCCCTAAATGGGTCAATGATTTTTTATTTTCGAAAAACGACTCTATAAGACTGGCCATTGCTTTCAGTACGATGAGTGCAATGTAATCAGTTATGGCATATATGCTATAATAAATCAAGAATAAATTATTGTTGTTTATTGCTTGAATTTTCGGGATGAAAAATTGTTGTTCGCTTTTGGGAAAAACCTCCAAAAAACAAGAAAAAGATTGAATTTAACTCAAGAGGAACTTTCATATCAATCAGATATCAGCCTTTCCCAGATTGCAAGAATCGAAACGGGGAGAATAAATCCGACCTTATGTACAATTTTCGCAATTGCCAGCACATTAAAGGTTGATCCAAAAGAATTAATTGATTTAAAGTAATTTGAGGGAGTGCTTATTCTAGAACCAGATAAGTGTATGGTTATTGAGATTAGTCGGGGGACGCTGATAATTGTTACAATATTTATTTTAATAAAATCACTACTGACCGACTAACCTTATAATAAGTGGGCAGGTTTCCCCGCACATCATGATCGTTTTCGATAAGGCCTACAACCATTACCTTTAGGTACAGAGTTTTTTACCAGGTCCTTAAAGCCTGCCCAAAATTTTTAAGGCTTCTTCTTTATCCTGATGCAGTCGCATTTTCAACGCTTCCAAATCTTGAAACTTTTCATCGAGCCTGATCAACCCATGAAAGTAAACTGTTAACGACTCTCCGTAAATCTCTTTATTAAAATCAAACAGGTTAACTTCAATCACACGCTTATTTCCACTCACGGTCGGTCGGTTGCCGATGTAAAGCATGCTTTGGTAAACAACCGAGTCGTATTTTACGGTTACGGCATAGATCCCATCTGATGGGATTAGTTTATGTCGTGAATCTAAGTCAATATTGGCGGTGGGGTAGCCCAATACACGCCCCAATTTATCGCCTTTAACAACTTCGCCTGTCATGGAGTAGGGGCGGCCTAAAAAATGAGTAGCGGTTTCAATGTCGCCCTCTTCTAAGGCCTTTCTTATTTTCGATGAACTCACTGCTATGTGATCAATATCTTGCCGTTCAATTTCTTGTATTTCAAAACCATAAGCAGGGCCATTGACTTTCAATTGCTCAAAACTTCCTTCACGATTATTACCAAAACGGTGATCGTATCCAATCACTAATTTTTTTGTGCCGATAGTATCGACCAATATATTTTTGATAAAGGCTTGCGAACTGATCTGTGAAAATTCTTTGGTGAAGGGTATACGCAATAAGTGCTTGATGCCTTGTTGTTTCAATAACTCAGCTTTTTCCTCAAAAGTATTGAGAAGCCTGAGGGAATCATCCTCCGGTTTAAGGATTAATCGGGGGTGAGGCCAGAAGGTGATTACTACCGTTTCACCACCGCTCTTTTCTGCAATTTCTTTCAGCCGTGCTATTATTTTTTGATGACCGATATGAACGCCATCAAATGTGCCACTGGTGACCACAGCATTGCTTTGTTTTGAAAAATCTTCGAGACTGTAATAAATCTTCATGTGGTCTTTTGTGGCAGATTTACAGATTAGAAAGGTTATGATTACAAAAATCCTGGAATCTGTGTCGATTACAAATTAGATAATGGTCAAGGAATAATTTCTTCGATAGTTTTAGCGTCTTCCAACTTAAAATCCCCAATCCGTGTCCGGCAAAGGGAGGCCAAGTATGCCCCAACCCCTAATTCATTTCCGAAATCCCGAGCCAAACTTCGGATATAAGTACCTTTTGAGCAAACCACGCGAAAGCGAACGACCGACTTTTCTATAGCCATGATTTCAAACTTGGAGATGGTTACTTCCCGTGCTTTTAATTCTATGTCACTTCCCTTCCGTGCTAATTCATAGGCACGCTTTCCATCTACTTTAATGGCCGAGTGAAGTGGCGGAATTTGTTGAATGGTTCCGGTAAATTTTTTAGTAGCTGAGTGAATTTGCTCTTCAGTGATCATAGAGAAATCGATGGGCTCAGTAACCGCAGTTTCCAAATCGAAGGAAGGTGTAGTTTGCCCAATCACAAAGTGGCCTGTATATTCTTTTTCCTGAGCTTGATATTCGTCTATCCTTTTAGTTAATTTTCCTGTACAAATAATTAGCAGCCCGGTAGCAAGTGGATCGAGGGTTCCGGCATGGCCGATTTTCTTGATCTTAAGTTTGTAGCGAAGTTTATTTACCACATCGAAAGATGTCCATCGAATTGGTTTATCAATTAGTAATAGACGCCCCTCAACAGGTGTTGTTGGGTTGGGTTCCATTTAAAGTGTCGAGAGCTTAATGCCTGAAAAGTAAAGGATAAGGATAATAATGCCAGCTATAATTCTATAGTATCCGAAAAGTTTAAAGCCATTTTTGGTCAAGAAAGAAATGAATGACTTGATGGCCAGTAAAGCGACTATGAAGGCAACGACATTTCCAATAACGAGCATGGAAATTTCACTTTGATCGAACCCATTTCCTTCTTTGTAGAATTTCAAAAGTTTGTAGCCTGTGGCCGCGGCCATGGTAGGTACTGCTAAGAAAAAGGAAAACTCAGCTGCGGCTTTCTTGGTCAAATTTTGGGTAAGTCCCCCAATGATAGTAGCTGCCGAGCGCGACACACCGGGAATCATGGCAATGGTTTGGAACAAGCCAATTTTTAAGGCCGCAGGATAATTGACCTCTAGAATGCCAGCTTCCTCTGTTTTTTGAAAGAGCTTGTCAATAAATAGAAACAGGACTCCACCAATAATGAGCATAACGGCTACTACCTCTACACGTTCTAAAAGCTGATCGATAAAATCATTTAGTAAGAAGCCTAACACAAGTGCCGGAAGAACAGCAAGCAATAGTTTGAAGTAGAAATCGATTGACTGAAAGAATCGTTTCCAATAAAGTACCACTACCGAGAGAATGGCACCAAACTGAATGGCTACTGTAAACGTTTTGGTAAAGGATTGATCTGCAATGCCCATGAGAGAAGAGGCTATAATCATATGACCGGTAGAAGATACAGGCAAAAATTCTGTTACTCCCTCAACAATGGCAAGGACAATAGCTTCAAAAATAGACATGAAGGGTTATTTGTTTTCTTTGGGTGTGTGGAGGATGGCAAAAATCTCAACGATAAACCCTGCCAGTACGATAATAGGTCCAAGGGTAAGGCCAAGAAATCCAAATCCGTAAGGCTCTTTGTCCAACGACATAATAGTGAAACCAACGATCAAAGTCGCGGCACCAATAATCATAATCTGGTAGTTCTTTTTTCCGAAAGGGAGCTTGTTCATATTAGTATAATTCGTCTAAAGATAAGCGTAAATATTTTGCTACTGCACGGTAGGTGCTGGCCACAGCCACAATCATTCCCATGCCCAAAAGGGTGAACATTAAGAGGATGATCCGATCATTATTTTGAATGAGCCTAAGGTCTTCAATTCGTTTGGTGGCAAATGAAATGAGAGCCACTAAAAGACCGGAGGCAATAGCACCTGCCAGCGCCCCGTGCATTAGCGCCCGAAATAAAAATGGCCATTGGATGAACCATCGCTTGGCGCCCACTAATTGCATACTACGAATTAAAAATCGTTGTGAGAAAAGTGCTAACCGAACGGTGTTGTTAATCAAAAGAACAACTGTGAATAACAAAAGCCCCACTAAACTCATAAGGATCAATCCGATCTTGGTAACATTTCGATTGATAGAATCGATCACATTTTCAACGTAGTAAACTTGAAAAACTCCTTGAATATCCTCGACTTCTGATTTGATTTTTTTTAAATTGGTTGTGTCGTGATAGGCCTGATCAATTTTTACAAGGTAGGCATCTCGCAACGGATTTTCTCCCAGGAATTTTTTGAAGTCCTCACCGGTTTCTTTAATAAACTGCTTGGCTGCTTCCTCCTTTGGAACAAACTGAATGGATTGATTTGCATTAGATTTGGTAACAAAGTTTTTGGATATGAGAGCCTTTTCTATTTGCTGAGTTTGAGTAGGGGTGAGCTGATTTTTTAAGTAAACTTGAATTTTTACATTGTCGCGAACGGTTCTTTCTAACTCTTTGGAGTAGATCACCAGCGTTCCAAATACCCCAATTACAAAGAGGGCGAGTGTAATACTAAGGACTACACTAACATAAGGATAGCTACCTAAATTCTTCTTTCGAAACTTGACTTTTTGAAGTTCGTGGTTCACAGGTGCAAATATAGCAGAACGGGGCAAAAGAAAACCCTCTCGATGGGAGAGGGTTTTCAAAAACTCAAACCTGTAATCCCTAATTATCAGCCACGATATTCTTTTAACTTCGCGACCAAGGCCTTGTCTTTGATGGGCTCGAGAAGGGTAATTTTAGTTTGCTTCTCGTCCAGCAAATAATAATTGTCTTTGTAGAACATAAATATGGAGTGGGTGTCACTATTGATTTCCAAGATCTCATAGAGGCCTTTATCAAAAGTGCCAAACAACATCAATTTGCCCTTATTAAATTGATAGTGGAAAGAGTATTTCTTGTTCGATGAATCTGTTTCCACAGCAATATGGGAAGCTGTAATTACTGACTTAGTGCTTTCTGCCTGAGTGGGAGAATGACTAGATGAATTATCGATCATTTCATTAGAAGGATCTACCGCTTCAATTTTTGGTTGGGTAGCCTTTAATGGTTTCGAATCCTCTTTTTTCTTTTCTACGGGCTTCTTTTCCTCAACTACCTTAACTGATTCATTATTCTTTGCCTCTTCCAGAGTGGGTTCTACTTTTTTCTCCTCTATTGGTTCGGTAGTATTTTCCTTTTGCTTAATGGAGTCTTCAATAGAAGTAGAAAGACTTGATGGATTAATATTTTCATGTGATCGGAAATAGTAACTCAGTCCCGCTATTAGTACTCCTGCACCCACAATGCCTGCGGCCATTCTAAGCACTGGCCAACTGATGGCGGAGCCACCGATTGGTACATTTTGAAGCATGGTTTTTAATTCAACTGCCCGAGCCTTCCTTACACCTTCCAAAATTTGGTTTTGCAATGCCACATCTGCTTTCAAAGCAGGGTCAGATTCCAATTGCTTTTCGAAGGCAGCTTTTTCAGCCTCCCCAAGCTTACTGGTCAAATAATCATCTATTAATTCAAAATTGTTCATGTCTTTTTAATCTAAAAAATCCTGTTCCGAATACTGCGACTTCACTAATTCATCCAACTTCTGTTTGCACTTATACTTTTTTGTCTTGGCGGTATCGGTATTGGCAAACCCCAATTTCTCCGCTATTTCCTGCATCGACATCTCTTCAAAATAGTAATACATCAATACTTTCCTGCACGTTTCTCCCAGTTGGCCAAGGCACTTTGCCATTATCTTCTCTCGCTCCGGGCTATCCATGTCGATTGAGGTAGGCGTATCCTTTTCCTCATTCGAAAGCCTCTTCTTCCTGTCAAGTTCTTTCCTCCATAGATTTTGACAAATGCTATAGATGAAAGTGCTCATTTTTGAAGTTAGCACCAAATTGCCCGACCGCGCCTTTTGCCAAAATACCACCAAGGCATCCTGGTAAACGTCCCGAGCCTCTTCTTCCGTTCCACTATTGGTCATGACCAGCTTGGTCATCATCCGATAATATTTTTTATAGATCAATTCCAGGGCTTTTTCGTCCCCTTTTTGAATCCGGTCGAAGATTTCTTTTTCGTCTAATTGCGAACTCGATTTGAATACTCTTAGTGCCACAATTGGTAACCTTTAGTTATTGTCAGATAGATTAATTCGGGTTTAAGATCGCTATTTTTCCGATGAACTGTATCATGCTCCGTTTGACATCTGTCTTTTTTTATGCGGCTCCCTATCCTCCACTCAAATCCTACACACGGGCGGGCTGTCCGTTACAAGTCCGGCTACCCACATTCTCACGCACTTCGGGCTTTCCACTTCCATCCCTAGCCGATAATTCCCTCGCAAAGTCTTAGTTATTCTATTCACTGCATTCTTAGCCACGTCTGAGTACGAAAAAATGGGCCCAAGTAACCTCTTACTTTAAGCTTCCCTTCCTCCACCCATAGCTTGCAGCGATATACTTTACCAACCTCAGGATCTAGGATGTGGCCACCTTCATATTCATCCCTATCCTTGATCATATCTTTAATGATCTCCATGCCTATAATTTTTTTATTAAACCGGTCATCTTCTCTTGGGCACTTATCGCAAACGGGGTCTTTATCCTCGTTTGGCTTCGGGAATAATTTGAGAATCTTGCCGTAGATCTTTGATCCTCTTTCCATAATTTCAATCACCGATTTCACATCCCCTGTTTTCTCATCAATGGATTTCCATTTTCCTGAAATTGCTTCTTGGGCAACTCCATGCATACTTGCGCCAAAGTTGAAAGTGACAATAAGCAAAAAGTATGATAGTAGCTTATTCATTGTGTTGAACTGTGTTGAAACTTTAAATCAAGGTTAAAGTTAGTAAAAAAAAAGAAGGCACCTTTATGGGGTGTGCCTTCCTTGTAACTAGTACTAGATTTAGAACACCTTATTGTTTAACAACAGGTTGTACATCTTCTACCTTCACTACTGATTCTATTGTTGGCTTTACTTCTTCTTTCTTAGCTGTAGCAGCATCGGCCGGAACTAGTAAAGGGGCAATCACCAACGCAACGATTGACATCAATTTAATTAGAATGTTCAACGAAGGACCGGAAGTATCTTTGAATGGATCACCCACGGTATCGCCTGTTACAGCAGCTTTGTGGGGTTCCGATTTCTTGTAATACATTTTACCATTTATTTCTACTCCTTCTTCAAAGCTTTTCTTGGCATTATCCCAAGCACCACCTGCATTTGATTGGAAGATCGCCATCAATACACCTGATACCGTTACTCCGGCCAGCATCCCGCCAAGAGATTCTACACCGAACCCTGGCAAGAAGGCAATTACAACAGGCACAATCACCGCCATTAAACCAGGCAAAACCATTTGAGATAGTGCAGCCTTGGTTGATATTTCTACACACTTGCCATATTCTGCTTTTCCATCGGCTTCATGAAATACTTTTTGCTCATCAGCTGTCCATTGATCAACCGGGGTATCGCCATTTTTCTTCATTAAAGCTAAGGCAGCTTTCAATTGAGGGATATCGTTAAATTGTCTTCTTACTTCTTCAATCATTGACATGGCTGCACGACCTACCGCACCCATTGCCAAAGCAGAGAAAACAAAAGGAAGCATACCGCCAATAAACAACCCTGCCATTACATGTGCTTTTGATACATCTATGGAGTGGATTTTGGCTGTAGTCATAAATGCACCGAACAATGCCAGAGCAGTTAAGGCTGCGGAAGCAATGGCAAAGCCTTTACCAATAGCAGCTGTTGTGTTACCAACCGCATCCAATTTATCAGTGCGTGAACGAACTTCTTTGGGAAGGTCAGCCATCTCAGCAATACCACCGGCATTGTCAGAAATTGGCCCATAAGCATCTACTGCTAATTGAATTCCAAGATTTGAAAGCATACCTACCGCTGCAATAGCAATTCCGTAAAGGCCACCAAAATGGAATGCGCCAATAATAGACAATGCAATTACAATAGTTGGAAGTAACGTTGACATCATACCAACGCCAAGGCCAGCTATAATATTTGTAGCTGCTCCCGTTGATGATTGACGAACAATTGAAAGCACAGGTTTTTTACCCATGGCAGTATAGTATTCAGTAATAAGGCCAACTAAAACTCCGCCTACTAAACCAATGATGGTTGCATAGAAAACACCAATGGCGGTCATAATGCGAACTGTGGGTTCCCCGTTTGCAGTACGATAGAGTAAATCATGGTACGTCCATTCGGCTGGAAGCATCCAAGTGATTATAAAATAAGAAGCTACGATCATGATTAACGATGAAGAGAACTCACCCATGTTTAAGGCACGTTGCGGATCACCACCTTCTTTCACTTTTACAAAGAAGGTTCCTAAGAATGACATAATGATGCCTACCCCTGCTAAGAATAAAGGTAACAGAACGGCAGAAAGTCCATTGAAGTTATCGCTAAAACCAGGGACTATAAAAGCAGCACCCAATACCATAGTTCCTACTATTGAACCAACATACGATTCAAATAAGTCTGCGCCCATACCAGCTACATCCCCTACATTATCGCCTACGTTATCGGCAATGGTTGCCGGATTCAGCGGATGATCTTCAGGGATACCAGCTTCTACTTTACCAACTAAATCAGCACCGACATCAGCCGCTTTGGTATAAATACCGCCTCCTACACGAGCAAAGAGTGCGATGGAGGAAGCACCAAAAGAAAAACCTGTTATAATAGTAATTACACGCGTAACGTTTTCTTGCGTATCAACGCCAAACATATTTCCATAGACTATGAATAGTATGCTTAAGCCCAGCACGCCAATTCCAACCACGCCCATGCCCATTACCGAGCCACCAACAAAAGCAACTTCAAGAGCCTTGGCCAAGCTAGTACGGGCAGCATTGGTAGTTCGAACGTTTGCCTTGGTAGCAACACGCATACCAATGTATCCTGCCAAAGCAGAACTGAACGCACCCAGAACAAAGGAAAGCCCAACGAACGGGGATGAAGTTGCACTATCAGCAGTAATTGCTAACAATATGGCAACACAAGCCACAAAAATTACAAGTACTTTGTATTCAGCCTTTAGGAATGCCATTGCGCCTTCAGCAATATGGCTGGCTATTTTTTTCATTTTATCGGTACCAGCATCTTGCTTCGCTACCCAGGCACTTTTCCAAGCGACATACAATAAGCCCAGCACTCCGAAGAAGGGCAATACATACAATAAGTTTTGCATACAGGTTTTAAGGTTTAGGATTCCTGCCCTTTATTTCAATTGGGCATAAAAAAGTTCCGCAAATATAGAAGAAGGGTTAATATTTTAAAACTTTGACAAATGAAGGAATTTCACCGGTTTACCGGCCAAAGATTGACTTTAGCGCTAACCAAAGCTTTTTGCGGCTTTCGTCATTGGAAAGAAGGGTTTGAAGACTTTCTGATAAGACAATTTGAGTGCTTTCAACCTCAATGGCCTCAAATAAATTTACTCCTTTCAAAGCAAGCCCAAAACCTATTACCTTCTTGGGGCGGTCTGGTAATTGGTTAAGGTTAATCTCATCTTGATAGATAATCCTCACTTTATCTAACGACAAGCCGAGGGCTACTAGGATTTTCGAGAGCTGTTGCCTTTCAGCTTCTGTTATCTTGGCCCAAGGTTGATTCAAAATAATGGTTACTAATGGAGGAATGGAGTAAAGATCTTCTGGATAGATAATTTCTCGAAGTGGGGGGGCAGTCATTTATTTACTGTCGAAAATGGATTTTAGTTCATGGGCATCGCTTGGTTTCATGCGACCGCCTAATATCAAGCGAAGTTGTCGCCTTCTCAAAGCACCCTGAAACAATTCTTTTTCTTCTTCCGTCTCAGGTTCAATTTCCGGAATCTCTACTGGGCTTCCATTGGAATCCACTGCCACAAAAGTAAAATAAGCTGTGTGGCTTGAGATCTTTTTTCCGGCTGGTATATTTTCGGCATCCACATCAATCCTGATTTCTAAAGAGGAATTGAAGGCTCTGGTCACTTTTGCTCGAAGTGTAACCACATCGCCCAAGCGAATTGGTTCGCGAAAAGAAATGTTATCCACCGAAGCTGTTACTACTATGCTATTGCAATGTTTCTGTCCTGCAATTGCTGAAACGATGTCCATCCAGTGCATGAGCCGCCCACCCATAAGGTTGTTAAGGGTGTTGGTGTCGTTGGGCAACACCAGCTCGGTCATGCTAACGAAGGATTCTTTGGGAAATTTTTTTTTGCGGGGCATGGACTAAAATATTTCTTTGATGATATCTTCGTTGGTCTTTCCGAAATGCTCACCTATTTCACTTATAATTGACGAGAGCGTTCCGATCTTAATTGGGTTGTGGTTTGTGGGATTGTAATATGATGTTCTCCTCTTAACTGGCTTGTAAGCCTGATATAACTACCAGATTGTCGGGTTACTGAATGCCCTAGGTTTCTTAAAAATTTTATTAAATCCGAGGCACTAACATCGCGAGGGAGTTTCATGCAGCAAAGACAAACTCTTTAACCATGTGAAGCCTCACTAACCTTGGTCGCTCTTCGTCAAAATGACAATGAATAGCATCTTTAATTTTTTCTTGAAGCTCTTCGATGGGTTCTCCTTCTGTGAAGATTGAAACACCCATACCCTTAGCTGTGTAGCCGCCTTCTGTACTTTCTTCTACCAAAAAGATAACCTCTTCCATATCATCTTATTCATTGTATTATCAAAATTACAAAATAGCAGATGATTGTGCTAAACTCCGGACTTCACATATACTAAGGCTGCTTTAGCCAACTCCGCCCACGTTGCTTTATGAGTTGATGGTACTTGTACCCATTCCTTCATCGGCCTTCCTTTTCCCGAAGGATCAAAAAGCTTGGCGCCTTTCAATTCCAACGCGGCTTTATGGTTCTCGCCATTCAATTTAAATACCATACAGTTTTCAAAGAAGCAACAAAATGCTTTGCTCTTTACTTTAAAGCAAGGCTTGCCAAACATCTGACTTTGCTCTGCGCCCTTAATGGAAAGTCCTGTCTCGATAAATAATTTTTCTGCCGCGTTCATCCTATTGATCGTTAGTAAGTAAAACTTCTTACAAAAATCATAAAAATAAGTTTGCAATCCGCTCACAAGCGCGTTTATTTGCTGGACAATAAAATATGGCCATCAACATTTTCACTACCATCACAATCACTACCACCATTACGGGGTAGCTCCCACCATATTTACCTTCCGCCCACATGCTGTTTATTTTTTTAAAGTCTTGAAAAGGACAGCTGCATTTTATAAATCCTGAATCATCTTAAAAGTCATTTAATGAAAATTTTAAAGTTTGGTGGTTCTTCAGTTGCCACTCCCGAACGCATCAAGGCAGTAATTCAAATACTGAAGCCGCTTATTCAGCAAAAAGAAATTGCTGTGGTGTTTTCTGCTTTTGGCGGATTGACTGATTTATTGATCAACCTCGGGTCGCTTGCACTTGCTGGAAACCTTGAATACAAAGCACAACTAGAACAGATTGAGAAAAGACATCTGGATACAGTACGCGAACTCATCGAAATACAAAAGCAAAGTAGTGTTATCGCCCAAGTAAAAACCACCATCAACGAGCTGGAAGATGTTCTTCACGGGATTTTTTTGGTGAAAGAACGCACACCTCGCACATTGGATTACATCATGAGTTTTGGTGAGAGGTTATCGGCTTATATTATTTCAGAAGCAATCAATAGCAATGGAATGAATGCTGAGTTTTTAGACGCGAGGCAAGTAGTACGTACTGATAGCAACTTTGGTCACGCCAAAATTGATTTCAAAACCACGAACACCCTTATTCAAAATCATTTCAAAGAGCACTCAACTCTGCAAGTGATCACCGGCTTTATTGGTTCTTCTACTTCTGGAGAAACAACTACTATTGGACGAAGTGGATCAGACTACACGGCTGCAATTTTTGCGGGTGCGCTCAAAGCAACTTCATTGGAGATATGGACCGATGTGGATGGAATGATGACTGCTGACCCACGAAAAGTAAAAAAGGCATTCACTGTAAAAGAAATGACCTATGAAGAAGCCATGGAGCTTTCTCACTTTGGAGCGAAAGTAATTTTTCCGGCCACCATGCAGCCAGCGATGGAAAACAAAATTCCCATTTGGATAAAAAATACTTTTAACCCAACTTTTCCGGGCTCTGTCATTAGAGCAGATGCCAACGGAAAGAATCTCATCATCAAAGGTGTTTCTTCGATGGGAAACATAAGTCTTCTTAATTTGCAAGGCAGTGGTTTAATGGGCGTAGTGGGCGTGTCGATGCGATTGTTTGGCACGCTGGCAAAAGAAAAGATCAACGTGATCTTGATCAGCCAGGCTTCTTCTGAGCATTCGATATGTTTTGTTATTGAAAGCGGATTGGTGCAGCAAGCAAAGGCAGCCATCGAAAAGGAATTTCAATATGAGATCATGAATCGGGAGATGGATGAGTTGATTGTGGAGGATGATAAAACGATTGTTGCTATCGTAGGTGAGGGCATGAGGCACAATCCAGGTACCAGTGGTCGCTTGTTCAATGCTTTAGGAAAAAGTGGTGTGAATGTTTACGCCATTGCACAAGGATCATCGGAGTTGAATATTTCTGTAGTAATCAATCAACATGATACCACCAAAGCATTAAATGTTTTGCATGAGGCTTTTTTCTTGTCAGACCATAAGGTGTTGAATGTATTTTTAGTGGGTACCGGATTGATAGGAAAGGAGTTGGTGAAAATGGTAGTCAAGCAATTCCAACACTTGGCCTCGCATATTCAATTAGAGATAAATTTTGTGGGAGTTGCCAATAGTAAAAAGATGTTATTCAACGAAGATGGGTTGGATTTAATTTCGGTTGTGGATACCATGAAAGAAAAAGGCGAGACCATGACGATGAAATCTTATTTTGATAAAATGGTTTCGCTCAATTTGTCTAACAGTATTTTTGTTGACTGCACTTCCAGTCAGGAGGTAGCTGATTTTTATAATGCGATTTTGACTTCAAATATTTCTATCGTTACTCCTAATAAAAAAGCGAATGGCGGCTCTTTGGAAAAATATAAGCAATTGAAAGCAACAGCCAAAAAAAGAAGTGTCAAATTTCTGTATGAGACCAACGTAGGGGCAGGACTTCCCGTAATTAATACTTTGAATGATTTACTCATCAGTGGTGATGAGGTGATTCGTGTAGAGGCTGTGTTGAGTGGAACGTTGAATTTCATTTTCAGTTCATTTAAAGAAGGCGTCCTGTTTAGTGAGGTAGTAAAAGAAGCTCGGGCAAAAGGATTCACAGAGCCGGATCCGCGTGATGATTTGAATGGAATGGATGTTGCCCGCAAAGCGTTGATCTTGTCGCGCGAAGCGGGATGGTCATTGGAACTTAGTGATATTGAGGTAGAGAATTTAGTGCCCGAAGAACTTAGAGGAGAAATGGGAACAGAGGAATTTATGTCAGCACTTTCTAAAGTTGATCAGCATTTTGATTCGTTGCGAAAGCAAGCGGAGACAAAGAATGAGAAACTTCGATACATGGCGGTGTTGGAAAACGGAAAAGCAAAAGTTTCGTTGGCGTCAGTAAATAATCAACACCCTTTTTATTCTCTTTCGGGAAGCGATAATATTATTTTATTGACCACCGAACGCTATCAGGAGCGGCCGATGGTAATTCGTGGGCCGGGTGCCGGTGCTACCGTAACGGCAGCAGGTGTTTTTGCAGATATTATCCGAATTGGAAATTATTCAAACTAAGATGAAGATCAGAGCTTTTGCCCCTGCTACTGTTGCTAATGTTTGCTGCGGATTTGATGTGCTTGGTTTTGCCATCGACTTCCCTGGCGATGAGGTTGTGTTGTCTTTAAATGAAAGTCGGGTAGTAACCATTTCTAAAATTGTTGGTGATGACGGCCGACTGCCGTTAGAAGCAAACAAAAATACTGCAGGAGTAGCCGTACAATCTTTTTTGAAAAGCTTGGGAAGCGATCAGGGTGTTGAAATTGAGTTGATAAAAAAACTCCCGCTGGGTAGTGGAATGGGCTCGAGTGCTGCCAGCGGTGTGGCAGCTTTAGTGGCCATCAACCATGCGATGGGAAATCCGCTTTCGCGGGAAGAGTTGGTGCCTCATGCGATGGAAGCAGAAAGGATCGCATGTGGCTCTGCCCATGCCGACAACGTAGCGCCTTCATTGCTCGGTGGCTTTGTGTTAGTGCGCGATTATCATCCGTTAGATTTAATAAAAATCCCTTCGGTAGCTGATTTATATTGTACGCTCATTCATCCTCATATCGAATTGAAAACCTCAGATTCCAGAAGGGTGTTGAAGCCGACAGTTTCTCTAAAAGATACAATCACGCAAAGCGGTAATATTGCTGGGCTGATGATTGGCTTGATAAAATCAGACTATGGTTTAATTGGTCGGTCATTGAAGGATGTAATTGCGGAGCCAGTACGCTCTGCTTTTATTCCAAACTTCGAAAGTGTGAGGCAAGCAGCCATCGAAGCGGGCGCTTTGGGTTGTGGCATCTCAGGATCGGGCCCTACATTATTTGCATTAAGTACAGAAAATGGAATAGCTGAAAAAGTGGGAGAGGCTATGAAGGTCGAATTTTCGAAATCAAAACTGGATAGTGAAGTCTATGTATCGAAGATTAACAATGTGGGGGCGAAATTAATTTAACAAATTCTAAATTGAAATTCTTTGAATTACTACAGCACCAATAACAGAAATATAAAGGTCAGCTTACGGGAAGCAGTTGTGCAAGGCTTGGCGCCTGATAATGGCTTGTATATGCCGGAACACATTCCGGCATTGCCACACTCCTTTTTTGATTCGCTTGATACGATGTCGTTTCAGGATATTGCATTACAAGTGGCGGAGAATTTAATTCAAGAGGATATTCCAAAAGCTGATCTTAAGAGAATTATTGAACACACAATTCAGTTTGATGCACCCCTTGTTCAATTGAGTGAGAGGATCTTTTCACAAGAGTTATTTCATGGCCCTACCTTAGCCTTTAAGGATTTTGGTGCCCGCTTTCTTTCCGGGTTGCTTGGGTATTTCGCAAATCAACAAGACAAAGAGATCACAATTCTTGTAGCCACTTCTGGCGATACAGGAAGTGCCGTAGCGAATGGTTTTTTAAATGTGCCTGGCACAAAGGTGATTGTGCTTTTTCCTTCCGGGAAGGTGAGCGAGATTCAAGAAAGACAATTTACTACCTTGGGAGGGAATATTACCTCGCTGGCGGTAGACGGAACTTTTGATGATTGTCAGCGACTGGTCAAACAGGCTTTTCTGGATGTTGAGCTGAAACAAAACTTATTTCTCACTTCAGCCAACTCCATCAACATTGCGCGCCTTATTCCACAATCGTTTTATTATTTTTATGGATACGCTCAGCTAAAAAATAAAGATCATGTTGTCTTCTCTGTGCCGAGTGGAAATTTTGGAAACCTGACGGCCGGGTTGTTGGCGAAGCGGACGGGGTTATCCATTC
>JAYVPS010000089.1:0-8116 GCA_043757225.1 Cytophagales bacterium | reverse complement strand
GAGCGAAGCAATCCCCCGTTCGGAGTCCAAACGGGGGATTGCTTCGGTCGAGACGACCTCGCAAAGACGACTTCGAAGGTTTTTAGAGATGCCCTTAACTTAAAAATATTGATGAATGCGCATGTGAGTTCTCAGAGCGAAATTGTTTTATTTGCACCCAGACATTAATCATGCTCTGGCTTTTTCTTCAACGTGAAGATAAATTATTTGAAAATATCTTATCGGAAATTTATACTGCTTAACGATTAAAAAGTAATTTTCGCAGCGAATAATAAAAACTTAATAAACAACACCCCGCATAACCTAAAACAGGTTATTTTTGCCTCTTATTCTCTTGGCACCTGATTAAACATCTCGCATGATTCGTTTCTACTTTTTGTTGAGCCTACTATTGTTTGTTTTGGGAATATCCTTTCCAATCTATGCTCAGCAAACTGCCCGAATGACATCAAGTGGCCGTGGATATTTGGAAAAGCTTCCTCCCGATTACGCTACCAATCCAACAAAAAAATATCCGGTCTTATTTTTTCTGCATGGATCCGGTGAAACCGGTAATGGTTCACCATCTGAATTGCAAAAAGTAAAAGCCCATGGGCCACCTTTATTGATAGAGAATGGTCATAACATGTGTTTTACAGTAAATGGAGTGGAAGAATGCTTTATAGTAATTTCTCCACAGTTAGCGAATGGAGTCGGTGGCTGGTGGCCAAGTATTTTGAATGATTTTTTTGATTACGTCTTGAATGGCTCTCAAAATTACAGAATTGATAAGAATCGAGTTTATCTAACTGGTCTAAGTCTTGGAGGTTGGGGTACCTATATTGGTGCTGGTGATCCTTCAGTCCCTGATATTTTTGCCGCTGCCGCACCAGTATCTGCTTTTGGAAATGGGAACGGCTGCACTATTTCTGCGCGAAAGATCCCAATGTGGGGATTTCACGGAGAAAGTGATGGGACAATATCTTATAGCAACGGGTATGGTTCTTTTCAAAATATAATTAATTGTACCACTCCAAAGCCAACGGCTGAATACAAATGGACCAGCTATCCAGGTTTAGGTCATGACATTTGGGAAAATTATGCTTACCGAACAGATAATAATCTTCATACACCCAACCTATATCAATGGCTACTAACGAAATCTAAAAATAGCCAGCCTACTGCAAATGCCGGAGCCGATATCACGTTAACCCTTCCTACCAATAGCGCAACAATAGCCGGTAGTGGCAATGATCCTGGTGGATCTATTGCTTCTTATTCATGGACACAAGTTAGCGGAGGTACTGCTACAATTACAAATGGATCATCCCCTTCGGTAACTGTTTCAAATTTAACTGAGGGTGTTTATATTTTCAGGCTTACTGTAACTGATAATGATGGAAATCCAGCATCAGACGATGTGAAAGTAACTGTTACCCTCATCCCAGTCATTGTCATCACCAATCCGGCTCCAATATGTGATCCAGCCACTGTTAATATAACCGCTTCATCTATAACCGCTGGATCAACTGCAGGCCTTACCTATACCTATTGGACTGATGCGGGCGCCACAACTCCATATACAACTCCTACTTCGGCCACAAGCGGCACGTATTATATTAAAGGGACAACAAATGCAGGAGGTAGTAACATAAAACCAGTTGTTGTTATTGTTAATCCAATCCCAACTCTTCTAATAACAAATCCCGCTTCAGTTTGCCCAGGCAATTTTTCTAGCTTAACCGCCTCAAGCATTACAACAGGTTCTTCGGCAGGACTAACACTTTCATATTGGACAGATGCCGCTGCAACAAATACATTAGCTAACCCAAATTCAGTTTCGGCTGGTACTTATTATATTAAAGGAGTGAGTGCTACTGGGTGCAATAGTATCAAATCTGTAGTAGTCGGAGCAAACTCAAATCCTATTTTAGTGATTACCAACCCAGTTGCTGTTTGTGCCCCTGCTACTATTGACTTGACAGGCTCATCTATTACAGCGGGCTCATCGTCAGGGTTAACATTTACCTATTGGACTAACGCCCCTGCAACTACATCCTTGGTCACTCCAACTACAACTCCAGCAGGGACTTTTTACATTAAGGCAACGAACGCATCAGCTTGCTCAAGCACAATGCCTGTTACGGTTACTGTTGATCCGATTCCTACTTTAGTCATCACTAGCCCGGCTGCTTGCGCTCCTTCCACAGTTGACTTAACTGCCTCTTCAATTACTTCGGGGTCAACATCGGGGTTAGCATTCACCTACTGGACGGATGCTAGCGCAACAACAACATTGTCTAACCCATCATCTGTTTCATCCGGTACTTACTATATCAAAGGAACAAGTGCAACAACTTGTTTCATTATCAAACCCGTAACGGTCACCGTAAACTCAGCACCCATTTTGGTGATTACCAATCCAACTTCACTTTGCACAGTTACCACTGCCGACCTAACTGACGCTTCGATAACAACCGGGTCTTCTCCATCTCTTACTCTTTCATATTGGATGAATGCAGCCACCACTACACCATTATCAACTCCAACTGCAGTTTCTGCTGGAATTTATTATATCAAAGTGACAACCATATCTGGCTGTTCTGATGTAAAATCCGTAACGGTGACTTCTGATCCAATTCCTACTTTAGTGATAAATAACCCAGCCGGAATTTGTGCACCTGGTACCATCGATCTTACTGTTCCTACCATCACAACGGGTTCTGCGACCGGGCTAACCTTTTCTTATTGGACAAACTCTTCTGCAACTTCTTCGCTCACGAATCCCGCGACTGTTCCATCAGGAACTTACTATATCAAAGGAACAAATGTCTCGGGCTGTGTAAATATCAAGCCTGTAGCTGTCACAGTCAACCCGATTCCCAATTTAGTCATCACCAACCCAGCTGCTTGCGCCCCCGCCACGGTTGACTTAACTGTCCCTTCAATTACTTCGGGGTCTACATCCGGATTATCGTTCACCTACTGGGCAGACGCCATTGCAACAACAACATTACCGAATCCATCAACTGTTACATCCAGTACTTATTATATCAAAGGAACAAGCGCAACAACTTGTTTCAATATCAAACCTGTAACGGTCACTGTGAACACCGTCCCCAATTTGGTGATTACAAATCCAGCTTCAATTTGTGACAATGTCACGGCTAACTTAACAGCATCCGCTATTACATCTGGCTCTTCGCCCGGATTAACTTTTTCTTACTGGACAGATAATGCAGCTACCAATATAGTGTTAACCCCCGGCAACGTGATCGCTGGTACATACTATATAAAGGGAACAAATGGTTCAGGATGTAGCAACATTAAACCAGTGATAATTGGATTAAATCCAACCCCAACTTTAGTGATCACTAACCCAAGTGCTGTTTGTTCTCCCGGAACTGTGGATTTAACTCAGCCTGCTATCACGGCTGCCTCCTCAACCGAGAACACCTATACTTACTGGAATAATCCTGCCGCTACCAATGTATTAGTAAATCCAACAACTAGCTCAGCCAGTACTTATTATATCAAAGGAACCAATGCGTTTGGGTGCTCCGGCATTAAGCCCGTCATTGTCACTATTAATCCCCTGCCAAATTTAATAATCAACAACCCACCTGATGTGTGCGCTCCATCTAGAGTTGACTTAACTTCTTCATCTATTACCACTGGCTCAGAATCCGGGCTATCGTTTACATACTGGATGGATGTGGGTAAGAATGTTTCCGTACCCAATCAGACAACAGTAACTTCAGGAACTTATTACATTCAAGCTACGAATGCTGCAATCTGTTCAGTCATAAAACCTGTTACCGTAACGGTCGTAGAAATTCCTAGTTTAGTGATTACCAACCCCGCAAGCATTTGTGACTCCGAGACAGTGGACTTGACTGCTGGTTCAATAACCGTTGGTTCTTCTCCTTCTCTTAATTTTTCTTACTGGTCAGATGCAAGTGCGACAAGCACTCTATCAAACCCGAGTATTGCCTCGATAGGAAATTATTATATCAAAGGATCTAATGCCACCGGCTGCTCAGATTTAAAATCAGTAATTGTTTCGGCAAACCCCAACCCGGAAATTGTAATCACTAACCCAGCATCGGTTTGTGCACCTACTACCGTTGATATAACAGATCTGTCTGTTACTGTCAGATCGACTTCAGGATTAACTTATACCTATTGGGCCGATGTTTCTGCAACTAGTTCCCTTACTAATCCAACTACTGTTTCCGCGGGTACCTTCTTCATTAAAGGAGTTAATTCATTTGGATGCTCAACCATAAGTCCTGTAATCGTTACGGTAAATGCCCTTCAAATTTTAAAAATTACAAACCCTGAGGCCGTATGCGCACCTTCCACTGTTGACTTGACACTTGCATCAATCACAGGTGGCTCTGCATTAGGATTAAGCTACACTTACTGGACAGATGCGAGTGCAACGTTGACTTTGCCCAACTCAAGCGCTGTTTCCTCAGGCAGCTTCTACATCAAAGGAACAAGTGAATTAGGTTGCTCGGACATTAAGCCAGTATTAGTAACAATCAACCCGATACCTACTTTAATTGTCACCAATCCACCTGCGGTTTGTTCTCCAAGCATGGTAGATCTAACAGCCTCTTCATCAATGGTAGGTTCTTCCCAAGGGCTAACTTATTCTTATTGGAGTGACGCAGGTACTGTTTCAGTTATTCCAACTCCAACGGCTGTTTCTTCGGGTGATTACTTTATCAAAGGGACTAATGCATTTGGCTGCTCTGCTATCAAGCAAATAATTGCGACCGTAAACACGATACCAGATTTGACAATTACAAACCCTAATCCGATCTGCCCTCTTTCGTCAACTGATTTAACTTCTTCATCAATAACGTTAGGCTCCTCAGGTGGACTTACTTATTCATATTGGAAAAATATAAGTACAACCATTCCTCTTTTAACACCCTCTTCTTCTGTTGCAGGTACATTTTATATTAAAGCGACTGATGCAAATGGTTGCATCAATATTAAACCAGTTGTCGTTGGCACTATGCCTACACCGATCGCAATAATTACCCCCCCTAACAATGTCGTTTGTAGTGGAACAAACACCAATATTCAATTAAGCACCGCAAGCCCCGTTAATGGAGGTGTCAGCTTTTCTTGGACAGCAAGCCAGCTAAGTGGAAGTGTGAAAGGCCATACAGACGGAGGTGGAAATAGTATAACCCAAAATCTTACTACCAATAATTTAATTGGCAAAGTGAGGTACTCTATTCAGCCAACTTCAATAATTAGTGGCTGCGCAGGATCTACTATTACCACAGATGTTACGGTTAACCCTGCCCCCGAAGTAGTCGTAAATAAGGTAGCCAGCTCATCGGTAATATGCAGTGGATGCACTACCAATATAGTCTTACAGAATGCGAATGATATGGTTGGAGCAAGCTTCACTTGGACAATGAGTGTTGTTATTGGAAATGTAGCTGGCCAAGCTTCTGGCACAGGGTCAATCATTAATCAAGTGCTTAGTAAAACCAGCACCGATGGAATAGTTCGATATACCATCGTGCCAAAAGTGGATTTCTGCCTAGGCAAACCCATCACCTTTGATGTCAAAGTAAATCTCCTTCCAACGGTCAGTACAGGGTCAGATATAAGTCTTCATCTACCAGCCAACACAACTGTCATCGAAGGTTCTGCCAAAGATCCCGATGGAACCATCGCATCATACCTTTGGACAAAAGTGGGCGGGCCTTCTACTTATAAATTGGAAAATGAATCAACGCCCAACCTCACAGTTAAAAATCTAATTGAAGGAACGTATCAATTTAAATTAACGGTTCAAGACAATGATGGTGCGATCGGTTCTTCCGTAGTATCCTTGTCTCTTAAAAAGAACAATCCACCCTTTGTGTCTGCAGGTCCGGATATCAACTTAAAATTACCAACCAATCAGATTTCAGTTACGGGGATAGCTAGCGACAAAGACGGCACAATAACCTCAACAAGCTGGAGTCAAATAGGTGGAGCCATCGTTTCCTTGAAGGTGACAGGCGCAAAATTAGAACTGTCAGATTTAACAGTGGGGCATTATTCATTTCGATTTAGCGCAACGGATAATAATGATGCTTCTACCAGTGATGATGTCGATGTGATTGTTTCTTCAAATGAAGTTGTATCAACCGTTAGAAAGAAATTTTTTACACCCAACGGAGACAGACAAAATGATTTTTGGGAATTGGATCCGGACATTTCAAAAATTGCTTCCTGTAAATTGACTATTCTAGGAAGCGATGGAACAAAGGTCTTTGAAACAATCGGCTATCAAAATAATTGGGATGGCAACTTTAATGGTGAGCCACTTCCTAAAGATGTTTACTATTATATTTTGGAGTGCAATGGTTCAAAAGAATCTGGTAGTATTACAATCATTAGATGAAAAGAATGTATAAAAAGAAAACATATCTTTTTGTCGTGATAATGGTGATGTCACTAGGTGCTCAATCACAAGATTTACCTATTTACAATCATTATTTTAGCAATCCGTTTTTCTATAATCCTTCTTATTCAACCGCTAAAAAATATGCTGAACTAAATTTATTGTATCGTCAGCAATGGACAGGGATAGAAGGGGCTCCAATATTTTCCAATCTTACCCTTACAGCTCCAATTTCAACCAGACTCGGTTTTGGATTAAACATCTACAACAACAGAAGAGGTGTTATCACTACGAACTCAGCTCAAGCCTCACTCAGTTATAAAGTCCAGTTCAATAACAGCACGCACCTTAGTTTTGGATTTTCTGCAGGGGCTGGAAGAAACTCCCTAGACATTAACCAAGTAGACCCTACTGATCCGGCTGTCGCTCGCCTGTTAAGCAATAGCTTTTTTCTGGAAGGCCAGGCGGGTATGAATTTTCAATACAAAAATCTGAACATCGGATTTTCGTTACCTCAATTTTTCGATCGCACCATTGTGGATTCCAATAGTCTTCAACCTGTAAACGTTAATCCCTTCAACTTAACCATTTCATCCATCAGCTACAAGATGCACTTAAGTCCATCGGTTAGTTTCCAACCTGTGATTGTTTACAAGACTAATAACAACACCCATAAAAATGTAATGGAAGGATATGGAACTCTTTACATAAAAGATGCATTCTGGTTCGGAGTATCCTACAGGCAAAACTATGGAGTAGGTGCACAGGTTGGTTTTCAAATTAGCAAAATACTTCAATTGGGTTACTCCCATGAATTTGCCGGCAGTCAGGCTTCAGAGTTAAATTTCAACACCCACGAGTTTCGCCTTTCGATACGGCTTAGTAAAGAATCAAACTGGGTTCAAAACGTGCCTCCTAAGATAAGACCGCTCCCGAAAGGGTATCGAAGAAGGTAACTAACTAGTAACCTAGAAATAAGAGTTGCTAATCCACTTTGTTTAGATAAACTTTGTTAAAATTTACAATCCGATGTTCCGCCTCAAAAACCCTTCTTGGATCAATACTGAAATATTGAATAAAAAATTGGATGGATTTTCTGAAGAGGTATTTGCTGCTATTAATCAGCGCTTAAAAAAATTAACTACTGAACCCCCCGTAGTTTCGATAATTATTGCAGCCTATAACGAAGAGGCAAATATCATCCGTTGCATTGATTCACTATCACAACTTAAATCGAACTATCCTTTTGAAATCATCATCGTAGATAATAATTCTTCTGACAACACTGGCGAGGTAATCCAAAAATTAAAGGTCAACTACATTTTTCAAAAGATTCAGGGCTGCGGTATTGCAAGACAGTTGGGAATGGAAAACGCTCGTGGAAAATACATTCTTACAGGCGATGCTGATACACTTTATCCGCCAGAGTGGGTCAATGAATTGATGAGAAAGTTAGCGAAACCTGATACTGCATGTGTGTTTGGGCGATATTCTTTTATTGGGGATGAAAAAACTCCTCGATGGAAGCTAACCATTTATGAGACCCTTAGCGATATGCTGGTCTATGTAAAAAGTTATAAGCGACCTTTTTTGAATGCGTTGGGAATGACCATGGGATTTGTAAAAGAATACGGTCTAAAGGTAGGGTATGTTGAAGCTAACATTCGTGGTGAAGATGGGCGACTTGCCTTTGGCTTAATGAAATACGGGAAGGTA
>JAYVPS010000088.1:0-2226 GCA_043757225.1 Cytophagales bacterium | reverse complement strand
GCGGTTCAGGATTTTTTCAAGTGCAAATTTCAGTTCAAAGTAGTTCTCAGTATACTCCAGTGGATCGGTTGTATTGAAGTCCACCATTAGGTCCACATCGCTGTCTATGCTAAAGATTTTTGAATTTACTGAACCAAAGGAATATAGGCTCTTCACCCTGCAGTTCTCACAGAGTCGAAGAATTTGCTCTTTATAAGTTTCAATCAATCCCATACCCAAATTTAACTATTTTTTTTGTTCCGCCCTTTGTTAAGGGCATGGCACACAACGTGGGTGCTTGTGCAGTGGCCGGACTAGGAGGGCTTGGCAATGAAGCGAAGCGGAATGCCAAGACCGACCAGTTGCGACCTGTCCCACGACACAATGTTAATAAAGAAACCGAAAGTAATGAGGACACCGAACCCCGCCATTGCACAAACCTTTTGTTGCCAGCCGTAGGGTCTTGTCTCCACTTTATTTCGTAACCAGTATTTCGTCCCACGTTAATTGTCAAACGAATCCTTTTATTCAGTCTGGGTTAAAAAGTTCAATCAAGTCCTAGTTTACCTTTCACTGATTCAAATATTTTATCTGAATTAAAACCTACTCCACTCTTGAATACAATTTCCATATTTCTGATTTTGGAGATGTCCTTCGATAAATTACCATTTATGAGAATTAAATCCGCTTTCTTTCCAACTTCTACACTTCCTGTTTCCTTAGCAATATCAAGGTAATTCGCGCCATTTAATGTGGATATTTTTATTGCTTCCTCAATATTAAAACCTGCTTCAATAAGTAATTCAATCAACCGTTGATTTGAATAACCGGCTATGGTTCTTCCTGCTCCTGTAGGGTCTGTCCCTACAACTATTTTGCCCCCCATCGAGTGGAATTGTTTTATTCTCCTCATGTCATTTTTGAAACTTTTATAGCTTATTGAATCTAAACTTGAATTAGCATAGTAATTGTAGATGCCTTGTATTTGTTCCAGTAAAAATGATGCCATGGCAACGTCACCTCCTCCTGGAATAACTTCTCTTCCTTTAAACGGTTCAAATACAGTTGGGGTATATGTAACGGTAACATTCCTTTTAATTAGGTGTTCCATTAAATTCTTCAAGTCCGGATTGTTGTCATCCAGACTCAATAAGGATTGAGCAATTTTACTATTGTCACACTCATTCTCTTTTTTATCAGATATAAAATCAGAAGACGCTGCAAACCCATGCTCAAGGTTATCAATACCAAGGTCGGCCGCTTCACGATACGTAATAGAGCATAAATGTCCAGTCACTTTCATGTTTCTTGCGTGAGCGGCTTTGATGATTCTTTCTAAATCATTTTTAGTGATATTGTTATAAGCCTTTACGGAAGTTACCCCCTTGTCTGCCCAATAATTTATCCAGTTTTCAATACTCTCATTTCCATAGAGTGATTGAACCTGAGGTATAAAACCCTTCCGTTCGATATGCGGTGTTGAAACATCCATATTCGGCCCAACCATCTTACCTTCATTAATAAGGTTTTTTATGTTCAAATCGGTATTCGCCTCAATACTACCGGCCGTTCTCATAGTTGTTACGCCTCCTGCAAGATACATTTTTGGAAAAGTATTGGTCATGTGAACTGCCTTATATGCGCCTTCAAAAGGTTTTGCATAGAATAAGTGTTCATGCAGCATAACAAAACCCGGAACTACAGTTTTGCCATTACCATCAATAATTTTTGCGGTTGGAGGAATTTTAATCTTCCCCGAATTACCAATAGCAGTTATGCGGTCACCGGTAATAACAATGTCTTGATTTGTTCTTGTCGGGCCACCTGTCCCGTCTATCAATGTTACATTTTTAAGAGCAATAACGGGCACTTGGATTTCAATGAATTTAGTTACCTCTTCGGAAAACTGTTGTCCATAAGTTTCACACAACGATAGCAGTAAAACGGAGAGAAGAGTAATAAATATTTTTTTCATAGCTGGTTTATTTTCAATTTGACAATATTAGCAATGTCCAAGTCATTATTAGTAAGATGTCGCCCGTTAATGGTCAACTACTTTGTCCGACCCTATGGCTGGCAACGTTTTGCTATAGGACGTTGGCCTTACCTTAATTTAAAAATAAACAAAAAAGGCCAATGTACTATAGCTTTTGTGTGTGCCCAGCATGGCACAACTAACTTCCAGTCGGGAAATTAGTTTGATTATCCAAAGGGTGCAAATCCCTGATGTGCGAATCCTAAAAGCAC
>JAYVPS010000087.1:0-8164 GCA_043757225.1 Cytophagales bacterium | reverse complement strand
AGGGGTTGCATGTATGTGCCTCAATGAATTACTGAGCAAAGCGATTGACATTACAAATGCCTTTTATCTGTCGTTGGACATGCGCTATGTTCTTCACCGTTCCAAAATAGGAACTTAAACTTTCATCTACGGATCAACTTCAATCAGCTTGGCACTATTCGTATCTCCTTCGCCACTTCGAATCACGATACTATCTTCGAATATGTCATAGTATTCTACTCTCAACGCGTTGTCCTTCATGGCTTGCTTCACAAAGTTTGTATCGGCTAATTCAAACATGTATTCACCAAAAGGAAGGATAAATCTAAAATTACTTAATTCAGTAGTTGATAATTTTTCCAACCGAAGCAGATGCTCCGGATCAAACTCGATGGTGTGCAATATGTCTTGTTCGCTAAGGTCTATTTGGAGTTTGTTTTTTGGTTGTACCCGAGCTTTTTCCATAATGCTAAAGGTAGATAAGAATGGTGAGCATCTGATGGTGTCAATAACATTATTGTTTTCCTGCCATTGGATTATCCTACCTTTCCACGCTGTTCGGCATGTTCAGTTGGCGTTTTTGTAACGAGCGCCCACGGCCGTTCGAAAATTCACGCGTTATAAACGCGCGCTAGCATATCAACCGATCGATTTTATTTTGATGACCTTTAATCGATCTTTCAACTGGAACAATCTTATTTATTGAACCGACCCCTCATGGGTATTATAAAGGTTGAGTAGTGATTGATTTGATGAGTTTACAAAAAACAAAGCCCCCGACAATGTCGAGGGCTTTGCGTAATTAATATAAAGGATGATGGATTACATCATACCACCCATGCCGCCACCACCACCGTGTGGCATAGCAGGTGCTGCGTTTTCTTCTTGTATTTCAGAAACTACCGCTTCTGTAGTAAGCAATAAACCTGCAATGGAAGCTGCGTTCTCCAGTGCCAAGCGAGCTACCTTAGTAGGGTCGATGATACCTGCATTGAAGAAATCTTCGAACTTATTTTCGCCTGCATTGTAACCAAAGTCTTTCTTGCCTTCTTTCACTTTGTTTACAATCACAGAACCTTCCTGACCTGCATTTTCAGCAATGGTTCTCAAGGGAGATTCTAATGCTAAGCGGATGATGTTTACGCCTGTTGCTTGATCTTCGTTGTCTGTAACAACAGACTTTAACGCATCAATAGCGCGGATGTAAGCAACACCACCACCTGGGATGATGCCTTCTTGCACCGCAGCACGTGTAGCGTGCAACGCATCGTCAACACGGTCTTTCTTTTCTTTCATTTCTACTTCAGTGGCAGCACCGATGTAAAGGATGGCTACGCCACCGGAAAGTTTCGCTAAACGCTCTTGTAATTTTTCTTTATCGTAGTCAGACGTAGTGGTCTCAATCTGTGCTTTGATTTGGCTAATACGGCCGGTGATCTCAGATTTTTTACCAGCACCTTCTACAATCGTTGTGTTGTCTTTGTCGATGTTAATTTTAGCAGCGCGGCCAAGGTATTCTACCTTTGCATCTTCCAGCTTCATGCCGGTTTCTTCGCTGATTACTTTTCCACCAGTCAATACTGCGATGTCTTCCAACATAGCTTTTCTGCGATCGCCAAAGCCAGGGGCTTTAACAGCGGCTACGCGGAGTGAGCCACGGATTTTGTTAACTACTAAAGTTGCCAAAGCCTCTCCTTCAATTTCTTCAGCAATGATTAATAAAGGCTTGCCTGTTTGTACAGTTGCTTCCAAAATAGGGAGCAATTCCTTCATTGAAGATATTTTTTTGTCATAAATTAAGATGTAAGGCTGCTCTAAATCAGCTTCCATCTTCTCTGTGTTGGTTACAAAGTAAGGAGACAAATAACCACGGTCGAACTGCATACCTTCTACAGTCTTCACTTCGGTTTGTGTTCCTTTTGCTTCTTCAACAGTGATTACACCATCTTTACCAACTTTCTCCATAGCAGTGGCAATCATCTTACCGATTTCCACATCGCTGTTTGAAGAGATAGTAGCAATTTGTGTAATTTCCTGAGAGCCTTTGATGGTTTTTGATTGCTTCTTTAAGCTTTCTACAACGGCTTCAACAGCTTTGTCGATACCGCGTTTCAAGTCCATTGGGTTGGCACCTGCAGCTACGTTTTTAATTCCGTGTGCATAGATTGATTGAGCCAAAACAGTAGCGGTAGTAGTACCATCACCGGCAGCATCAGCAGTTTTAGAAGCAACTTCTTTCACTAACTGTGCGCCCATGTTTTCGATCGGGTCTTTCAATTCAATTTCTTTAGCAACAGAAACACCGTCTTTAGTAACGGTAGGAGCGCCAAATTTCTTATCTAAAATTACGTTGCGACCTTTTGGGCCAAGCGTAACTTTTACTGCATCTGCTAACTTATCTACGCCTCTTTTAATTCTATCGCGGGCAGCGGTATCGAATGTAATTTCTTTTGCCATGGTTGGTTATGATTTGTATTTTAGAATGAATTAGATAGTTCCGAAAATGTCTGAATTGCGCATGATCAAATATTCTTTGCCATCGATGGTTAGCTCGGTGCCGGAGTATTTTCCGTAAAGTACCTGATCGCCAACTTTAACAGTTACCGGCTTGTCTTTTAAGCCCTCACCAATTGCAATTACTTTTCCTTTTTGTGGTTTTTCCTTAGCTGTGTCCGGGATGAAAAGGCCGGAAGCTGTCTTTTGTTCTGCGGGTGCAGCTTCTACCAACACTCTGTCTTCGTTGGGTTTGAAAGTGATTTTTGCCATAGGGTTTTTAAATTTTTAATTGAACACTTATTGGTTAATAAAGTCGCAATGCCCATTCCTCGATATTCATGCCAATTGGCTTTGCAGCCACTTTTAGGCACTTTTTGAGCCTTGCGGGGTGCAAAGATGTTAATTTTTGTCAGACATGGCAGGCTTTTGCTAAAACAAAATGGCAAGATGACAGGAAGAATGCCACACTTGGTTTTAAAGGTAGGATTTGGTTCTTACTTTTTTTGACAAAAAAAGCCCTTCGGTTAGAAAGGGCTTTTAGATTTTGGACTTGCTTTCATTGCGTATGCAATGATAGTAAGACAGATTTATTTTTTAGTACTATCCGCAGCAGGAGTTGTCTTTTTAATATCTAAGGCCGGGGTAGATTGTTGCTCTTTTGCGCGTTCTAAAATCTCATCAGTGGGTGCAGCGGTGTTAGGTGTAGTAAAATTGGTAGCTAACGAAAACACCATTATGGCGATTGCAAAACCCCAGGTAAGGCGCTCTAAAACATCACCGGTTTTCTTTACTCCAATTAAGTTACTTGCTCCTGAACCTCCAAATTGACCCGATAGACCGCCTCCTTTTGAATTTTGAGCTAATACAACTAATACTAACAATACTGCGCTAATAATCGCTAGAACAATGAACAACGTATACCACATAATCTTACTTCTATTTCTTTAAGTCTTCAATTTGAGCCGCAAAGTAAGCCTTTTTTTGTGGAAACTTCCAAATCAACTTTTTCAACATCTCAATGGCCTTCTCTTTTTTGCCTTGTTTCAAAAGTATTTCTACCAACGTCTCTGATACGATGTTTGCTCCGTACAAATCATTTTTTTCAGCGAGGTCTTCAGAGGGAGCTGCAATGGCTTTTGGTTTGGGTATACTCGGCTGAGCTTTTATAAATTGATCGATTATTTCTATCTGTTCTTTTTGTTTAGGGCCATCGGGCTTTATTTTTCGTTTAGAATTCTTGATCTCTTCAATTAATGCCTCGTCTGTTGGTTCAGGCTCAATGCTCTCGATCTTCTTGGATATCGTGACAGTTTTCAGGTTCTCGTGCAACGGTTTAAAAGTACTGTTTTCCAATTTTGCTACTATCTCTTCAAAGCGCTTTTTGGATTCATGCATGAGGTCGATATCTAACATTACCTGGTCGTAGATGTTTCCATTGGAGGTGGTGGCGACAGAAGTAAAAATAAGAGTGGCGGGTTCTACCTTGGTTGGTTGAAGCTTTTCTTCTGTAGTAGAAACAATAACTGGCTGAACTCTCGGTGTCTTAGGAGTAGTCAGCATCGACTTTAATACAGCGCGGTCGCTAGAGTAGATGGCGCTAATGTGCAGGTAATGATCCTTATCAGCAAGTTGAAGGTCTTGTGCCGCCCGCGCAGCTAAGTTACTGATAACCTGACTATACGGATAATCTTTTTGAAGAGCAATAAGCTGATCTGCCTCTTCTTTTTCAAGCGAAGCAAAGTTTTGTATCAGTAAATGAAATTGATTCTTATCCACAAACAGCCTATTGATGCTAGGTAAATGTAACGGAAATTCTTGGATTTGTGATTTTAGATTGAGGATTTTGAAGTTCTTGATTTCTATCAGCCAATCAGGTCAGCAAATCACCAATTGGCGATGGTCGCATTAAAGATATCCAAAAAGATCTGGGCGAATATTTTCTTTTCTAATTCGTCCTGCACGTCAATCAAGTTCTTTTCGTTCGGAAAATCAGCATAGAAACTAAAGGCCTTATCCTTGAAACTATTTTTGGGTTCTATATAGTCTATATAGTTAGCTTTTACACCAATAGTAAGGCGCGTAAGAGCAGCTTGTGAGGGTAATGTAGTGCTTGTATTGGCTACAGGCGCAATTGGTGAAACGGCATATTGTACAATGGTACCTTCAATCTGTAATTCTCCGTTTTCAGCAACGATTCGCAAATTTGAATTCTGCTGATAGTAATCTTTTAATTTGTTGGTGAAATTTTGACCTAGGTTGGCTGGCCCCAGATCGGTGTTGTTATAAAAAAGATCAACCTGTATGTTCTTAGCAGTTGTTGCTGCACCCGACAACGAATAAATCTTGCACCCCGAAAAGGAGATAACTACTCCGGTAATGAGTAGAAGGGTGATGACAATTGAAAGTAGGGAGGAAAATCTATTCTTCAAGTTCGTATTCTTTAATTTTTCTATACAGCGTACGTTCCGAAATCCCCAAATCGCGTGCCGCATATTTGCGTTTATTATTATTCTTCCGCAACGCTCGCATGATCAACTCGCGTTCCTTCTTTTCGATAGAGAGCGAATCATCTTCGGCTTCATGGGTAATATCTTGAACCTCCTCAGGAGAATCTTCTTGCTCCGGTTGTCTTGCCTGATTCAAATTAAGAACCCCATCGCCCGGCTGTTTTTCTTCCAAGCGGATTCCTTCAAATAAATTGGCATTGTCTTTAATTATTTGTGCCGCTTGTGCGGGGTTGGCTAGCGCTTCGAGTACCAGTTTTTTCAAATCGTTCATGTCCTTCCGCATATCAAAAAGGACTTTGTATAAAATATCCCGTTCAGAAACATTTTCGTTTCCGCTTTGATTGTATAGTGCCGGAAGAGTGGATTCTTTTGGGAGGTAACTAACTAATTCACCAATCCCAATTTCTTTTTGATCAGGAGACAATACTGAAATCTGTTCTACCAAATTTTTAAGCTGACGGATGTTACCGGGGAATCTGTATTTCAGCAATACCTCTTTGGCTTCTTCTGTAAGGGAGATCGATTTAACCTTGTATTTTTCGGCAAAGTCGGTAGCAAATTTTCTGAAAAGCAAGTCAATATCTTTTCCGCGCTCTCGCAAAGGGGGAACGTAAATGGGCACCGAGTTTAATCTGTAATAAAGATCTTCTCTAAACTTACCTTGCTCTACTTTATTTAGCAGGTTTACATTGGTAGCGGCTACTACCCGTACATCTGTCTTTACTACTTTAGAGGAACCTACTTTAATGAACTCGCCATTTTCTAATACGCGCAGCAAGCGTGCTTGGGTGGCCAATGGCATTTCTCCAATCTCATCCAGAAAAATACTACCTCCATTGGTTACTTCAAAATACCCTTTTCGTGCCTCATGCGCTCCTGTAAACGATCCTTTTTCATGGCCGAATAGTTCCGAGTCAATGGTTCCTTCCGGGATGGATCCACAGTTAATAGCAATGAATTGTCCATGCTTACGAGGACTGAGTTGGTGAATAATTTTAGAAAAGGATTCTTTCCCGGAACCACTTTCGCCCGTTATCAATACTGTCATGTCGGTGGGAGCAACTTGCATAGCCACTCGCACGGCATGATTTAATAATTGGGCATTGCCTATAATGCCAAAGCGCAGTTTAATATTTTGTACGTCCGTTTCAATGGTTGCCATTTGCTAAATTCTTGTGGTTCGTTATTAGTGATTAAATAACTCCCAGCTTTTGTCTTACTATTTTTCCTATTAACGTGCCGCCCGTGCAGCTTTCAATAAGTACATTGACGTATTCGCCTTTTGATTTATTTTCTTTTGGGAAGATGACTACTTTATTAGCCGAGGTTCTTCCTTGCAGCTGTTCGGGCGAACGTTTGGATGTTCCTTCAATCAACACCTGGAAAACTTTACCGATATCGAGTAAGTTGCGTTTAAGTGAAAGCTCTCGCTGCTTTTTTATGATTTCATCTAAGCGTTCTTTTTTCTTTTCGATAGACACATCATCAGAGAATTTCTTTTCAGCTAATGTTCCTGGCCGCTCAGAGTAGTGAAACATGTATGCATAATCGTATTGCACCAAATCCATCAGCGTAAGAGTATCAGTATGCTCCTCATCAGTTTCGCTGCAAAAGCCTGTGATCATATCAGAGGAAAGACCACACTCTTCACCTAAAATTTCTCTTATTTTTTGAATTCGCTGTAAATACCATTCCCGTGTGTAGCCACGGTTCATCATTTCTAAAATGCGGCTGTTACCACTTTGTACAGGCAAGTGGATGTAATTGCAGATGTTATCGTGTTTCGCAATGGTGTAGAGAACCTCATCGGTAATATCTTTTGGATGAGAAGTAGAAAAGCGAACACGTAAATCTTTATTTACTAATGCAACCTGTTCTAATAAATTGGCGAAGTTGATTACCTGGTCAATCCCGTTTTTTTCCAGGCGAGCTTTATTATTTTCTTCCTCACTCCATTTATAAGAATCTACATTTTGACCAAGCAAGGTAACCTCCCGATAACCCTTAGAGAACAGATCTTTTGCTTCCGCAAGAATAGAATACGGATCACGACTGCGCTCTCGCCCTCGCGTGA
This sequence comes from Cytophagales bacterium, assembly GCA_043757225.1. GTDB lineage: Bacteria > Bacteroidota > Bacteroidia > Cytophagales > Cyclobacteriaceae > ELB16-189. The sequence goes on along the minus strand of JAYVPS010000087.1, from coordinate 1,108 downwards.
AGGGTACTACGCAAAAAGAGCACATATTGTCGCAGCCTCTCATAATGGAAATAAAAGCGGTAACTCCATTCGAGTTTAATCTTACTGGGCTAACATCGCCATATGTTTCTTCGCGCGACAGAAAAGTGTTTACTGCTTTGCTGCCTTCATCCACTTGTGAGATCAATTGTGGCAAATCGCGGTAAGCGTCCGGCCCGGCCACTAGGTCAACAATTTTCTCTTCTAATAATTTTGCTTTTAGTCGTTCGGCCATGCAGCCTAAAATACCTACCATCAATTCAGGTTTTTTCTTTTTGAAGCCACGAATATGATGAAGACGATCTCGCACAGTCTTCTCCGCTTTTTCGCGAATAGAGCAGGTATTTAAAAATACTAAGTCAGCTTCTTCTATTTCTGAAGTAGAATCAAAGCCTTCCTTTTGCAGAATGGAAGCCACGATTTCGCTATCAGAAAAATTCATCTGGCATCCGAAGCTTTCAATATATAGTTTTCTTGATTTCCCGGTATTCTGGCTGGCCGATACCCGGGTGGGCTCACCAATCCCAACCTCTTGGTCGCTCAAAATTCCGATATCCGCTATCAAATTCTCCATTGTTGAATTTTTGGACTGCAAATTTAGCACTTATTAATAATTTAATGACATCTTGTCAGTAGGATTTTTTGTTCTTGTAGATTAGATTTAGTCTTTACCTTAGCGACATGGCAATAATTAAATCAGTTAGAGGCTTTACACCTCAATTTGGAAGGAATTGTTTTTTTGCGGAAAACAGTGTCGTAATAGGCGAGGTGGTAATGGGCGACAATTGCACGGTTTGGTATAATGCAGTGATCCGAGGCGATGTGCATTCAATTACCATTGGCAGCAATACCAACATACAAGATGGAGCAGTGATTCATTGTACCTATCAGAAAGCAAAAACGGTGATCGGAAACAATGTTTCCATTGCCCACAACGCAGTTGTTCATGGTTGTACGGTTGAAGATAACGTGCTGATTGGGATGGGGGCTATTATTATGGATGATGCGATTATTGGGTCTAATTCAGTAATAGCAGCGGGTGCTGTAGTGTTGCCAAAAACTGTTGTTGAACCGGGTAGTATTTATGCAG
>JAYVPS010000086.1:0-8220 GCA_043757225.1 Cytophagales bacterium | reverse complement strand
ATGTAACCCTCCAAGATGTGCGCCCGCTTCTCCGCTTCGTCTAGCTCAAATTTTGTTCTGCGTACCACAACTTCATGGCGATGATCAACGAAGTGAACTATTAAGTCCTTGAGATTCAACGTCTGCGGCCGTCCTTTTACAAGCGCTACATTGTTTACTCCAAAAGAAGATTGAAGCTGCGTATACTTGTATAAGTTGTTGAGTACGATATTGGGAATTGCATCTTTCTTCAAATCATACACCACGCGGAAACCATCGCGGTCAGACTCATCGCGCATGTCACTAATCCCTTCGATTTTCTTCTCATTGATCAATGCGGCCGTCCGCTCAATCATATTCGCTTTATTTACTTGATATGGAATCTCTGTAACAACAATTTGATCTTTGCCATTAGTATTAGTAATAATCTCAGCCTTTGCCCTCACCACAATCCGCCCTCGTCCTGTAAGGAGTGCCTCATGAATGCCTTGATGACCATAGATGATTGCCCCTGTTGGGAAATCAGGCCCTTGAATGATCTTCATCAACTCGGCAATGGTGATCTCCCTGTTATCGATATAGGCGATGGTGCCATCAATTACTTCTGACAAATTGTGTGGAGCCATATTAGTAGCCATGCCCACAGCAATGCCAGATGATCCATTGATCAACAAATTAGGAATCTTTGCAGGAAGTACTGTTGGCTCAGAATTCTGGTCATCATACGTAGCTTGAAAATCAACAGTGTCTTTGTTGATATCCGCCAACAACTCTTCGGCAATCCTGCGAAGGCGTGCCTCGGTATAACGCATAGCTGCCGGAGGGTCACCGTCTACTGATCCAAAATTTCCTTGCCCATCTACCAGCATGTAGCGCATAGACCATTCTTGCGCCATCCGAACCATAGTATCGTAAATTGAGGCATCACCATGCGGATGGTACTTACCCATAACATCACCGACAATACGAGCTGATTTTTTATAAGGTCTATTGTAGTTAACGCCCAATTCAAGCATGCCGAAAAGCACCCTTCTATGTACAGGCTTCAATCCATCACGCACATCAGGCAAGGCGCGCGAAATGATGACGGACATCGAATAATCGATATAAGCGCCACGCATTTCATCTTCAATATTGATCGGAATTATGTTCTGTCTTGCAGGGAGGTTCGTTTCTTCGGCCACGGTCTAAGTACTGATTTAAAATAGGGATGCAAGGTAACTAAAAACCACATATAAGTCGATAGTCGATAGTAAGTCGATAGTCAATAGTCGATAGTCAATAAGGGTTCAACTTCTTCTTATTCTTGCCACGATACTTGATGAGCGTTTTGTCATTCTCACCATAGCCCGGATTTTGCTTTTTATAAATGGGATGTCTGCGGCTACGGTACTCTTTGTTGCCATGAGCATGATTGATTTGGACATGGCAATCTTTGAGAAAACATCTGGGTAGTTCAGGGATTCGATAGGAGACTCCAACATTGATATACAAGGCATTAATAGTATGGTCAATGGCCTTACTACTTTCCGGAATAACAATGGAATAACTCTTTAACTCAAAAGAAGGGCGAACAAAAACTTTAAAATATTCTGAGAAATCACGCTCTAAAGTTACTCCCAAATTATAGTATAAGTCGCTGGTAACCAATGCAGAATTAAAGTTTGACTTAAGCAGATAATTGCCAACCTGCAAGTCTGCTGTGAAAAGATACTCACCCATTTTGTAAAATGAATAGCCAAAGAAGCCATAATATTTTCGGATGAACCCAGTTGGGCTTGGAGTTTGAAAGTCACCAATTTTATTGCCATAGGCAGTAGGATGAAGCGAGCCAATACTCATAAGTTCATACGAGTACCCTGCTCCTATTCGGTAGCGATCTTTAAATCCGTAATAGAGAAAAATCTGTAAAGGGATATTTAATCCATTCCCCTTAAATCCAAGCTTGGCGGTATCTGACCGCACGGAAAAACCGGGAGATGCAACGCTTTTATCAATGGTTACATCATTGACCCAATTTCCATATCGGGTCGCTGTGGTTCCAGAGAAAATTTGCGGGCTACCTCCATTCGCTTGGTAAATTCCAAAACCGGTAAGTTCATGACTAAAGAAAGTGTTTCCATAGCCTGTACTTGCACCGAAATTTAGATTCCGTAATAATTTGCGAAATATATTTCCAGACTGCCTTTCTACATAAAAATGATCTAGCGGTATAGCCGTCTTTCCGTTGTCTTGCGCGAGGACATCTTCCGGCACTGCTGTTATAGCAAGACATAGCAGGATAGGAACTATTTTAACAATTGAATTCAGAATGGCAGCATTTAAGAACCTAAAGATAAGAATTAACTCAAATTGACCTCAATAGCTCGGATTACCGCTCTCCAAAGAACTGAACGTATGGAATAAAATTTGACCCTTCTTCACATTATAGGTAAAAGTTCTATCAGCATGTTGTTCGTTTGCGCCATCTAAGTTAAAAGTTACGGTACTTTGGCCTTCTGGCAATGGGATCCGAGCGTATGAAATGTTATAAGGCAATGTCTGCCAGTTACGCGTATCTGCTTTCTCCGTCAATGCATTAAAAAGTCCAAGTATTGCCCCTGCACCTTTATCCTCTTTTTTCAGCGAATATTCTTCAGCCTTTTTTAGTGCCACTCTTATCAAAGCTTTGCTAAATTCCAGCCCCATCCTCTCTTCCAACACCTTGAAGGCTATTTTGTTGACATCCTCTACGAGTTCTAATGGATAAGTAGCTTCCCCAAGTTGCAGTGTGGAAGAATGAAAATGAGGTACACGTTCAATATATTTTGGAAATGCTACCCTGAAAACTTCCAATTGAGCCAGGCCTTTGCGGTCCGCTTCGCTGTAGTTAGAGGTGGGAAATTCGAAGGTTAAACCAAGCTCACGATTATAGAAGATGACTCTATCTCTGTAGCCGTGATCTATAAAAAAGTTGACACCCCACTCTGCTTTTATCGGTGCCAACCCATTGTGCCAAAAGAATATCAACTCCCCCCCTTCATTTGCCTTGTATTTAAAGTCAGGCATACCAAACTCTGATTTGTATTTTTCAAATTCATCTTTGAAACCACTAAGCCAAGCCGTGCGCAACAGGTCTAACTTCAATTGGTTGGGGGCCGAAAGGTTGAACATTGTCTCAAACTCAGTTTTATAGTTTTCCAAGGCATTGCGGTAAGCTATAAACGCATTGTTGTAATCTTTATCAGAATCATAGATTATACCCATCAAATTATTGATAAAGGCATCGTGCTTGTATTTGTTATTCTCGCTGTAGCGATCGCTTAATTGTTGCAACCGAATTCCAAGCCTTCTACATTCCACCAAGGCTTCTTCTTCTTTACCCATCTTCAAGAAATTCATGGCTTTGTAATACAAGAGTATTAGGTGCTCATGATCTTCACCCCGATAAACCGTGACCATTGGGTTGGTGAGGTAGGCTGCGCCTTCGCTGAAGTAATCCACTTTAAAATCCTCCCAAAAAAGATAGGCTGATTCAAAATATTTGTTACTCTCTTCGTATTGGCCCAACATTGAAAATACCAGACCCTTATTTACAAAAAAGAGAAAGCGATTATGGCCATTGGCACTACCTGTTTTGTTACCGATAGCCTGTAATGCACCCTTCAGATTTCCAGTCTCAAATTCGCGATTGAATTCGTAGTTCGCTTGATAGTAGGTGGCGCATGAAGTTAATAAATACGCAGTTAATAGCAAGCAACTTGCTAGTTTCAGTCTACTTGAAAGGGGTGATCGATAATCAGCATTTGGTATTCGGTGGCCTACCATTACCATTATTAGTTCTTAATGTCTTTTTTAATCTCTTGCTGCCCGTACCAGATCCGCTTGTTGGTTTCCATTTCTGTCAAAAAAAGTGTGGTGATATAATTCACAATCCTTCTTTTGTTATACGTGTCGGTTTCGGAAGTCATCTCGCCCATTAACATAAGATTTGCTCCTGTCTCTTTTCCCCATTGCGAAACTGTTTGAGGACTCGCGAAATCTTGTTGTTGTGCACGCTCTTCACGAAGTTTGTCTCTAAAAGTACCCGACTCCACTAGGTCAGCAGCGCCTGAATTATAGATGGCAAGTTCTATTTTCTTAATGTAGTTATCCGCATCGATGTGCTCGCTTGTTTTGTTGTTCACTAAACCAACAATGATAGCTGGTTTTTTGCCCAGGGCTTTGGAATACTCTTTAAACCTTTCGCTGGTTAGCAGGTCGTTGATCATCTTTTGAGAGATCTGGCGAGAATCGCTGTCATTCCATCGTCCGCTTAAGTCAATTTGCTGGCCAGGGTCAATTCGTGTTACAGAGCGGGAGCAGGAAGTAATTACTAAGAATAAAAGGAAGAACCTGATTGTGTAAGCCATAAATTATTCCAATTGATTATAGACTTTTAAAACCAAAATCAGGCCACTATTCAATTTAGGGCATCTCTAAAACCCCTCGAAGTCGTCATTGCGAGGGAGGAACGACCGAAGCAATCCCCTTTTGGATTTCAATTTGGGGATTGCTTCACTTCGTTCGCAATGACGGTTGAAGTTTTTAGATGCCTTTAATCACCTTACATATTTTTCAAACTGTGAATCACATCCTTTGGATTATCCGAAGCAAAAACAAAGTTGCCCGCGACTAATACATCGGCACCTTCTTCCAACAAGAGTGAGGCATTTCGTTTATTTACCCCACCATCAATTTGGATTAACGCAGATGATTTCTTGGCTTTTATTAAGTCCCTCAAATCGCTTACTTTCTGATAGGTGTTATCGATGAATTTTTGCCCTCCAAACCCAGGGTTTACGGCCATCAAACAGACCAAATCAATGTCGGCAATAATCTCAGAAAGAGTTTCAATAGGAGTATGTGGATTCAAGGCCACACCCGCTTTAATGCCAAGCGCTTTTATCTGTTGAATATTCCGATGAAGATGTGGGCAAGCTTCAATATGAACCGAAATACTACTAGCCCCAGCTTTGTAAAATGCTTCCACGAATTTTTCAGGATTCACAATCATTAAATGCACGTCCAAAGGCTTTTTTGTATGGCGCTTAATAGCTTCAACGACCGGTACACCCATGGAGATATTTGGAACAAAAACACCGTCCATAATATCAATATGAATCCAATCAGCCAGGCTTTGGTTTATCATTTTAACTTCACGCTCCAGATTCGCAAAATCGGCTGCAAGAATAGAGGGTGCAATAATCTGTTTCATTGGCTCAAAGATATAGTATGTGATTAAATCTCCCGCCTAAGTCCTGATTTGTTTTTTACGTTAAAAATCTGTTAATCCACAAGCCCATTCCCACCGCTGTAGATTTTATACTATTTTCGCATAGTTTTTTATCAATTATAGATTTTTCACCCACTTTTCCTGTTACCATTCATGAAATTGTACGAACAATATCCAATCTCGCTTACCAATTCGCTATCAGGAAAAAAGGAACGCTTTGAGTCTATTAGCCCAGGCTTTGTGGGTATGTATGTGTGTGGCCCTACCGTTTATAGTGATGTACACTTGGGCAATGTGCGAACCTTTCTCACATTTGATATTATTTCCCGCTACCTCCGTCATGTTGGGTACAAGGTTCGTTACGTGCGAAACATTACCGATGTAGGGCATTTAGAAAACGATGCTGATGAAGGCGAAGACAAGATCGCTAAGAAGGCGCGGCTAGAACAACTGGAGCCGATGGAAGTGGTGAACCATTATACCAATGACTTTCATGAAGTACTTCGTCAATTCAACATGTTGCCGCCAAGCATAGAACCAACAGCGACTGCTCATATCGTTGAACAAATTGAAATCACAAAAAAACTAATTGAAAAAGGGTTAGCCTATGAGGCGAATGGTTCTGTCTATTTTGATGTGACCAAGTACAATGAATCACACAATTATGGCATCCTCTCAGGCAGGAAGATTGAGGAGTTAATGGAAAGCGGTCGCAAGTTGGATAGTCAGGATGAGAAGCGCAACAAAATTGATTTTGCTTTATGGAAGAAGGCATCGCCTTACCACATCATGCGTTGGCCTTCACCGTGGGGAGATGGCTTTCCAGGTTGGCACATTGAATGTACCGTGATGAGTACTAAATATCTGGGCGAATCATTTGACATTCATGGAGGAGGCATGGATTTAAAATTTCCACATCATGAATGCGAAATTGCGCAAGCCGTTGGCGCAAATGGAAAAGACCCCGTCAAGTATTGGGTTCATTCGAATATGCTAACCGTAAATGGTCAGAAGATGAGCAAGTCGCTCGGCAATTCATTTCTACCGCGCGAATTATTCGCAGGTAATCATAAATTGTTGGAGCGAGGCTATACTGCCATGCCCGTTCGGTTCTTTATGCTGCAATCACACTATTCAAGCACGCTCGATTTTTCAAATGAAGCGTTGAGTGCTGCTGAAAAAGGATTTAAAAAATTGGCGAGCTCGCTGGCAACCATCAAAAAATTCAACTATACCATAAGCAAAAATTTAAATCAAGAATTAATTGCCGAGTTGAAGCGAATGGTAACGGAGGCCTACACCTCAATGAGTGATGATTTTAATTCTGCCAAAACATTGGCCGCCTTATTTGAAATGTCCGCCCGCATCAACGATTTTAAATCAGGCAATTCCTCGATTGAAAATATTGATCAAGAAACCTTTGAAATCTTCAAATCTGCTTACATCGGCTTAATGGAAGATGTACTTGGCTTAAAGGAAGAGGTTGAATCGAATGATGGAGCCCTTAATAAGGTGATCAATGTATTAATTGATTTGCGTAAGAAGGCTCGTACTGATCGTAACTATGCTTTATCAGATAAAATCCGTGATGACTTACAAGCTGCCGGTGTCCAACTAAAAGATGGAAAGGATGGTGAAATCAGTTATTCGATTGAGTGACAACGCTCTTAATTTAGTAGCACCTATTATTACAATGGTACACTGTGGACACACTTTTGGAATCGTATCGTCTTTGCTGATTTTCCCTCTAATTGCCAACGAAGAGGAGAGTCTTCCATCTTTTGTACAGCATCTTCATTCCTACAATTGAATGAAGTTCAAGACACACACGTTTATGTTTATGACGGCTTGGGTTTTCGAAGCGCGTCTCTGTCCCAGGTTGCTGAACGAAATTAAGAAAACTAAACTTCAAATTAACACGTCAACCGCAGCTGGCATAAACACTTTGTTGGTGGCTGGCCCAAGTCCTTTCTAATTTTTCTCCTCTTTGATTTTGTTTCTCCAGTTTATCATGTCGGAATAAACTGAATTTGTTGAAGTCGTGTCGTTGAGTATTTTGTCGTAAGACCAATGCTTGATGTCCATTAGATACTCAACCATTAACCTGCCTTTGTAATAATATTTCGGAGCTTCGCATGCTCCGTCTTCAATTAGAACCCATATGTCGATCGCTTTACTCTCTAATTCAACGTACCTATCTATTTCGCTGGTCAAGCTGTAATCTTTGGAAGTAAGTTTTGGTTGTCTCGCGATGTACTCAGGATAACCTTCCAGTTTCCACATTTCAGGATGTCTAAGTGGATTAAACCTGATGATTCCATACCTGTTTGATTGTAAGCAATGAATCATCTCATGGGCAAGTAGTGTTGTAAGATTTGCTTGACACTTTCCATGAAAAGTAGGAAAGAACAAATTTCTCTTAGCATCAATTTCAACTTTGATTGTTACGTTGTTGTCAGTTCCTCGGGCGGTCGGACCATATCCCAACAACTTGTCGTCAAGTTTATTGAACAGGGAATTGTAAGCAAGTAAGATGTCGAATTTGTAGTTGGGGTCGTTAATCTCAGATTTTTCAACAAGAGCCATCGCATTGTCCAGAAGGGGAATAATGTCACTGCTTATTTTATCGTTCGAGTACACAGTGAATTGGTTGTGCTCCACTTTGTTAGCAAATAGCGGTTGAGGAAACAAAAGGATTGTAAACAGTCCCGAAAAAGCAACAACAATTGTCAACGTTGTCACCGCCAAAATTCGCTTAATTGTCTTTTTCATATCAGTCATAATTAATTTTGTTAAAAACTCGTTCTGTTAATTTGCTCGTCCTAGGGCTTGCCACCAGTCGAGTCACCCAAGGGAGTTTCACCCTTAGGTTCTCACGGAACCGTACGTGAAAGTCTCCCTTCATACGGCTCTTCCTGTTCAATCACAAATGTATTTCTACATGATGGATATACCAATACTATTGGCTGTGATTTTGTTTTGAGGTC
>JAYVPS010000085.1:0-8298 GCA_043757225.1 Cytophagales bacterium | reverse complement strand
GCCTTCACCTGTGCCAAGATTAAAAAACTCATAATGATTTTTTAGTGAATCAATTTTTTGAATTGCCTTAACGTGTGCTTTTGCCAGATCAACCACGTGAATAAAATCACGCATGCAACTTCCGTCTGGCGTCTGATAATCATTTCCAAATACTGTCAACTTCTCTCTAACTCCTGCGGCCGTTTGCGTTACGTAAGGAACTAAGTTGCCGGGTATACCAATCGGTAATTCACCGATAAACCCACTCGCGTGCGCTCCGATTGGATTAAAATATCGAAGCGAAATCGCCCGAAGGCTTCCATTGGAGAGAACAGCATCTTCCAAAATACGCTCACTCATTTGCTTGGTTGCACCATAAGGAGATTCTGCCTTTTTAAAAATAGCTGACTCGTCCACAGGAATATGATCCGGCTCTCCATATACAGTGCATGAAGAAGAAAATATGATTTCATTCACACCAAATTTTCCCATTACCTTCAACAAAGTAACTAGGGAGCCCAGGTTATTCTGATAGTAAAGAAGTGGATTATTGACAGATTCGTTTACAGATTTGTAGGCCGCAAAATGTATAATGGCACTGATCTTTTCTTTTTGAAAAACTGTGGTTAAGAAAGATTCGTCTCCACAATCACCCCTATAGCAGGTCACTTTTTGGCCGGTTATCTTTTCAATCCCTGCCACTAAACTTTCATCGCTTCTGGAAAAATCGTCAACGATAATAATATCAAAACCTTGTTCGATTAGTTCAACCGCTGTGTGGGAACCAATATAGCCGGCTCCTCCTGTCAGTAATACTTTTTTTAAGTCTCTCATCTTTAAAGTCGTGCTGTTACAATTGATTTATCTAAAAATCCCTTCACATCATAAAGGATGGTGTTACTATTTCTGATTAGAGGCCAGTTCAATGTCTTAAACTGATCGTGGCTAACGGCCAATACGATGGCTGAATATTTTTTATTTAATTCCTTAATAAGTGACAGGCCATACTCATGGTTCACTTCATTTGCGTCCGCATGAGGATCATACACTTCTACATCGGCTCCAAAACTCTGGAGTTCGCGAATAACATCTATGGCGCGGCTATTTCGAATATCGGGGCAATTTTCTTTAAAAGTTATTCCTAACACTAATATTTTTGAATTCTTTACTGGCAAATCATTTTGCGTCATCAATTTAATCACTCGGTTAGCAATATGAATGCCCATATTGTCATTGATTCTTCGCCCCGCTAAAATTACTTGAGGATAATAGCCCAAGCTATCTGCCTTGTAGGTTAAATAATAAGGATCAACACCAATGCAATGCCCCCCCACCAATCCTGGTTTGTAAGGAAGAAAATTCCATTTTGTACCGGCCGCTTCAAGTACTTCATGAGTATCAATTCCCATTCTTTCAAATATTAAGGCCAGCTCATTTACAAATGCGATGTTAATATCACGCTGAGAATTCTCAATTACTTTTGCAGCTTCCGCCACTCTGATACTAGAAGCTTTGTATGTTCCTGCCTTGATTATTTTTCTGTAGAGCTGATCAACCATTTCAGCTATTTCAGAATTACTCCCACTTGTCACTTTTTTAATAGTTGGCAATCGGTGTTGTTTATCCCCTGGGTTGATCCGTTCAGGTGAATAGCCGCAGAAAAAATCAACGTTAAACTTTAACCCGCTAAACTTTTCCAATATAGGAACACAGTCTTCTTCTGTACACCCCGGATAGACAGTACTCTCGTAAATTACTACATCGCCTTTCTTTAATGATTTGCCAACTGTCTCACTAGCCTTTATTAAAGGCGTTAGATCAGGTTTTTTATATTGATCTACAGGAGTTGGAACGGTAATTATAAAATAATTGGCATCCCTCAGGTCTTGTATATTCGAAGAGAACGATAATTTAGAAGCCGCTGTTAATCCTTGTTTATCAACCTCTAAGGTGCGGTCAAACCCGTCTCTCAATTCGGCAATTCTTGCTTCATTAATATCAAAACCAATTACCTCAAGAATTTTTCCAAACTCAACCGCTAAAGGAAGTCCAACATAGCCTAGGCCAATTATTCCGATTTTCTCCACTTTTAGTCTTTTATCTTATAATGATCCAAATACCAGTCAACAAAATTACTAATTCCTTCTTCGATTGAAGTTTTTGGTTTAAACCCGGTTTCATTGATCAAGTCATCAATATCAGCACACGTTTCAGGAATATCGCCTAATTGCATCGGAAGAAAATTCTTAGTCGCCTTTCTTCCCAATTTATTTTCAAGAATTTCTATGTAATAAGAAAGCGCTACCGTTTTGTTGTTACCAATATTAAACAATCTATAGGGCGCAAAACTGGTGGCGGGGTCCGATTTAACTTTATCCCATAGCGGATTTGCAATCGGTGGCTTCAATAGCAATTGAAAAACCCCTTCAACGATATCATCCACATAGGTGAAATCGCGCTTCATCTTACCATGATTATATACATCAATCGGCTTGCCTTCTACTATTGCTTTCGTAAAAATAAACAGCGCCATGTCTGGTCGGCCGTAAGGACCATAGGCACTAAAAAACCGTAAGCCTGTTGTGGGAATTTGGTAAAGAACCGAGTAGGAGTGAGCCATCAATTCGTTGGCCTTTTTTGAGGCTGCATAAAAAGAAAGTGGGTGATCTACATTACTATGAACTGAAAACGGAATATTTTCATTAGAGCCATAAACAGAACCGGAAGATGCATATATTAAATGCTTTATAGGATATTTTCGGCAAGCTTCAAGAATATTTAAGAATCCTTCAATGTTACTTTGCAAGTAGGCTTGAGGGTTTTCAATCGAATATCGAACACCCGCTTGCGCTGCTAAATTTATGACGAATTCAAAATTGTTATGGTCGAATACTTTTTCCAACGATGATTTGTCAGTTATATCAAGTTTTTCAAAAGTAAAATTTTTGCTTCCGGCCAAAATCTCAATCCGAGATTTCTTCAACTCAACATCGTAATAATCATTAAGGTTATCTAAACCAACAACATTGTAGCCTTCGTCTAAAAATCGCTTAGAAAGATGAAAACCGATAAAGCCTGCGGCTCCCGTTACTAATACTCTCTTAGAAGTCACAAAAGGAATTTGATGGCAAAACTATAAAAGGAAGAGCAAATCTCTTTAGATTTGCCAAATTATATAAAAATCTACTTATGACGGAACCCCAAAAGCCAGTAAGCAATTCTGATGAAATTGATTTAGGAGTATTGTTTTCAAAAATCGGTGATTTTTTTAAAAGTATTGGACTGGGGATTATGCGCTTTTTGGCTCTTGTCAGAAGAGTCCCTCTAGAAAATAAAGCTCTATTTACTTTGCTTATCATAAGTGCAGTTGTCATTGGATTCTCTTATTCAAGCTTTCTAAAAAAGAAATTCTACGCCACTACAATGATTTTGAGCTCCGATTACTTAAATAAAAGAATTGTTGATAATACTATTATCAAATTGAATTTGCTGGCAGGAGAACAAAATAAAAGTGGCCTTATCTCTGTTCTGCACATTTCAGATTCCCTTGCCGAGAACATAATGGAATTCCAAGCAAAACCTTTTGTTGCTGAAGCCGATCTTATTGAACTGGAGGTTTTAAAAGAGCAGCTCAAGAACGCCCAGCTGGACAAAAAGAATGGTCAAGTAGTAGAACAAATTATTAGAAGAATTGAAATTGAAAACCGCCATGCCTTTGAGATAACAGTAAAGGTGTACAACCCAACGGTTGTTCGCGAGCTTGAAACCGCTCTTGTCAATTACTTTAGAAACAATGATTACTTAAAAAAAAGAATAGAAATTACAAAGCATAACCTCCTAGCCAGTAAACAAAAGCTAACGCGAGAATCTCAAAAATTAGATAGTCTAAAAGCGGTGATTTATGCGAACTATAAGAATATGGCAGAACAAGCAAGGCAAGGGTCTAACAATGTAATTTTAAGTGATAAGGCGGTTACTAATCCAATCGAAATATATACTCAGGATATTGCCATCTATAGAGAGTCTCAGGAAGTTGAGAGGAAACTTTATATACAATCTGATTTTGAGGTAGTAGATGGGTTTACTCAATTCAGTGAACCCACCAGTGCCGGAAAAGCGCAAATCATTTTTATTAGCATATTAATAGCAATAGGTTTGGGCTATATTCTGGTTGCGCTTTACCAATTCAATAAGTACCTCGCAAATATAACCTAGTGCTTTACCGCCTATTTCTTAAAGAGCTAACGCTCGAACTCAAACGCAAGTCCGTTATCTCGGGATTAGCCCTATATCTCTTTAGTACCATTTTCATTTATTACATCACCTTCAGCCTCCACCAAAATGTGATTAGCCCATTAGTTTGGAGTGCTCTTTTTTGGGCTACCATGTTATACACCGCGGTTAGTACCGTTGCCAAAAGCTTTATCGGTGAAAAAAAAGGTCAGGATATCTATTACTACTCCATCGCTGCGCCTGAGTCAGTCATCCTTTCTAAAATCATCTACAACTTTGTTTTGTGTTCGCTGCTTGGGTTTTTTGGCTATTTCCTGTTTACCATTTTGTTGGGCAATCCCATTGCAGACATCCCTCTCTTTGCCATCATTCTCATCCTTACTTCCTTGGGGTTTGCAACCTCTTTAACATTGCTCTCAAGCCTTGCCGGCAAGGCAAGCAACAGCAACGTGGTAATGGCCGTACTGAGCTTCCCTATAGTAATCTCTATTTTACTTCTGGCAATCAAAGCAACAAAAAATTGCATTGATGGGCTAGATCGAAGCGCCAGTTATGACGAATTGCTGACCCTATTTGCAATTAATTGCCTTGTAACGGCTATGTCCTATTTGCTCTTCCCGTATATTTGGCGCAGCTAATCTTTTATGGCAAAACCGTGGTGGAAAATTGTTGGGACTCTTTTAGTAGTGTACTCCCTAATCGGTGGTTTTTTATTCAATGTACCCCGATTGAACATTGTGAATGAAACCATCCGCGCACTTTATTTTCATGTACCAATGTGGTTTGGGATGGTGGCTATGTTTTTGGTGTCTACCATCTACGCTGTCCGATATCTTAAAACGCCTTCAATAATAAACGATACTTACTCGGGTTCTTTTGCCAAAGTGGGGCTTGTGTTTGGGCTGATGGGAATTGTAACCGGAATGATTTGGGCAAATTATACCTGGGGTTCACCCTGGCATGGCGACCCCAAACAAAACGGAGCCGCTATCGCCTTGCTCGTTTACTTTGCCTACTTCGTTTTACGAGGATCTATTAACAATCACGAACAAAAAGCAAGACTCAGCGCAGCCTACAATATTTTTGCTTTTGCTGCTATGGTTCCCCTCATTTTCATTATCCCGCGAATGACAAGTTCCATGCACCCCGGCAATGGAGGAAACCCGGGCTTCAATATGTACGACCTCGACAGCAAGATGCGAATGGTTTTTTACCCCGCTGTTTTAGGTTGGATTTTAATCGGCACATGGATCTCCACTCTGATAATCCGCGTAAAAATTATAGACGAAAAAATTTATGAACTGGAAGAAAAAAGCCGCTAAAACTATTACAAGCTTACTTACCCTATTTCTGAGCTTCAACCTGCAAGCACAAGATGCAGAAATGGCCGACACCATGCGCTCTGAAGGTAAAATATATGTAGTGGTTAGTATTGTCTTGGTCATTTTGCTGGGCCTAATCGGTTACCTTATTTTTATAGACCGCAAAGTTTCAAGCCTCGAAAAGCGCCTCAAAGAAACCAATCATTAAATCCTAAGGTCAACTCCTTTTGTTTTTTAATTTGCGGCTACCCTCGCCTCCAAGCACCATGCCCTGCTGGCTCGCGTCAGGCTATCCGCTACTACTCCTCCCCCGCGAGGCGCGGGGTGCGGGGTATTCGCTTCTATCCTTAGCCGATCGTGTACTTTTACCAGTTTTCCACCTACCTTTGCTGTCCTTTGCCAGCACTGATATGAAAAAATCACACCTCTTCGCTATTGTCGTTATTGTTATTGCCATCGGAATCATTATTTCTACGGCCGGAGACGCCAGTACCTATGTAAATTTTGATGAAGCTTACCGGTTAGCATCCAATGGGAATACAAATCAAATTCATGTGGTGGGCGATTTGCCCAAAGATGCTTCAGGAAACATTATAGGTATTGAAAAAAGTGCCGATAACCTTTCCTTCTCATTCACATTGATTGACGACAAACAAAAAGAACAAAAAGTATATTACAACGAGCCTATGCCGCCTGACTTTACCCGCTCAGAAAAAATAGTGGTGATTGGTGGCTATCAAAAAGATGTTTTCGTGGCAAAAAAAATACTGCTGAAATGCCCATCAAAATATCAGGAACAAAAGTTGAATGCGGGAGTTTAATTTGAGAGTCTCAAGTTTCAAGCTACAAGCTGTTGCTGACTAATTAAACTAACAGTGCTTCGCAGTCCATAAATTCTTACATCGTAAATCTGAAATCGTAATATTCAATGCACTACCTCATCGGCAACCTAGGCCACCTGTCTGTTCTTATTTCATTTGTGGCTGCCTTGGCAAGTGCTTTCTCTTACTACAAGGCTACCCAACAAATTGATTTAGAAAAGAAAAAGTCGTGGATGCAAAATGGGCGCTTTGCATTTTACTTTCACACGCTTGCCATGTTAGGTATTGTGGTGAGCCTTTTTATCATTATCCAAAGGCACTATTTTGAATACCACTATGCCTACAGTCACTCAGACTCGCACCTGCCCACGCATTATTTGATCTCCACATTCTGGAACGGCCAGGAGGGAAGTTTTCTGCTCTGGATTTTTTGGCAAGCCGTAATCGGAATCGTTCTCATCAACACTCAAAAAGCCTGGGAGGCACCGGTGCTTGTCGTTTTCGGATTGGTTCAGGCATTTCTGGCCTCCATGATTTTAGGTGTAGTTATTTTTAACTTCAAATTAGGGAGCTCTCCATTTATCTTGCTTCGCGATGCACTCCACGATCCCATCTTCAAACTCCAACCCGATTTTATCCCAAAAGATGGCAGCGGCCTCAACCCGTTATTGCAAAATTATTGGATGGTCATCCATCCTCCCACATTATTTTTAGGATTCGCTCTCACACTTGTACCATTTGCATTTTGTATGGCAGGGCTTTGGCAAAAAAATATGTGGAATGGATCAAGCCCGCATTACCCTGGACTATTTTAGGAGGAGCTATCCTTGGCTTAGGAATTTTAATGGGCGGCTATTGGGCTTACGAAACCTTGAACTTTGGCGGTTATTGGAATTGGGATCCTGTGGAGAATGCAGTCTATGTTCCTTGGTTGGTCATGGTTGCTTCCATTCATACGATGATTTCGTACAAGAACAGTCAGACTTCACTTAAAGCCTCTATCATTTTAGTGATTGCCGTCTTCGTGCTGATTCTATATTCAACATTTTTAACCCGAAGCGGAATTTTGGGAGAGGCTTCTGTTCATTCCTTTACAGATCTAGGTCTTTCGGGGCAGTTACTGATATATCTGCTCTTCTTCACCATTGCCGCCATTGTGCTATCCGCTATCCGATGGAAGAACATACCATCCTCTGACCAGGAAGCATCTGTCTATTCTAAAGAGTATTGGATATTCTTAGGCGCTACTGTCTTGTGTTTGATGGGTTTTCAGGTTCTTCTCCCCACCTCCATTCCTGTATGGAATAAATTGGTTTCGTTGGTTGGCATTGATTCCAACCTAGCACCCCCCGCAAATCAAATTGAGTTCTACTCCAAATTTCAATTATGGTTTGGTGTTGCTGTTGCTTTGATTTCAGGAACAGGTCAATTTTTTTGGTGGAAAAAAATCGACAAGCAAAAATTAAAGAGTGAGATGATAACACCGCTCATGGTAACACTCATTCTCTTTGCCCTTGTCATTGCTGTTGCGAAGATTTATAACATTCCCTATCTCATTATCACCTTCGCGGGGATTTACCTCATCGTATCGAATATAAAAGTTTTGATCACAGTCTTAAAAATCAACCCAAGGTTATCAGGTGGTGCCGTTGCTCACATTGGCGTAGGACTGATGCTGATAGGAGTTATGTTTTCTGCGGGTTATTCAAGAATTGTTTCGCTTAATAGCTCAGGCATGTTGATCTCCAAAGAGCTGCCCACTGAATTCAACAGAGATAATCTCTTATTGTTCGTCAATGAGCCTCGCTCGATGGCCGGCTACGACTTAGAATATCGAGGCGAACGCTTCGAAGCCAGAAACAAGAGTGGTTACATCAACAAAAATGATGTAGAACGGACACTGGATCAATACAAAGTAGTGGCTCTAAAGGATATTATTTTTG
>JAYVPS010000084.1:0-2279 GCA_043757225.1 Cytophagales bacterium | reverse complement strand
TGCTGAATCCTTTAACTCTAAAATAAAAGGCTTCAGGGCTAATTTGAGAGGCGTCACAGATGTAAAATTCTTCCTCTTTAGATTGGAAAAACTTTTTGTCCAATAAAGCTACTCCCCAGAAAATGAATGTGATCCAATAAAAGGTATAGTAAACAGAAAGGTAATTGACCAAGGGTAACACAGAGAACCACAGCACTTTTCTATGCAAGCACTGTGGTCTCTGTGGTTAAAAAAAATAATTGCGCTACTCCAGTTATCAATTCTGATGGAAACTCTCGCTCACAAAACTAAAAACCTCTGGCAGGGCTGTTCTCCAATAAGGCCAGTTGTGTACGCCATTACGCACACGAAATTCGTGAGGAACTTTTTTATCAATTAAAGCAGCGTGCAAGGCCATGTTGCCTTTAATCAAAAAATCTTTGTCGCCACAATCAATGTAGTAGCGCACTTTTTTTAATTCATCTAAACTTGACTTGGCCACAATGTCTAAAATAGAATTATTCTTGTAGTGTTCGGTAATTCTATCCTTGCCTTTTAAATCTTTACCATAAGGAATCGCGAAAGCACGTGCCCAGTTTTCGTCTGGCATGGCAACAATTTCTTCGATAGTAAAAACCCCTGCACTTAACGGTGCGGCTGCCGCGAATAAATCGGGATGCTTCATCGCCATTATGCTTGTGCCAAAGCCACCCATCGATAAACCTGCAATTGCACGATACCGTTTTTCTGTTCTGGTTCTGTAAGTTGAATCGACAAAAGGAATAAATTCTTTCACGAAAAAATCTTCGTATTTGGCTTTGCCATCCGCACTGTTTATGTACCAGCTAATGCCACCATCAGGCATAGCAATTATCATGGGTGTCATTTCACCTTTTTCTGTTTGCGTATCCGCAATATGCTTTACTTCACCAAACTGGGTCCAGCCTGTTTCGTCATCGCCAAAGCCATGCAGCAAATACAAAACGGGAAATTTTCGGGAAGTATAATCGGCAGGCAGATACAGGCTATACTCTACCTCTTTACCGAGAATACTGCTTTTGATTTTTAAACTTTCTTTAATGATGCTTGGTTGAGCAGCGCAGAATAATGAAGTGGAAACGAATAATAATAATAAGAGTGATTTTTTCATAAGTAGTTGGTGGTTGGTAATGTTAGCAGTTATTATTTTTAAATATATTTTAGAAATGAGTTGGGATTGCTTCGTGCCTCGCAATGACGTCTCGTAACTAACGGTCTTACACTTTAATTAACAAACATTTCATTTCTTTTTTAAATCAGCGTAGCTAATCAATTGAATATTTTTCTTTTTGATTAACAATTTAATTTCTTCGTTGGTAAATAGATCAGTAACACCTTGCCGATCGGCAGCTACGTTTTCATAACCAATATGATGAATGGCTTGTAGCTCGGGAGTGTTGATGCCTGGATGATCTACAAATAAATACGTTTCTCCTGACTTGAGGTCATCAAGCATGGCAGAGAAGCTCTTCAACTTAGTTACTATCGTTTCTTTATCACCTTTATAACCAACATGTTTAACGCCTAGCTCCTCCAAATCAATATCAAGTTTGTATTCAACAGCCAATTTTTTTGCCAATTCTTTCACTTCTGGTGTAAGCCTATGACAGCCCATGTGGCCTGATAGGTGACTAACAGTGGGTATGTACTTTTTAGCCATCTCGATTTGTGCCCGAAATTCTTTCTCAATGTCTTCAAGTTTCCATTTGTTTTCCATCAATGCCTGACCAGGATAATTTTTGTTTGGGAAGATGAACGGAAAGAAATAACCATCTTGATTGACCAGACTTGGGCAATTGGTGAGAGGCCTGTATTTAACATTATCCCATTCGCTTGTTAGAGCCAAATGAACGCCCACATCAATAGTAGGATTTTCCTTCAATAACTTAATGGCTTCAGGAAACCAAGGCGAAGGCACAATGATTTCAATAGCTGTTTGAATGCCAGCCACACTGCACTTTATCAAAGCTTCGTTGCCTGAATGCGAGAAACCCATGTCATCGCCACGCACAATGAGGCGGGCAGGTTTCAGTTGAGAGTAGCCGTTTATGCAAAGTGTAAGAAGTACACAAATGAATATTTTTTTCATAATTTTTTATTGAAAGTAATTGTTTTGAGTATTCGAAGCAAAAACTTTTTTACCAAATCCTTCCACCGCTCTGCCTTGGTGTTCTTCACCAACAAGCACTCTGCACTTTCAAGTCACACCCCTCGTTTCATCTTGTTGGTGAACCTGCCCTCTCTCCTCGCCCGCAACACCA
>JAYVPS010000083.1:0-8372 GCA_043757225.1 Cytophagales bacterium | reverse complement strand
CGGGATTGAACTTGGGTACTTGCACAATACGTATTGGGGAAGAAGATTCTTCTTTTGGCTTCCTATCGCCACAGGAAAAGAGAATTCCGGCACTCAGAAATAAAATAAGATTATGGTACTTAACTACTGACATATAGATATTTAGTAGCGGTGAAATAACACAAATATTTGTTATAAAATAAAAATCGATTACATTTGCATCACTTTCTTAAAAATAGACTAGAGGGGACCGCAAGTCCCCTCTTTGTTTATCGACAGTATGATGGATTTAAACCAAAAAATTAAGGATATCGCAGGAGCTAACTTAGCTAACCCCGCTCATTTTATCGTGGGGGTATTTATTTCTAAACACCTGCCGACCACTATTTCGGTTATTTTAGATGGAGACAAAGGCATTACTATTGACGATTGTGCCATATTAAGCCACAAACTTTCTGAAGAGCTGGAAACGATGGATTTAATAAAAGACGCATACCGTTTGGAGGTTAGCACACCAGGGTTAGATCATCCGCTTAGACTAAAAAGACAGTATTATGCTAATCTAGGTCGCTCGATAAAGGTTCACTTGGCGAATAAAACTATGCTCGTTGGCAAGCTGGCAGAAGCAGATGAAGACAAAATTACTTTAACCGTTGAAGAAGGGAAAAAGAAAGAATTGAAGAACCTGGAGATACTTTTTACAGACATAGAAAAAACAATAGTAATCGCTTCTTTTAAATAGCAACCCGTATGGATACCTCAACACTTATTGAATCGTTTGCCGATTTTGCCAAACAAAAAAATATCGACCGACCTACCATGATTCGTATTCTGGAAGATGTATTCCGGAATATGATAAAAAAGAAATACGTTGAGGACGACAATTTTGACATCATCGTCAATGCCGATAAAGGAGATTTGGAAATCTGGCGCTTTCGTGAGATCGTAGACGATGATTCCGAAGATATTTGGGATCATGACAAAATCGGATTAGCGGAAGCTCAAAAAATTGAACCTGATTTTGAAGTTGGTGAAGAAGTCGCAGAAGAAATTCATCTGGAAGATTTCGGCCGTAGGGCAGTAACTACGGCTCGTCAAACACTCATTCAAAAAGTAAAAGACTTAGAAAAAGATATCGTCTATCAAAAATACAAAGACATTGTTGGCGAAGTAATCACTGGAGAGGTGTACCAAGTGCTAAGCCGTGAAGTTTTATTGATTGATGCCGATGGAAATGAAATCTCCATCCCTCGAAACGAACAAATTCCAAAAGACCGTTATCGCAAAGGCGAAAATGTAAAATCCATCGTGCACAGAGTAGATATGGTGAATGGCAGCCCAAAAATTATTTTGTCTCGCACATCACCGGTTTTCCTAGAGCGCTTATTTGAGCAAGAAGTACCCGAGGTATACGATGGTTTGATCACCATTAAAAAAGTAGTTCGTGAACCTGGCGAACGATCGAAAGTAGCTGTAGAATCGTATGATGATCGTATTGATCCGGTAGGCGCTTGTGTAGGAATGAAGGGTTCCCGCATTCATGCCGTAGTGCGGGAATTGCAGAATGAAAATATTGATGTAATCAACTATACAGAAAATTTGGAGCTGTACATTCAGCGTGCGTTGAGTCCGGCCAAGGTGGTGTCAATTAAAATTGACAAAGAGAATAGCCGAGTTGCCGTGTACCTTAAACCAGACCAGGTTTCTCTGGCTATTGGTAAAGGTGGCTTAAACATTAAGCTTGCTAGCCGGTTGGTAGGTATGGAAATCGATGTGTTCCGTGAAAATGATACACAAGTAGCAGAGGAAGATGTTGACTTGGAAGAATTTAGTGATGAGATTGAAAGCTGGGTGATTGATGAGCTAAAGCGTATAGGATTGGATACCGCCAAGAGCGTATTAAATTTGAACAAAGAAGAAATTGTACGCAGAACTGACTTGGAAGAAGAAACCGCAGAGGCGGTATTAAATGTTTTGAAGAAAGAATTTGAATAGGTATAATATTAAGTGCGTCTGACTGCTTCTAACGCGCCAGGTGCCAAATTAAATCAATAAAATAGCAGATATTTGAGCATGGCAGAAGAAAAATCGATAAGGCTAGGGCAAGCTTCCCGCAAGTTAAATGTGGGTCACAATACCATTTTGGACTTTTTATCCAAAAAAGGAATTGTGGTAGAGAATAACCCTAACGCCAAACTTTCGCCAGAGCAATTTAACATGCTCGCTAAAGAATATGCTTCTTCTGCATCAGAAAAGTTAGAGGCTTCTAGCTTGACCATTGGTATCAAACCCGTGGTTGAAAATTTAGTTCGAAAATCAGAACCTGAAACTCATCGTAAAAAAGTTGATGAAGAAGAGAATGTCCTTATAAAAAACCTGGGCTCTAAGGATATTATTAAGCACAAAGAAGAACCTAACATAGAAATTATAACAGAACCAAAGCCTGAAAAGGTTGAGGTTGAAAAAACCAAGCTTGAGGGAATCAAAGTATTGGGCAAAATTGACTTAACGAAAGAGTCGAAAAAAGAAACAAAGAAAGAACCGAAAAAAGAGCCAATAATAATCGAACCTGAAGAGATAAAGGCGGTTGTCGAGGAAAAAATTATTGAAGCTCCAAAAGTGTCCATTGCCGAAAAGCCTGTTGAGTTGGAACTGATCAAAGCTAAAGCAGAAAAGCTACAGGGTCTAAAAGTTTTACACAAAATAGAGCTGCCCGCGGAAAAGAAAACCCAACCGGTAGCATCTTCTGATCTTTCAAAAACAAATGCGCAGAAGCGTCCGCGCAAGCGTCTGCCTAATGCCAATGAACAACGTGGCTCTGGCTCAAGTCCCAGCCATAGCCCTAATCATGGTCACAGTCATAGCCCTCGTCCTCACCAAGGCCAACCCCAAAAGCCTTTTGTGCGCACCCCTAAGCCAGAGCCAACTGATAAAGAAATACAAGATCAGGTTCGGGCTACATTAGCCAAATTAAGTGGTGGGCAAAAGAAATTCACGGGTGCCAAATACAGAAAAGAAAAACGCCAAGCTATTTCTGAAGCCGAAGAAGAAAGACTACAAAAGGAACAGGAGTCATCTAAAATATTGAAAGTATCTGAATTCATTTCTGCCAACGACTTGGCTTCTATGATGAACGTATCTGTGAACGATGTAATTTCAACTTGTTTGGGCTTGGGCATGTTCGTATCTATCAATCAACGATTGGACGCTGAGGCTATTACTGTTATCGCAGATGAGTTTAGTTTCGAGGTGCAGTTCGCTTCTACCGAAGAAGAAGATGAGGCCAATGCAGAACAGGATGCGGAAGAAGATTTACAGCCACGCGCACCGATTGTTACCATCATGGGCCACGTTGACCATGGAAAAACTTCGCTACTCGACTTTATTCGCAATACAAAAGTAACGGCTTCTGAGGCGGGTGGAATTACTCAGCACATTGGCGCATATGATGTAATCACGAAGAGCGGAAATAAGATTGCTTTTCTCGATACACCAGGTCACGAAGCATTTACCGCCATGCGTGCCCGTGGAGCCAAGCTTACCGATATTGCTGTTATTGTAATCGCTGCCGATGACGATGTTATGCCTCAGACAAAAGAGGCAATCAACCATGCCCAAGTAGCGGGTGTGCCACTCATTTTTGCCATTAATAAAATTGATAGAAATACAGCTAATCCTGAAAAAATTAAAGAATCACTTTCGAAAATTAATATTTTAGTAGAAGATTGGGGCGGTAAATACCAGAGCCAGGGCATCTCTGCAAAAACCGGTGTTGGTATTGAAGATCTATTGGAGAAAGTTCTCTTAGAAGCAGAGCTTCTAAATCTGAAAGCTAATCCGAATAAATCAGCAGTAGGCTCCATCATTGAGGCTGAGCTCGACAAAGGTCGTGGCTATGTAACCACATTGATGGTGCAGGCGGGAACGCTGAATGTTGGTGATGTGATGGTGGCGGGCTCTAACTATGGGCGCGTGAAAGCAATGTTTGACGATACTGGGAAGAAAATTCAAAAAGCTGGCCCTTCTACTCCCGTTCAAGTTTTGGGATTAGATGGTGCACCTCAAGCGGGTGAAAAATTCCAAATTATGGAGAGCGACCGCGAAGCTCGTGAGGTTGCCAACAAGCGCAGTCAAATTTTGCGTGAACAAAGCATTCGCACCAAAAAGCACATCACGCTGGATGAAATCGGAAGGCGTTTAGCGATCGGTTCATTCAAACAACTGAATGTAATTATAAAAGGTGATGTGGATGGATCCATTGAAGCTTTGTCAGACTCATTGCTGAAACTTACCACACCGAAAGTTGCGGTGAGCATTATTCACAAAGCAGTGGGTCAAATCTCTGAATCCGATGTATTGTTGGCTTCGGCATCTGATGCGATCATCATTGGCTTCCAGGTTCGCCCTTCCTCTTCGGCCAGAAGACTTGCCGAGAATGAAGAAATAGAAATTCGTTTGTATTCTATCATCTACGATGCAATCAATGAGATTAAAGCTGCCATGGATGGTATGTTAGAGAAAGAGTTTGAAGAGGTGATTGTTGGAAATGCTGAAATACGTGAGGTATTTAAAATTACAAAAGTTGGTACTGTGGCCGGCTGTATGGTTACCGATGGGTACATCAAGCGCAATAACCCGATACGCCTTATCCGTGACGGTATTGTTATCTACTCAGGTGAGATGACAGCTCTTAAACGTTTCAAGGACGATGCTTCAGAAGTTAAATCAGGATTTGATTGCGGTGTGAGTATCAAGAATTTCAACGATATGAATGTTGGCGATGTGATAGAAAGTTATGAGAAGCGTGAAGTAAAAAAGACTCCTACCAAGTAACAAGTCGGATGTTAAAGCCACTAAAAAAAAGCCTTGCGAATCGCAGGGCTTTTTTTATGAGAAAGCAGCTACTATTTAGTTCCAAAAATATATGCTACGCGCAATCCGAAATAATTGAGGTTAGAGATTATGTTAAACTTCCCTGAAAAATCCCAGTTCCCGGTTCTGTAACCTATACCAGGGGCTAACCCAAATTTAGATTCACTCACCGAGATAGTATTGTAACCTCCACCATTGCCGCTGTTAAGCGTGTAGGTATAATAAGAAATAAAATTCAGGCTCAAATCGGCAGATCCATAGAACCCATTATTCGCTTCTGAAAAATAATATTTAATGCCTCCTGTTAAAGGCACTATAGAAGAATTACCGAATGGGATAGTGACATTGCCGCTAGTAAAATTTTTGCCGCCAAACGATAAATAACCAATCGCACCTGTCCAATTTAACTTATCATTAATACTAGACTCATAGCGAATGGAAGCACCAAAGCCGGCATTGGCAATGTCCGAGAAATTACCCATTGGTAACCCCAATTCGACACCAGCTGAAAATTGTGCATACGTTTTTGAAATAGACATTGACCCAATGCATCCAGCAATTAAGGCAATCAAGATTCTTGTTTTCATAGTATTCTAAATTTAGATATTAGTATAGGTTTTGTTTAGAACTTGACAGTAGGTGCTTTTTCAGCGCCAGCGTCTGACTTGAAGTATCCTTTTTCTGTATATCCTCCAATGCTTGCAACGATTGATCGAGGAAAGCCAACAATAGCTGTATTGAAGCCCAGAACAGCATCATTAAAACGCTTACGAGCTACTGAGATACGATTTTCTGTTCCTTCTAATTGCGCCTGCAAATCAAGGAAGTTTTGATTGGCTTTCAAGTCAGGATAATTTTCTGCGACAGCCAATAACCTGCCGAGTGAAGAGCTTAGCCCGCTCTGTGCCTGTTGAAAGGCCGCCATATTTTCGGGCGTCAGTTTAGAGGCGTCTATTTTAATTTGTGTCGCACTTGCACGTGCTTCAATTACTTTGGTTAATGTTTCTTGTTCAAAATTAGCATAGCCTTTTACCGTGTTCACCAAGTTAGGAATCAAATCAGATCTCCGTTGATAATCTGATTCTACATCACCCCAAGCACTTTTTACTACTTGGTCTTTTCCAGCCATGCCATTGTACATGCCGATAAACCAAAAAACGAGAACGCCCAAAGCGCCTACCCACCAATATTTTTTAACAATTTCCATAAAGGTTAATTTATTTTTTTGCGAAGGTAAAGGCTATTTTGCGCTTCCACAAACACAAGGGCCTATTCCTAAACTCTATTATAAATCCGTTACCAAACTCTTCTCCATCAAAAACTCAGCGATCTGCACCGCATTAGTAGCCGCACCTTTGCGTAAGTTATCGGAGACAATCCACATGTTTAATGTCTTCGGTTGAGATTCATCTCTCCGCAATCGACCTACAAATACTTCATCTTTTCCATGAGCGCTAATAGGCATGGGATAAATGTTGTTTTTTACATCATCTTGAACAATAACACCAGGTGTCTCTTCAAGGATTTCGCGCACTGCTTGTAAATCAAAGTCTTGGTAGAATTCTACATTCACTGCTTCTGAGTGTCCACCAATTGTTGGGATACGCACCGTGGTACTGGTAACGCCAATTGTTTGATCTTCCAAAATTTTTCTGGTCTCATGCACCATCTTCATTTCTTCTTTGGTGTATCCGTTGTCGAGGAATGAATCGATGTGTGGCAACGCATTCATATCAATTTTATGCGGATACACTTTTATGCCGTTGGTAATCCCCTGACGCTCTTCCATCATCTGTTGCACCGCGTCTTTGCCGGTACCTGTTACAGATTGATAAGTAGAAACCACGATACGTTTGATTTTGTATTTTAAATGCAACGGTGCAAGTGCCATCACCATTTGAATGGTAGAGCAATTGGGATTTGCAATGATACGGTCATCGATTTTTAAAACATGCCCATTGATTTCGGGCACTATTAGTTTTTTTGTTGGGTCCATTCTCCATGCAGAAGAGTTATCGATCACAATCGTTCCCTTCTCTGCAAACTTAGGAGCCCACTCCAAAGAGGTATTTCCACCAGCAGAAAAAATAGCAATATCTGCAGCCAGTTCAACGGCTGCTTCCATACCTATAATAGAATATTCCTTCCCCTTAAACTTTATTTTTTGCCCTACCGACTTGGCAGAAGCCACTAAATACAATTCATCAAATTCAACCTGGCGCTCTTCCAGCACCCTCAAAACTTCTTGACCCACTAAACCAGTGGCCCCTACTATCGCGATTTTCATTTTCCTATTGATTTTTAAGAACCACAAAAATAGTATTTTTGATTATATTATGAGGGCTTTTCTCACTCTTGGATTAATACTTTTTTCTGCACCCGTTTGTTGGGGTCAGTTAGATGACAATTTTTCTGATGGCGACTATACCTCCAATCCAACGTGGACTCCCGATATTGCTTCCAACTGGACTGTCATTAGCAACCGTCTGCGCTCCAACTCGACAATAGCCAATGCTACATTTTCAATTAGCATCCCGTCCACGCAAACCCTAAATGCCCAGTGGGAATTTTACGTAAATCTTCAGTTCAATACTTCAAGTGCGAATTTTGTAGATGTATTTTTAACTTCTTCCAACGCCACCATGACATCTTCCAACGGCTACTTCGTGCGCATTGGCGGCACGCCCGATGAAATCAGCCTCTACAAAAGTAGCGCAGGGGTAAACTCTATTTTGATTAACGGAACTGATGGGGTGACAAACACTTCCAACAATACATTAAAAATTAAAGTGACTCGCGATGCCTCCAACCTTTGGAAATTGGAGCGCGATAATACCGGAACAGGGAACGTATATGTTTCGGAAGGAACAGCAAATGATAATTCTTTTACTGCCAGCAGTTTTTTTGGGATTAGGATCACTCAATCAACTACCAGCTTTTTCCAAAAACATTCATTTGGCAATTTCTATGTTGGCAATATTATTTTAGATAACTCACCGCCTATTCTAAATTCTAGCACGGTTGTTTCTTCAACAGAACTTAATCTCCTCTTCAATGAAAACCTTGATCCTGTTTCTTCTCAGCTAATCTCAAACTATAATGCAAATAACGGACTGGGCAATCCAACGACAGCGGTCTTACAACCTGACCAAAAAACAGTAAATCTTATTTTCTCACAAGCTTTCCCGAACGGTATTCAAAACCAACTTACTCTTTCGGGAATTAAGGATTTATTTGGCAACGCAACGAGCAGCACGAATCAGATTTTTCTATTCTTTCAAGCGATTCCAACGAAAAACAAAGACCTGATTATAAGCGAAATTTTCGCAGACCCTTCTCCGCAAGTCGGGATGCCCGATGCCGAGTTTATTGAAATCTATAATCGAAGCAACAACCCAATTGACCTCAATGGCTGGAAGCTATCTGATGGTACATCTACTGCCGTATTGCCAACCCAAATAATTTTGCCAAACGAATATTGGATCATCACTTCTTCTGCATCCGTTTCAAAATTTACTTCA
>JAYVPS010000082.1:0-8377 GCA_043757225.1 Cytophagales bacterium | reverse complement strand
AATGACTTTTATATCAGTTCTCTTCGCATTGGTGCAGAAGCCTGTAGGCAAGTTGAACAGAATAAAAAAGTAGTCATTTCAGAAATAGAGGCTCTCGAATTTCAGACTGCCTATCAGCATGGGAAAAACCACATGCTAAAAATGCATGAAAAGGAGAATTTTAATTTAGCGCAAGAGCTTTCTAAAATCTTTCGATATCCCCTCCCAAAAGGAGTAGGGCTCTATCGTGAGTTGGAATTGATAAACAGCTTTGATATAGGCATTCATCGCATACTGATTTATAAAGTGGTAAGTTGTAATAAGATAAAAGAAATTACTTCGTTAGCACATATAAATCAATATTATGCGCAATGGAGAGATAACAAGGGTCTTGAAACGCACCTACTTCTACGATGACAATAATTCACCTGTCATACGCCAGGGTTAAGTCTTCTGAACCCAATAAATGGCTGGATGAAATCGACTTTTTCACAGGAATACTGAATGAATTGAGTAAGGACAATATCGTTAAGAGTATTCATTGCCTGCACTATACAGGAGTTGTAAAGCAACGTGGAGTGGAGTATCATTTTCTTAAGAGAAATTTTTTTCAACTAATATTTCCCTGGTCGCTTCATGTGTACGCTAAAAATCTGAAACCAGAAATAATAGTAGTCCATGGATTGCATTGGGGATGGCAAATCTTGTGGCTGAAATTGCAGATAAGAAAAGGGATCAGGATTTTCGTTCAGCATCATGCCGAAAAACCTCAGCGGTTTCTTAAGGATAGGATTCAACAATTGGCTGATCTTTTTATTCAAGGATATTTTTTTGTTTCTCGTCAGATGGCCTTGCCCTGGGTGAAGGCCAACCAAATAAAATCCATTGATAAAATACATGAAATAATGGAGGCTTCTTCTACATTTTTTCCTGTTGATAGAATCGAATCAAGGAGAAGAACCAACGTATCAGGAAATTTAATTTATTTGTGGGTTGGCCGAATGGATGAGAACAAAGACCCAACCACGTTAGTAAAAGCGTTCAAAAGATTTTCGCTTGAAAACCCATCCGTCAGACTTTACATTATTTTCAAAGGTGGCCATTTAGAAAAACAAATTGCGGAGCTCGTTCAAAATTCTTTACAAATAATATGGGTAGGATCGATCGTTCATCACGATCTATTATATTGGTTTAACAGTTCGGATTTTATAATCTCTACATCTCATTACGAAGGAAGCGGAATAGCCGTGTGCGAGGCCATGTCTTGTGGTTGTATTCCTATATTAACCAATATCCCTTCCTTTAACTGGATGACCAATGATGAAGAATGCGGAATACTTTATTCCCCCGGTGATGAGGGCGAATTACATCGCGCTCTGAAGGCGAGTCTTTTGCTGGATCGCGAAGTCCAACACAATAAAACCCGGCAACTGTTTGAATCTAACTTATCATTTACAGCGATCGCCAATAGAATACTGGCGGCAGTGAAGCGATAAATGGAGAAGTCAAAAAAATATATCGCCATCATTATTCCCGGAGGCATTGGTACTGGAGCAAATAATATGGGTATTCCTGTGTTGGAACAGTTAGTAAAGTTGCTTTCAAAGGAGTATTCGATTACCGTTTTTTCTCTATTCAAAATAAATTCTGATTATCAAGCGAAAGGGTTTAAGCTTATAAGCATTCCTTCAAGAAATTCGGTTATTAAAAGTATCCAACTTTTTTTCACCTTCCGCAAGCATCATAAAAAAAATAAGTTTACGGTTATTCACGGATTTTGGGCGTTACCCAGTGGGCTTCTTGCTGTCGTGTTAGGTAAACTATTTAGGATTAAAAGTATAGTAAGTGTCTTAGGCGGAGATGCAGCTAACCTGCCGGAAATTGGATATGGTGAATTAAGGCATTGGCTTTCGCGAAAGTTGATATTTTGGACGTTAGAAAACTCAGATGAAGTTACTTTGTTAACCAAATTTTTGTTGAAAAATTATTTGCAATACAAGCTAAGGCGTGAAATGAAGATAATCCCTTGGGGAATTGACACTACTCTTTTTTCTTTTCGGGAGAAGCCGTTAAGTAACCCTGTTCAATTTCTTCACATCGCAAACTTAAGTCCTGTAAAAGATCAATCAACATTATTGAAAGCGTTTAAAATTATTAGCGATCAGCGACCTTCTCACCTTACCATTATTGGTACAGGCTCCTTAACGATACAAGTCAAGCAACTTGCCACACAACTGGAGCTGCAGAGTAAAGTTACTTTTGTTCAACCTGTACCTTATGCAGCCCTGCCTGCTTACTACCATCGTGCTGACATTATGCTTCACACCTCTTTATCAGAAGGGCAAAGTGAAGTGGTTACAGAAGCAATGAGTGCAGGCGTAATTGTTTGTGGAACAAAGGTGGGGCTACTTTACGATTTACCGGAATGTTGTGTTTCAGTATCAGTCAAGGACTTTAAGGGGCTGGCTAAACAAGTAATAAGGTTATTGAACAATCCTAGCCAACTACTTGAAATTAGAAAAAATGCCAACGCTTGGGCGAAGGCTCACCCTATTCAGTGGACCAGCGAGGAGATCAAAAAGTTATACTCATCATCACCAACTACTAACTCCCCATCTCTATAAGTTTGATCCAGAAACACGCTGCATATTTTCACCAATCCGCTTGGCTCTGTTATAAGAGCTTTATCTACAGTCTTATTTCTACCGTGACATCCACCAACTTTCCGTTTTCCAATTTCAATACCCGGTCAAACAATGGCAATAACTCACGGTGATGAGTTACCATCAAAATAGTCTTGTTTTGTTGCGCGATCTTTTGGAGGGTTTGAATGATTCCTGACTCTGTCTCTTTATCTAACTGATTGGTGACTTCATCTAAAACTAAAATCTCTCGATTGGCATAGAGTGCCCGCGCAATGGCAAGACGCTGTCGTTGGCCACCCGATAACCGAATTCCCTTTTCACCGATTTGAGTTTCAATCTTTTCAGACAGGCCGTCAACTAAAGTAAAAAGTTCGGCTTGATGGAGAGCCTCATACATTCTGTTTAAATCAATTTCGTCAGCCTGTATTCCAAACGCCACATTCTCTTTTATAGACGCATCCAATATGTAAGGTTGTTGAGAAACATAACTGAATAATGACCCATATTGAGGATTGGTATTGTCGGCCAATTCTTTGTTATCCACTACCACCTTCCCTGACGAAGCTTGCAGAATCCCTAAAAGAATTAATAGCAACGAAGTCTTACCATCCCCGGACTTTCCTATTAAAGCAACTTTTTTGCCTTTCTTGATTTTCAATTGAATGCCCTTAAATAAAGGTTCTCTTCCAGGGTAGAAAAACGAAATATTATCAAGCAAAATGGATTCTTTAAAATACAATTTAGTTAAGTTACTACTGTTCCCAACAAACCCCTCAGACTTTTCTGCTGATTTAAGTTCATCCAATAAATATTCATGACCCTTTATCTGTAGTAATGCATTAAGTATTCTATTTATAGAAGGTAATAATCGAAAACTGGCGCCTACATATATTGCCAATAATAGCAACGTGTTGTGATATTCTTGTTGGGAAATCACAGACCAAAAAATGATGGCGCAAGCTATTAGCGTGGTAAAAAGTTCAATCAGGCGCGATGAATAAACTTGAGTGGTGTGATCTGTAGAAAAGACTTTTGAAAGTTCATGACTTACCTTTTTAAACCTATTAAAAAAGTAAGCCTCCTTTTGGTTTGTCTTAATTTCGGGCCACCCTTCTGTAGTTTGTAAGACTCGCTTGATTGATTCTGGATATTTAACTTTAATCTCGTTACTAATTTTCTTTATCTTCTTCCGATTGAGCATATAAATCAATCCCAAAGGAATAAGAATAAAAAGTAGTGAAAGAACCAATTTAAAATTCACAAACGCTATGCCTATTACTATGAGCATGCTTACAATCCCTTCTGAAACCAACGTTGTCAACGAGATGATCACATTATTCGCAAATGCCAATGGCAAATTCGAAGCTCGGTTCATTTCCTTACTAAAATCTGATTGAATGTATTTCAGGTAACTGGAGCGCAGTTGACTCGCCATTACGCGCAATGAAATATCATGAGCAACATCATACACAAAGTTTGAATTTGTGACAGTGATTTTCCAGACAATAAGGCTTTTCAATGTGGTGAAAATTAATATCGCTGCTGTCAGCAGTAGGATCAATTCAGAATGAGAATAGTTTGCAATGTGGGGCTGAAGCCAGGAAAGAGTAGTGAATGCATCCGGCTTCGAGATAAGAGCAAGAAGAGGAAAAAAAGCTGTAATATTTAAGAAATCCAGGAAGGCTTGTAAGATCATCAAAAAAATAATAATGACACTTTTTTTTCGATAGGAAGGACTAAGTATCCTGAAAGCCGGCTTAACAATTGTATTAAAGAATTTCATTTAGTTGGAGCAGTTTTGATGAGCGATTCAATACCCTCATCGCTTTTGGAAAGTGACAATTATGTGATCGGCCCACCGATTAAAAGGAAAATGATTTCTGAAAACGGAATCAAAAGACCGAAGAGTCTTGTATAAGCTCTCATGATTTTTTTCAAACCTCAACGCATAAGGAGGAGGCGAAAGCGAAGCCAATCCTTCTGAACACACAAACCTAAATTCCTTCCCCATTACTTCTTTTACCGAAGCGAACGAATGATACCATGTTCTGAAATATTGACCTTCCAAATGAGCCATCACGCCTCCCCTATTAAATCTACGAAAAGCATTTCGGTTTCCCTTAAGCACAGTCAAAATCTCCCAAATGCAAACCTGTGGCATGATGACAAAAGTTACCCATCCTCCCGGGCGTAGAACGGCAGGCAAGGACTTTACCACTTCCCTTAAATTCGGAATACAATTTAATCCCCCAAAATTAGAAAATACAAAATCGTAATTCCTTCCTTCTACATTTTCTAACTCTAAATATGAAAGCTGCTGAACACTCATTCTGCCCTCCAGTTGATGATCAAAAACTTTCTTGCGTAACTGTTGAATCATTCCATCGGATAGATCAATAGCATGAATGGTATGTCCACCAACAACAAAACGTAATGCATCGATCCCCGTTCCGGCATTCAACTCCAATATTTTGCTTTGAACAGGAAGAAAGCGATCAACGTGGCTATACACTTGTTTGCGCAAATCCTGAAGAATTGAATTGCTGAGATCATCTTCATCAAAATGATAAGATTGGTTACTAAAGGCTTTATTGATGGAGGCAAAGTCAACTTCAGCGGGCTGCATTACTCAAATGATTAAGCTTGTATTTCTGATGAACTGAAAGCGGCCAGTGATAAAAAAGAGAAGCTATGGTGCGCAACGGATAAAGTTTTCTTTTCTTTAGTTGATTCAATCCACGCTTAATTCGATAACGGCTGTGTATGTAGCGGTGTAATACTTTGTAATAAGCAGCAGGGAATGTGCTCTGGTACATCATGGCTAAGTCATCTGAATCTGTCCAGTTTTGTTTTTGAATCAGTTCGTTTTTCACGAGATCATGGAATTTTGTTCCTGGCAAGGGGTAAGAGACGGAGATGCCAATTTCCTCGGGCATCATTTCAAGCACCATGTTAAGGGTAGCTTGGATATCCGCTATTGTTTCACCAAGATAACCAAACTGCAAAAAATAAGCTGCTCTGATACTCTTTGATTTGAGTTGACGCGTTGCTTCATATATTTGGACAATGGTAGTACCCTTGTCCATAGCATCCAATATTTTTTGCGATCCGCTCTCCGCACCTACCCAAACTGTTTCCGCACCCGAATCCGCTAAAGCTTGGATGGTATTTTCTTCCAACAACAAATCTACTCGTGATTGGATTTTATATTTGAAGGTAAGTTTTCTTTCTTTGACTAAATCAGAAAACCGCTGAATCCATTTCGGTTTCAGTCCAAAAATATCATCACACATCCAAAAATGATCAGGCTGAAATTTTTTCAGTAGAAACTCAATTTCATCAACAACTTGTTCAGGAGAACGCGAATTGTACCGGTTGCCATAAATAGGTTTAGCACACCAATTGCATTTATATGGACAGCCTCTTGTGGTGGCAATATTTAGTGAAAAATAGCCATGCTTTTTTTTCCAAATTGCTCGATACGATTCCACATCAATTAAATCCCAAGCGGGGGGTGGTAATAAATCTAAATCGCGGAGAACTGGCCGTACTATATTTACTTTTATTTCATCCCCATTCCGATAAGCTATTCCCGGAATAGTATTTATATCACCGCCACTTTCCAGGGAGAGTAATAATTCCTTTAATGTCGCTTCTCCCTCACCACGAATAACGTAGTCGGCACCCTGATGGATATACATTTCAAAATGATCGGTAGAATCTGAGCTTGAAATAATTACAGGACAGCTATTTTTTTTACCCCCACGAATCATCATGAACGTTGCTTCACGCATTATTGTAAGGCACATTTTGGTAAGGTAATTAAAGCCATCATCATAGATAACTAAATAATCAGGCTGCTGTTGAGTGAGGGATGAAGAAATCTCTTCAGGTCCTTTTCTTAGGTTAGCGTCAAACAATGAAACATCAAATCCCGATTGTTGCAAAACAGCCCCTGCCCACAAAGTACCCAAAGGAGGATAAGGCTGCTGAAACTTCCATTGCTTAGGATCCAACCTATAGAAATAGGCATTGGACAGAAGAATTTTTTTCATTTATGATAACACAATCGCGTGCAGTTGTTCAAAGTCACTTATCTTTTGTTCATACAAGTTCAACACTTTCTTTTGATAAAATTCAGGGTGACTTCTAGACACATTGGGCGTTGACTTAAAAGCTATTTTAAAATCGCCTTTCTCCAAATGATGCCCATAGACTTTTTTCCATCGATTAATGGAGTAACTCATCAAATAGCGATCGAGTTTATCAAACCATGAAATAGATAACAATTTTTCCAACGACCTCTTGATCCACGCTTCCTTCTCCTGGCTCAACCCATTCTGAATAATTCGATTAGGAAAATAGCGATCGCACCAAGCATTGGCTTGTGAAAATTGGTGGATTAGATCTTTTCCAAACATGGGTGTTAGCGTTATGATTTCGACTGCAGTAAAAATATTTTTTTCCTCAATCTCCAGGGTAGCCTCATCAATAAAGTAATTAGTGCAAAGATTTTTGCGCGAATTAAAAAGAAAAAGCCTACGAAAGAGTACAAGAGCTGTGCGCACGATCCACAATCGCCCTTGAGCCGTAATGATGAAATAGTCGATATCACTCTTTTCATCCATAAACCCCTTAGAGATAGAGCCCGATAGCATGACCGCCCGAACGAAAGGCATGAACGATATCAGTTGAGAAAATCGTTTAGCTGCCTTCATTTTTTTCTCCGCCAATTGATTTCCATTTTGCCTTCGTCTTGCCAAATGCAAATTGTTTTGTACAGAATAAAATCTATCGAGCATGTGAGCCAAGCCTCTTGTTCGCAAATTTTCCAGCGAACCTGTAAAATGAATAGGCAATGAAAGAGCAAACCTTTCCAATTCATCCTCCGTAAGGGGATAATTAAAAATATCAAAATAGAGCAGTATGCGAAGGATGTTTTTTTCTTCTTCGACTAGGGGTGCTATTTTTTTAGTAGTAATCATGAAACTGATTTTTTTTACTCAGAAGCAATGCAAAGAAAAAACTAAAAAAAATAATTCCCTTTTGGCGGTTGAGCATGGATTCCGTTAAGCACATCGAACTAAATATAATGATAAAAGAAATATCACTCGGCCTATTTCCTGATTTAATCCACGGTAGCAACAGGCAAATCAGCAAAAAAGTAAGGCCCAATAAACCAGTCTCCAGCCATGTCTGTAAATACTGATTATGGGCATTGTAATCAACATTGGTAGTGCTCTTATTATAAGCTGAATAGAATTTTTTTAATGTTTGATCACCATCGCCTGTGCCTACCCCTAAAATAGGATTTTGGCATATTATGGACCAAGCGCCACGCCATTCCAACAAACGATAATTCACGGAGTTCCATTCTGTTGTGTTTTTATCAATCGAAATAGGGGTTGATAAGGGTTCTTCAACGACACGGAATCGAGCCACTGGATTAAACCAAATCAAAGTCCCAAATGCGAGTGCACCAAAAAGAAAGTAAACAACTCTTTTTATTTTTCCTGCCATGGTATCGCTTACCATCCAGTATAATGTAGTGGCAACGAAAGTCAAAACTGCTATGCGCGAAGCAAGAAGTCCAACGAAGCCAATCATCACTAAAATAGCTGTTATTTTTACAAACACCAATTTTCTTTCTCCAGTTTCTTCACCCGCAAGAAAAAAGATTGCAAGGAGCAAGTACATAGATAAGTATGAGGGGTGCAAATCGCCCCACCGCACAACTTGAATGTAAGAGAAAT
>JAYVPS010000081.1:0-8391 GCA_043757225.1 Cytophagales bacterium | reverse complement strand
CGGCAAAGCGGCAAATCAACGCTGGCGCTTTCATTTCTAAAAAATAAAAAGAACAGTCTATATTTAGATCTAGAAAATCCAGATGACAGAGCCAGATTGGCTAATCCTACCCTTTTCTTTAGCGAACAAAAGAGTTTACTCATTTGCTTAGATGAAGTGCAGTTTATGCCCAATCTATTTCCCGTGTTGCGTAGCATCATCGACCGTAACAAGCGAAACGGTCAGTTTATTCTTCTTGGCTCTGCCTCGCCAGAAATACTACGCCAGTCATCTGAAACATTGGCGGGGCGCATTCACTACATAGAGCTTGCCCCATTTACGCTTTCAGAAGTAGCAGAAACAAAAAACGCTTATTCTAAACTCTGGCTGCGGGGCGGGTTTCCCAAAAGTTTTCTTGCCCCCAAAGAAGACATCAGCTTTGTATGGCGGAAAAATTTTATCCGCACATTTTTGGAAAGAGATCTTTCCAACTTTGGAATTGGCACTTCGGCAGAAGCCATGCGCAAATTCTGGATGATGTGCGCCCATCTGCATGGTCAGGCACTCAACTTGTCAAACTTTGGCAAAGCACTAGGCGCAACACACCCCACAATAAAAACCTATGTTGATGTAATGACGAATACCTTCATGCTTCAAAAACTAGAACCTTTCCGTGCTAATATTCAAAAGCGCCTTAGCAAAACCCCGAAAATATATCTCTCCGATTCCGGAATTTTGCATGCGCTGCTCAACATTCAAACCATGAATGAACTACTGGGGCACCCTGTAGCAGGATTTTCGTGGGAGGGATTCGTACTTTCGCAACTCCGCCATTCATTAAAAGATTGGGAAATTTTTTCTGTGACTACGGCAGATCAGGCTGAAATTGATTTTGTTTTGAAGCGTGGCAAGAGCTTGATTGCCATTGAAACAAAACTTTCCAAAGCCCCCGCAGTGAGTCGCGGATTTTACAATTTAATGAAAGACCTTCACATAAAAGAGGGTTATGTAGTCGCTCCTGTAGATGAGCCTTTTCCTATCGGTAATAAAACCCAGGTGGTAAACGTGGATTTTATTGTGAATAAACTAAAACGGAAGCGATAGTTTTCAACCCCGCAAATTGAAAGTGCTATTTTCAATTTACGGGGTTATAGAATTCTCCAAATCAAAGTTTCACACACACATTCTTGGCCTCCGTAAAAAACTTCATTGCTTCCCACCCGCCTTCTCGGCCCACACCTGATTGTTTCATTCCGCCAAAAGGAGTACGCAAATCGCGAAGCAGCCAACAGTTAATCCAAATGATTCCGCTTTTTACCTGGTGCGCTACTCGGTGGGCACGAGTTAAATTTTCAGTCCAGATAGTGGCGGCCAATCCATATACAGTACTATTAGCCAATCCAATGGCTTCTTCCTCTGAATCAAAAGGCATGATCGTCACAACAGGGCCGAAAATTTCTTCTTGGTTGGTTCGGCACTGTTGGTTTAACCCGGTGATGACGGTTGGTTCAATAAAATATCCTTGCGCACAACGCCCTGCTACTTTGTGTCGATTGCCTCCTGTTAAGATTGTGCCTCCCTCCTGTTTGGCAAGTTGAATGTATGAAAGAACTTTATTCATGTGAGCTTCTGATACTAACGCACCCATATTCGTCTTCTCTTCTTGCGGATCTCCTATAATCAATGCTTTTGTTCTTTTCACAAATTCATTTACAAAGCGATCATACAAACTTTGCTCTACCAAAATACGGGAACCACATAAACAAATTTCTCCTTGATTGGAAAAAGAAGAACGTATAGAAGTAGCAACTGCATTTTCAAAATCACAATCTGCAAAAATGATGTTAGGGTTTTTTCCACCTAACTCCAGCGAAAGTTTTTTGAACATGGGTGCTGCCGTAGACGCAATTGTTTTTCCGGTAATGGAGCCTCCTGTAAAAGAGATAGCCGTGATAGCCGGATGCTCCACAATCGCTTGACCCACTTTGTTTCCAAAGCCATGAACGATATTCAATACTCCGGATGGCAACCCTGCTTCGATGCAAAGTTTTGAAAACAAAAAAGCCGTCATTGGTGTGAGCTCGGATGGCTTGGCTACCACTGTGCAACCTGCAGCCAGTGCGGGCGCAATCTTCCAAGTAAATAAATATAAAGGCAAGTTCCAAGGCGAGATACAACCCACTACGCCAATGGGTGTTCGCAAGGTGTAGTTGATTGCTACACCCTCAGTCAAGTGCGACTCCGAGGAAACATTCATAGCGGCTGTCGCATAAAATCTCATGTTCGCAGAAGCACGAGGTATGTCCATTACCAATGCTAGCGATACGGGTTTTCCATTGTCTATACTCTCGGCAAGAACGAGCGAATTCAAATCACGATCAATGAGGTCTGCAATTTTTTGAAGGATAGCAGCCCTTTGTGTATTAGAGGTGCCGGACCATCCCGCGAAAGCGGCCTGAGCAGCTTGCGTGGCTAATTCCACATCTCTTGAATCTGAATCCGGGATGTGAGAATAAACCCTGCCCTCTGCCGGGTTGTAGTTATCTAAATACTTTTCTCCAAGCGGAGTGACAAGTTGGCCGTTGATATAGTTGGAGATTTTTTGCATTCGATAAAATATATTTTGATCTAAACTTTACATGCTCCCTGTACGTCCTCCATCCACCGGTAAATTTACTCCGTTGATATATCCCGCAGCGGGGCTAGCTAAAAAGGCCACGGCTGCTGCCACTTCGTGTGGTTCTGATATTCTGCCGACAGGCACTTCTTCAATCATCTTTCGCTTAGCATCATCAAAAGATTTCCCGGCTTTGTCAGCAGTATTTTTAATGATCGATTCCAATCGCCCCGTCATTGTAGTGCCGGGCAAAACATTATTGACCGTAATTCCAAAAGGAGCCAATTCATTAGCCAACGTTTTAGACCAACTCGCCACTGCCCCCCGAATGGTATTGGAAACACCTAATCCTCTAATAGGGATTTTTACTGATGTGGAAATGATGTTGATGATCCTTCCATAGCCTTCGGCCTTCATGCCCGGTACCATCGCTTGCACTAAATGCTGACCGCAAATCAGGTGAGCCGAAAATGCACTTAAAAAATCTTCTGCCAATGCATCAATGGCTGTTCCAGCAGGTGGCCCTCCGGTATTGTTAATGAGTATGTGTACGGTTGTTTTGCTTGCGAAAGAATTTATTTTTTCCTTGAGTTGGTCTGGAAAACTAAAATCAGCCACTAAATAATCATGAGTCTGACCCAATGTTGTATTCAATTCCTTGATCACTGCTTTCAGTTTTTCTTCATTTCGCGCCACCAAAGTAAT
Source organism: Cytophagales bacterium (assembly GCA_043757225.1). Taxonomy (GTDB): domain Bacteria; phylum Bacteroidota; class Bacteroidia; order Cytophagales; family Cyclobacteriaceae; genus ELB16-189. The sequence goes on along the minus strand of JAYVPS010000081.1, from coordinate 5,090 downwards.
CGATGCTCCCAAATTTGCCAATTCAATTGCTGAGGCTTTACCTATCCCTTGCGTACTCCCACAAACCACCGCGCGTTTACCTGATAAATTAAGGTTCATATTCTGTTTTTAGTAAATACAAAAGAACGTTAACTTTAAGGAAAAAAAAATTGACAGTCATGGAAAAGAGTTACAAAAATTGTCAAAGTTATGGCATGCCTCTAAAACGTAATGCTCAAGGCGGAAGCTCAAATAGGGTTCCTTACGGCATCTTTACCAGAAACAATCCACAATTAGAGCGATGGATAATGAAATAAAAAACCGATATAAAGTTTCTCTTGAATTTTAAAGTTAACCTAAACTACAATAACTACCATGGCCATTCGAAGACCCTTCAACCTCAATAAATGGATTGTCGAAAACCGAGATCTTTTAAAACCTCCTGTTGGGAATAAAAATTTATATGCCGATGCGGGAGATTATATTGTAATGATTGTAGCCGGACCTAACGCCCGGAAAGATTATCATTATAACGAAACCGAAGAGCTCTACTATCAATTAGAAGGAAACATCATTATTAACATTCAAGAAGAAGGAAAAGCCGTTGCCATTCCTCTGAACCAAGGTGATATGTTTTTGTTGCCAGCGCGTGTGCCTCACTCACCTAGCCGCACAGCTAACTCTATTGGCTTGGTGATTGAATGCAAACGCGCCTCCACAGAAGATGATGGCCTGATGTGGTTTTGTGAAAAGTGTAACCACAAACTACACGAATACAAATTTCACCTCGACAACATTGAAAAAGATTTTCTTCCACGCTTCCGCGATTTCTATGGCTCTAAAGAACTCCGTACGTGTAAACGTTGCGGAACAGTGATGGAAGCTGATGAGCGATTTGTTTGAACATGCCATGGAAAAGGAAGACCTAAAAAAAGCGTTAACAAGTCATCATCAGAACTTTCTGAGTTTACTTCAATCTATACCTCTTAAAAATGTAAATACTTCCTTTAATCAAAAGTGGAGTGCTGCTCAACAACTCGATCACATTGTCAGAAGTGTTTCACCGGTACGTTTAGCTTTCTCGCTGCCTTCCTTTGTATTGAAATTGGTTTTTGGGTCGGCTAACAGACCTTCTCGAAATCAGGATGAACTAATGGCAAAGTATAAAACGAAACTTGCTGCTGGAGGTAAAGCCTCGAAGCGCTTTATTCCGCCAAAGAAAACAGTTTCGACAACAGAATTATCAAACGAGCTTCATCGCTTAATCAATTCCCTTTGTAAGAAAATTGATTCTTTTTCGGAGGGTCAATTAGATCAGCTAATTCTTCCCCATCCATTACTGGGAAAACTAACGATGCGTGAGATGTTGTACTTTACTATTTATCACGTACAACACCATCAACTACAGGTTGAAAAAAATACTCCATCATTATGAAATATCGGTCATCACTTGCTTTCGCCAAAAGCCTCGACAAAGATGATCCTCTTAAATCATTTCGATTTCAATTTCATTTTCCGAAAATCAATGGGAAGACACCGATTTACTTTACAGGAAACTCGCTGGGACTACAACCCAAATCAACCAAAAAATATGTTAGAGAAGAATTAAGCGATTGGTCAACGCTTGGTGTTGAAGGGCATTTTCATGCCAAAAGGCCATGGCTGTATTACCACAAATTCAGTAAAAAGGTTTTGAGCCAACTGGTTGGAGGGAAACCTCTGGAAGTCGTAGCCATGAATCAATTGACGGTGAACCTCCATTTGATGATGGCTTCATTCTATCGACCAACACCGTTACGCTTTAAAATTATTACTGAGGCCGGAGCCTTCTCTTCTGATCAATATGCGTTTGAGTCACAATTAAAATTTCATGGGCTTGACCCCAAGGATTCATTGATTGAATTAAAACCACGATCTGGAGAATTTACTTTACGAACAGAAGATATTCTGCAAGCCATCCAAGATCATTCAAATGAGCTGGCTTTAGTAATCGTTGGCGCTGTTCAATATTATTCAGGTCAATTTTTTGATATTCCCAAAATCACCAAAGCAGGCCATCAAGCAGGAGCTAATGTAGGGTTTGATTTGGCTCACGCTATTGGCAATGTACCGCTGCAACTTCATAAAGACGATGTTGACTTCGCTGTGTGGTGCAGTTATAAATATTTAAATGCCGGGCCTGGTGGAGTAGCTGGTGCTTTTGTTCATGAACGTCACGCTACAAGTTTTAATTTGCCGCGCTTGGCAGGTTGGTGGGGGCACAACGAAAAGGAAAGATTTCAAATGAAAAAAGGATTCTTACCCATGGCTGGTGCTGATGGCTGGCAAGTGTCAAATTTCGCAGTGCTTTCAGGGGCAGCGCTTCAGTCTTCGTTAGAAATTTTTGAAAAAGCTGGCATTCGGAATCTTCGGAAGAAAAGTCTATTGCTAACCGGCTATTTAGATTTTCTCCTAAAGCAAATCGATCCACATCAAAACCATTTTCACATCATTACACCCTCAGCACCAAACGAAAGAGGATGTCAACTTTCGATTATGATGAAAAAAAATGGAGAAACCACTTTCAATAAAATTTCAAAAGCCGGGGTTATTGCAGACTGGCGTGAACCCGATGTTATCCGTATAGCACCAGTTCCACTTTACAACTCTTTTGAAGATGTATTTAGATTTTCTGAGATTTTTAAAGCAACTCTAAAGGCGTAGGCCGCTCGAAGCATTCAGAGCGCCTAACTTAATTTGTCTATATGAAATTTCTCCCTAACACTCTTTACCATATCTACAATCGAGGAAATAATAGACAAGTAATATTTCCACAGGAGAAAAATTATGACTTTTTCTTGAAAAAGGTAGATCTTGAGTTAAAAGGCTTGTGTGATTTACTAGCTTATTGCCTAATGCCAAATCATTTTCATCTCCTGATCTACATTTCTGAAAGTAGTCCCGGATTAAATTTGCTTTCTAACCAAAATCAACAACAACTCGCACGCAAAATCGGAACTATTTTAAGTTCTTTTTCCCAGGCCATCAATAAGCAAGAGGACAGAGTTGGCTCTTTGTTTCAACAAAAAACAAAAGCTAAAATACTTGATTCAAGTTTTTACTCATTAGTATGTTTCAATTATATCCATCAAAATCCAATAAAGGCAGGTCTTGTTCGGAAAATGGAGTACTGGCGATACTCTTCATTTAATGATTACTTAGAGGAAAAATCAACACTATGCAATCTGAAGTTGGCTAGAGAGCTAATTCAAATCCAAACTGAAAGCAATTTGTTTTACGAAGAATCTTATTTAGCCATTGATGAAGGTTATGCCACTAAAATATTTTAGACCACAAGCTAGTGGTCTGACCGCTTTGAGCGGTCTGACCACTCAACACATCGCCATTGCCGGAGCCGGACTAGTTGGGTCACTCTTAGCAATTTATTTAAAGAAGCGCGGCTACCGCGTTTCGGTATTTGAGCGCAGACCTGATATGCGCAAGAAAGGATATGAAGAAGGTCGCTCAATCAATTTGGCTTTGAGCAATAGGGGCATCCGTCCGCTTGAAGAAATTGGCTTGGCCGAAACCCTAAAGCAAGAGGCCATTCCCATGCATGGGCGAATGATTCATGATCTTCACGGAAATCTTAATTTTCAGGCTTATGGAAAAGAAGGCGAATACATCAATTCTATTTCCAGAAGTGGGCTCAATAAAGTGTTAATGAGTAAAGCGGAATCCCTCGGTGTAGAATTCCATTTTGAGCAAAAGATAATTGGCGCTGATTCTACATCCACAACCCTCAACATCGAATATCCAACAGTTGGCGCCCAACAACTTCCCTTCGATTTGATCATTGGATCAGACGGGGCATTTTCAGCTGTGCGATTGTCTATGCAGCGAATGGATCGTTTTGATTTTTCGCAAGATTACATTGATCATGGTTACAAAGAGCTGCACATTCCTAAGGGAAAGGCAGGAGGATTTCAATTAGAGAAAAACGCACTCCATATTTGGCCACGAGAAAGTTTCATGCTGATTGCGTTACCCAACCCGGACGGAAGCTTTACGCTGACTCTTTTTTTTCCGTTTAATGGAGATACCTCATTTTCAAAACTTACAACTGAGGAAACTGTATCAGCTTTCTTCAAAAATATTTTTCCTGACGCATACGCTTTGATGCCGGATTTGTTAAACCAGTTTTCACAAAACCCTGTTTCATCACTCGTCACTGTTCATTGTTACCCTTGGGTGAAAAATAAAACCCTATTAATTGGGGATGCTGCTCACGCCATTGTTCCATTCTATGGGCAAGGAATGAACGCAGGATTTGAGGATTGCCGAATACTAAATTTACTGTTAGATCAGTATCATGACAATTGGGAAAAAGTGCTTCCTGCTTTTCAAGAGCAGCGCAAACCGGATACCGATGCCATTGCAAAATTGGCTCTCGACAATTTTATAGAAATGCGCGACTTGGTAAATGATGCTGAGTTCATCTTAAGGAAAAAAATTGAAGCTAAACTCTACGAACTATTTCCTGACCGATGGATTCCACTTTATTCAATGGTCACCTTCCGTGAAGACATCCGTTATTCTGTAGCTTATGCTACCGGCCAAAAGCAGAAGAAAATTATGGAAGAAGTTTTAAAGACACCGGGAATAGAAAAAACGTGGCTCACCTTGGACTTTGAAAAAATAGCCAACCAACTCATCAGTTAAACGCACAAGTATTATACATCTAGGCAGCAATATGTACTTTATACTCTTCAAATCTTCCTAATACTTCCTTTACATATCGCACCGGGCCATCGCAACGGCAATAGCCAGCCGCCACTACAGCATCGCGGTAATATTTCGGGTTAGACTTTTGCAATAAGAAAAATTCGACCTCATCATCCCATTTGTTGGGATTCCTCCCGTTTTTTCTGGCCAGCTTTTGTGCATCAATCACATGAGTTAGCCCGACATTATAAGAAGCTAAAACAAACTTCAATCGATCTTCCTGCCTCGAAACAGTTTTTGACCAATAGTCATCTAGAAATTTTAAAAAGAGAATTCCGGTCTTAATATTTTGATTCGGATCCCATAAATTACGATTGCCAAAAAAATCTCCGGTCTCGGGCATTACC
>JAYVPS010000080.1:0-8425 GCA_043757225.1 Cytophagales bacterium | reverse complement strand
CTAACCGTGAGAGACCTCGAAGAGGTCAACTGTTTATAGAATGATGCCGATGATAACATACGACCCCCATGGGGTCGCACAAAATCCTTGAATCAATTATTCTATAAACATGAAATCCCCTCGGGATTAACGACAAGAAAGAATGACCAGAGGATCAACCGTTAAATAAATAACGAAGCTAACCGTGAGAGACCTCGAAGCCGAACCTGCTAAAGAGAAAAGGCGATGCAAGGTCTATTCGAATTACAACGGGCAAGGGATTGCAGCCCCGCCCAAAGCGGGGTAGACTTCAAGCACGAAGTGTGTTGGGAGTGTGTGTGGACGGACTTGGAGCGCAAAGCCCGGTGGCCTTTCCCGATGCGCTAGCAATCAGGATTGGCCATGCCCCAAAATCACAAAACTGTAGTACACTCCTGTAAATTGCGGGATGAAGTAGTCGCGGAAAGTGATTACCTTCGCCTTGTAGTTTTGTAGCGTGGGCAGGGCGTAGATCTAAATCCCGCAACTACACAAACACTCAACCGTTAATGACCAAACCATTTACCCCGTGAAAGAAACCGCTAAGGCCGTACGCCTTTCCCAAACTACCATTACCGAACTGATGATTCCGGCATATGCCAACTTTGGAGGCAAAATTCATGGAGGCATTTTGCTTTCGCTGATGGACAAGGTGGCTTATGCTACTGCCAGTAAACATGCTGAAACCTATTGCGTAACCGTTTCTGTTGACAAAGTAGAATTTCTCCAACCTGTGGAGGTGGGAGAATTGGTTTCTATGCTAGCCTCTGTTAATTATGTAGGAAATACTTCTTTAGTTGTCGGCATTCGAGTTGAGTCACAAAATGTAAAAACCGGCATCACTAAGCACACCAATTCTTCTTTCTTTACGATGGTAGCCAAAGGAGAAGATGATAAACCCATTCAAGTACCAAAACTTATTTTAGAAAACGAAGAAGAAGTGAAACGCTTTATCGAATCCATGCGCATGAAGGAAATTAAAAATTTAATCAGAGAAAAAATGGATGACACCAAATCAATAATAGAAGTAGAAAATGCTAAGGTTATTTTAAAAGATCAGCGGTGCGAGATCAAAATTATTTAAGACTACTCTTAAAAGTTAAATCGAAAAACCCCGATACCATAATATGAAATACTTTCTGTCGCTGCTTTTAATCTTTTTGTTTAAAATCTCAAATGCTCAATACGCATCGATCCTCACGCAGCGCGATCAGGCTCGCGTAATAGATGAGCTGTTGGAAGATCGTTTGCGTTCAATACTTCCGGGCCTTATGCGGAGGGAAGGAATTGATATGTGGGTAGTGATATCACGTGAATACAATGAAGATCCCGTTATCAGAACGCTGCTTCCGGCCACCTGGTTTGCAGCCCGCAGAACTACCATGCTGGTGGCCTACGATAGAGGAGCAGATAAGGAAATAGAATTTTTAGCTGTTGCCCGCTACGATGTAGGCAAAGTCTTTAAAAAGGCATGGGATCCTGATCAGCAACCTGACCAATGGGCGCAACTTGGAAAAGTAATAGAAGAGCGTAACCCAAAAAAAATTGGGATCAACAAGGCACCATCTTGGGGTCATGCCGATGGGCTAACTGCTACCGATTATGATAATTTACTCAAAGTGGTTTCCAAAAAAAATCATGAGCGAATTGTCTCGGCAGAAAAATTAGCCGTAGCATGGTTGGAGACCCGCACCGAAAAAGAAATGGTGATCTATCAGCAAATTTGCCGGATCGCTCATCAAATCATAGCTGAAGGATTTTCTGATAAAGTAATTCAACCGGGGGTAACTACCACAGAAGATGTGGTATGGTGGTATCGGGAGGAAATCAAACGGCTAAAGCTCGACACTTGGTTTCAACCTTCTGTGTCAGTCCAACGAAACGAGCCTGAAACCATCACCTCTAAAAGACCCCAACCGTTAGTCATTTTGCCCGGAGACCTCTTGCATGTTGATTTTGGAATTACATATCTACGATTAAACACCGATACGCAACAACATGCCTACCTCTTAAAACCTGGTGAGACCGAGGCCCCCGAATATTTACGAAATGCTTTTAAACGAGGAAACAAATTACAAGACATTCTCACTACTAATTTCAAAGAAGGTAAAACAGGAAATCAGATTTTGGCGGACTCACGTAAGCAAGCAATTTCTGCGGGCATTACACCCTCCATTTATACCCATCCGATTGGATTTCATGGCCATGCTGCTGGCACCACCATAGGGCAATGGGACATGCAAAACGGAGTTCCTTTTACGGGTGACTATCCCATGCATTTCAAAACCGCTTATTCAATAGAACTAAATGTATCGGTCTATGCCATCGAATGGAAAAAAGAAGTGCGCATTCAGTTAGAAGAAGATGGATACTTTGATGAAACCAGATTTCGATATATAGATGGAAGGCAAACCGATCTGATCGTGATTCCTAAGGCAATGCCCAACAATAAATAATATGATATTGTCGGCTGTATGAAATTATTACGAGTCATTCACACTGCCTATGGTTTTTTTGTATTTAGTATCCTGTTTTTTATTTTTTTTCCGTTCCTTATTATCCCCATATTATTTCCCAATCAATTTCATCTCGTTGGGATCCTAAATCGGTGGTGGGCGAAGAGTATGTTCATTTTCGTGCCGCTGCCCTTTACAATCGACTGTAGATCCAAATTAGATTCAAAAAGAAAATACATTTTTTGCCCAAATCACTTTTCCTATTTAGATATTCCTACCATGGGATTGACTCCCATTAACACCATTTTTGTAGGAAAGAGTGCGATGGAGAAAATCCCCTTGTTTGGATTCATGTATAGGAAGCTTCATATTACTGTTGATCGTAAAAGTTTAAAGAGCAGGTCAAATAGCTTGCTGGCCTCTATGCAAGCAATAGATGAGGGGAAAAGCTTAGTGATTTACCCGGAAGGCGGGATGGTCTCTAAAAATCCACCTCACATGGGCGCGTTCAAAGATGGCGCTTTCCGTGTAGCTATTGAAAAACAAATACCCATTGTGCCTGTAACCATTCCTTATAATTGGATAATTTTACCTGATCAAAAAAAAATGATCCTGCATGCAGGAAAAGTGAAGGTAATTTTCCACGAACCAATTGAAACAACAGGCCTGACGTTAGACCATGTTAATGAACTAAAGAGGAAGGTATTTCAAATTATCGATGACGAATTAAAGAAACATGAAAATAGATAGAGACACGTTAGATAAGATTGCACATCTTTCTCGACTAGAGATTGACGAAAAAGATGCTGAAAAAATGATGCAGGACATGAGCGCCATGGTTACGTTTGTGGAAAAACTAAACGAAGTGAATACGGATGGCGTTGAGCCCCTGACAACGATGAGTCACGAAATTAATTCCTTGCGTGAAGATGAAGTAAAGCCACACCTTGATCATGCCATCGCTTTAGAAAGCGCCCCCAAGAAAGACGAAAATTATTTTCGTGTTCCCAAAGTTCTGGAATGACCAGAACCCGATGCCAATCTATACATTCTAGAGGTTGTCGCACTATTTTCAGTTCCAGAACCGTTGAAACAAACTACTAACTAAAAATGAATTCTCTTTTCTTTTGGAAATCATGGTCTAAATCCTACCAGCTAATCTTTTGGTCATTAGCGGCATTAGCATTGGCCTCGATTTTCACCTTGTGGTTCGCCTATTTTCAAAATCCATCGTTGGCTTTTACATGGGAAAATCTTCAACAGATTGAAACTGTAGAAATATTCACTCACTCTTTCTTCGTTGGGCTCTTTGAGTTTGCTGTCCCTGCAGATAGTCTTTTACTTTTTGAAACATTGTCGGGAAGTGTTTTGCACCCTGTAGAGTGGTCCTTTTATTTATTTCTATTTTGCTTGACCATCGGCACTATCTTTTTCATCACCATCATCACCACCTTCAAACGGTTTTCATTCCTTGTGGGGATGGGCTTGTTCATACTACTGATCATCAGCCTGCGCTTAGAGGCTCTGGAACTATTCGGATTGAGTAATAAAATTCCTACCATTATCACTTTGGTACTAGTTGGAGGGCTAGCCTATTATTTTCAATCGTTCCGGACTGAAACCACTTTCGCTACCCGGCTCCTTACCTTTCTATCATTAGTCATATTACTTTCTGTTCTATTTCTCTTTTCAAGCAAGGTGCAACAACCCTTCATGCACGTGGCTGTCAACGGACTGGTGGCAGGCATGGTACTCTGCATAGTTTTTATTGGTTTGGTGGCACACGAAATTGTGGCTTTATTTATTACCATCGTCACTAAAAGCACCAAGCCCTCTAAAAGTGCTCTTCATTTTTTCGTCATCTCCGGAATTTATTTTGCCAATCTTGTATTATCTTACTTAATAAAAGAAGGACAGTTAGCGTTAGACCTTTGGGTGATCAACTCTTTTTTTCTAATAACTGTTTCTGCCGTTCTTGCTGTTTGGGGATTCCGTCAACGTGAGCCCCTCTATGAAAATTTGCTATCATCCACATTAGCCGTTTACGTTTGTTTATCGTTGATGGCGATCGCTTTTTCCATTATGGGGTTCTTCTTAGTCACCGGTAGTGGTACTATGGTAGACGGGTTTCAAGATTTAATTTTATATAGTCACCTCGGCTACGGGTTGATTTTTATCGTGTATGTGATTTCCAACTTCTCGCCCATGTTGCTCGGTAATTTACCAGTATACAAAATTTTATACAAGCCTGACACTATGCCATTTTTTACTTTCCGGATGGGATCCTTAATTGCTACTTTCGCATTCTTGTCCTATGCATCAAGTTGGAGCGCTTACCTCAATCAAGGGTATGCTGCCTTCTACAATGCCTATGGCGATTTGTATTACATGCAAGGAAACCTGACCGTTGCCGAAGGGTATTTCAAAAAATCACTAGTCTATAGAAACCAAAATCAACATGCGCATTATGCATTGGCTACCATTTACTCCGCACAATTAGATCCGGCCAAAGAACGAATTGAATATTCTGAAATATGTTCGACAAGCCCAAGCGAGATCGCGTTTATAAATTTGAGTGAATCTTATGGGGCATCAGGAAATAACTTAGCAGCCTCGGTGGTATTGATTGAAGGGTTAAAAAAAATCCCGGCTAGCGCTATTTTGCAAAATGCCTTAGCCCTAACATTTTCCAAATTCAATCAGCAAGACTCAGCGATGTATTTCTTTCAGCAAGCAAGGAGTTCATCGCAAATTAAAAATATAGCCGAGACCAATTTATTAGCGGTAGGCGCAAAATTCAAAATAAATTTTCCGGCCGATTCACTTTTAATGCTGCTCGATTCTGAAAAGGAAGGCGCCAGAAGCAATGCCTTGGCTTTAGCCAATACACAGCAACTCGTATTGAATATAAAATACAATCTACCAAAAGATACTACACTCACGGTACGGCAGTCAGTGCTGCTAATCAATCATCTCATCAATCAAAAAAGCAAAACAGACACTGCCCTCCTCAGCCAAATTGTTTCGCTTGCACGAAGGCCATCCAATGATTCATTTAAAGAGGCATTGATCGTGTCTGTTTCACAAGCCTACTATGAACATGGAATGACAAAGAAAGCCAGCGAACTAGTACGTGAAGTTGCCTATAGTTCCGGAAAGGGAAAATATTTCAACCTATTAGGCTTATGGTTAATGGAGCAAAATAATCCAACTACTGCAGCCGGCTACTTCAGGATTGCTAAAGAGAAAGAAATAAAAACGGCTCCACTTTACGAAGCCATCGCTTGGCTGGAAGCGGACAGTCTTGCGAGAGCCTTGCCCTTATTGGAAAGCCTTCTTCAAACAAAAGACTCTTTAAGAATAAAAACTATTCTCAAAATTTTAAAAAATAAGTCAGACCAGGTGCTTGGCAAGAGTGAGAAGTATCAATTTTGTCGATATAAAATTCCGCTAACCGACTCTTCACAATTCCAACGGGCTATCAATTCAATTCAAAATGACGACCTAAGAGCAGTAGTCATTCTGGAAAGAAGCAAAAAATGGTTTTCATTAGATGAACCTGAGATGGCCATTTCACTTCTTCAAAAAATAAAGAGCCTAACATTGAAAGACAAAAAGTTATATGACCACATCCTCTATTTTAACCTGATGATAATAGCCGGCCAAGAGAATTGGACATTGTTAAAACAGCAGCTAACCTCACCACTATCCTTTGAGGGACGACCTAATGAAAAAATTTATTTACAAGCATTACTGGACGAAGTGGATGGGAGAGAGACTGAGGCCAAACAAAAATTTAATTACTTAGCCAACGCCAGCGCGCAATCAGAAGAGATGCTACTAGCCTCTGCTCACTTTTTCCTGAAAGATTCTACCGATCGATTGAAGCCCTATTCCATTTTAGTAAATGGTCTATTGGCCAAACCCAATTCAATAAAACTCTTAAAGGCCTATGTGAAAGAAGCGGCAATCTTAGGCTTTGATGATGAGTCTCAACAATCGCTGGACAAACTTCAAAAGCTAATGCGACCAGAGGCTTTTAAAAAATACGTGAAAGAAAATCCTGATTATTTTGAGGTGGAGAAATAATTAACTTAGGAAGTTAATAGTTAGTACTAGCACGGATTTATATATGCATCAATTCCCCTTATCCTCAATAATCTACTCTGTTAATTGTTAGCAGTGCGTTCATTTTCAAAGCCTACGTAAACATTAATTTTAGGCTTGCAATAGTCAGTCCAAGTGCCAATAAATATCTCAAAGTAGGCACATTAAATTTTTGGCTACCAAAATAAGAACCTAATAGTCCACCGAAAATAGTTGCTAAAATGGCATATTGTAAGTTGTCGGTTAAGTGAATTCCACCTTTGTTCATTTGCCCGAAAAGGCCAGATAATGAGTTTACGAAAATAAAAAGTGCCGAAACCGCAGCCGTTTCTTTTAGTGTCGCCCAACGCATAAGCAACATTAGTGGACTTAAAATTATTCCACCACCAATACCAATCATACCTGATAAAAGTCCAATAAGTCCGCCCGAAAGTAACCCTGCCCAAAGTGGAATTTCTTTATTTTCTTGGTTGGCTTGTCTGAATTGGTAAAGCAGTCTTAAAATTGAAATTATTAAACAAACAGCTAATATTTTCTTATAAATACTGTCCGATAAAGTCATTGTGCCTCCCCAAAAAGCCATTGGAATACTTGCAATCGCAAAAGGAAGAAATAGTTTAAGTCGAAAGTGTCCTGCCTTATAAAAACCAATAAATGACATTAATGAAACTGCTAAATTCATAACCAAAGCAGATGGTTTCATCATCAACGGTGCAACTCCAACCAACGCCATAACCGCTAAATAACCACTCGCTCCGCCATGTCCAACGGAAGAATACAAAAACGCAACAACTGAAAGCAATACAAGTAAAAGAAATAAATTTAAGTCCATTAGAGTTTTTAAAGTATTTATAATTGTCAATTTACTAAATCCTCTTAATCTCAATGGATTTTAATCCTTTAATATGTCGACTTCCAGTTTTATAGTCTTTTGTCGAAATGAGCAAAATTCTATCAGAGCTTTCTGATAGCTTTTTATTGTCAGCTTCGGTGACAATAAAAATTGAACTTCCAATGTCAGTGTTAAAAATCTCGTTCCATGAATATACAACTGCGTAACCGTCCGAACCTCGAAAAACGAAATAGTATTCGCTCAAAAGTTTTGGGCTTGTCGTTGTGATGTTTAATTTTTGTAAAATGTCGAGCAATGCAACAACTTTCACATTTTTATATTCCTTTTTGAATTCGCCCAAGTGGTTTGTAACCTTAAAACTTTCAATTGTCGTTGTAGGCTGTTCGGCAATAGTAGCAAATGGAATTGTTGTTGGCTTGTCAAGTAGTCCAAAAATATTGATTTCATAAGTTGCCTCAACTGTTTTTTGAGCAAAAGAAACAGTGGTCGAAATCGTTAAAAAAAATAATGAAAATTTAATTCTCTTCATGTTAATAATTATCCAAATGTTAAAACTATTTTGTCCTTGTCACATGGCAAAATCTAGTCTTTGTCCTAAATGTTTTCTCTGTCTCCATGCCTGTCAAACAATGCGCTACAACTCCCAAATATACGAACTATCATTCCTTTTATTTCGCCAATGCATCTTTCACAAGGTTGTCTTTGCGAACATAATCTGATAATCAGTTGATAAAACTATGCGAGCACTTCGGCCAGGAATAAAAGCGGATCCCCCGCACCCCACGCTTCGCGGGGGAGGAGTAGCAGCGGATAGCCCTGTGGCCTTGCGCTTCGCTTGGCCAGGCCGCCATGAGATTACTGCGCCCCGTTTTTAGTATCTGGTTATCGTGCCGGCAGGGAAATCGCTTTTAGAAATTTTTCAGATAACAAAATGATGGTGAAGTATTTGGGGTAATCGTTACGATGGTGTATTTTTGATTTATCAAAATTG
>JAYVPS010000079.1:0-30626 GCA_043757225.1 Cytophagales bacterium | reverse complement strand
AAGAGAAGGGGTAGATTAAATTTTGGGAGGCTGAAAAATATCTTGCAGGCGTGATTCAAAATGTGCCTCTTGATAAGCATCCAAATGATTGACTTTTGATAGTACTGTAATCTCCTTCAAAAGGATTTTATGAGTTGGGATTGCATGCGTTACAAACGTGCACGAATGCCCCGGTACTTTGAACGGAAGCTGATTATCATGCTCATCATGCGTTACATCTGTTTTATAGTGCATTACTAAAAATTCCCAGAACGATAGTTCATTTACCAATTGCCTATGCTCTGCATAATGTTCAAATAACACGGGCAACCGAAGTGCCTCATGAATCTCGGTGAACGAGTTTAAGTAGATGAGAAGGAATGATATAGAGAGAAAGCGTTTCAACGTATTGCAAAGATAATCATTTTAACCACATAGTCACATAGATCAGCATGAGTGGCCCAGCTATCAAACAACTGTACTTCACAGCGCCCTTGCAAATAAAGGCCAGAGTTAGAGCCTTTCGGCAGCATCACTTCCAGTTCTAATTCAAGATCGCCATGCTCAAAAACAGTGACGAGGTTATCTTTTTTTGTTTCGTCATTATTGTTCAGGAGAATACCTTTGCCAGCTGTGAAGGTGACTGCTTTAGGTGTTTCTACTGGAATGGCTTTTTCTTGTTTCGATTTTTTCTTCTTTTCAGTTTCTTCTACTGGTTTGGCGGGTTCGTGATGAATGTCCACTTTCGGGTTCATCATTACATCGCCAACTATTTGCCAATTGCCAGCGTGTGGTCTGAAGGCCGAAAGGTCTTCTAAGCTTAAAGTCTTCATAGAGCTATTCTGTGCATAAGTTGAAAGACTTAGCAGGATGACAAAACCCGAGATTATTTTTTTCCGCATTGGTTATAAATTAGAAGTTGATAAAAGGGCTTGAATATGCGAGGATAATTCAGCTTTAGCAAGAATATTAAAAGACAGGACGATAGATTTAGTCAATGGTGATTGAAATTTCTTCATGAGTTCTTTCCTCTTTAGATTTGTTTAATACTATCGCTTGAAGTGTCATACCATCACTTTGTGCAAACAGAACGCCTCATTTAAAAAGTGCCTTCGGCAGAAATTTGGTATTTTTGTAGTCCGAAAGAAAATGGATGGGATTAGAATCAACAATTCATAAAATATATGTCAAGCGTAAACAAAGTAATTTTAGTGGGCAATTTGGGCAAAGACCCTGAAGTGCGAAACCTAGAAAATGGAGCCAGCGTGGCAAATTTTTCTATGGCCACCACAGAAACATACAAAGACAAAACCACGGGAGAACGCAAAGAAATTACCGAATGGCACAACATTGTATTATGGAGAGGCTTGGCAGATATTGCCTCAAAATATTTGCATAAGGGCGATCAGGTTTACATAGAAGGGAAATTGCGCACCCGTAGTTGGGAGAAGGAGGGAGTTACCAGATATATTACTGAAATTGTTGGTGATAACTTAACACTATTGGGTAATAAACCTGGAGGAAGCTCTGAACGTACGGCCGCGCCATTAAGTAATACAACTAGCAATCAACAACCGGTAGCACCCGGACCCGATACTACAGATGACTTGCCTTTTTAAGTAGTAACTGATACTTGGAAACAATTTCAACTTTAGACGAGCCCCAGGGTTTTATTCTGGCTGATATATTATCTGCTCCGAACTACTTTTATCTATTTAGTTTTCTCACCATTGCAGTGTTGCTGTTTATGTCAGCTATGATATCAGCATCGGAAGTTGCCTTCTTTTCACTTAAGGCAGATGATTTAGACCGCTGTCGCGAATCAGAAGACCCGGCAGAAAAGAATATTATTCATCTTCTGAAGAAACCTAGATTGCTGTTGGCTACTATTCTCATCATGAATAATTTTGTGAATGTGGGTGTGGTAACGCTTTCTACTTTTTTAATGTGGGAAATGACAGGCACTCGCAAGCCATCAGATACGATTGTCGGCATTGTTACTTTTGGAGCCACCTTCGCCATTACTTTTTTTGGAGAAATTGTTCCCAAGGTGTACGCTACTCGTCACAATTGGTCGTTTGCAAAAAGGACAGCCTCTGGTTGGATGTTGCTTGAGAAAGTATGGAGCCCCATCTCTTGGTTGTTGTTGCGTATGAGCAACATTATTGAGCGAAGAATTGAAAAGAAAGGCTATAGCACAACGGTAGAAGAATTAAATCAAGCCTTAGAATTGACAACGGATAACAACGGAACTACGACAGGTGAAAAGGATATTTTAAAAGGGATTGTGAATTTCGGAACGCTGACCGTAAAGCGTGTTATGAAAACAAGGGTAGACATTTCGGCTGTGGAGGTAGGGCTTGATTTTAAAGAGTTGATGGGCCAAGTGACTAAATCGGGCTTTTCGCGGATTCCCATTTACAAAGAATCATTAGATAGAGTAGAAGGCATTTTGTACATCAAAGATCTGCTTCCATTTTTGGAAGAGGACAAGAATTTTAAATGGCAAAAATTATTACGCCCTGGATTTTTTG
Organism: Cytophagales bacterium; assembly: GCA_043757225.1. Taxonomy (GTDB): domain Bacteria; phylum Bacteroidota; class Bacteroidia; order Cytophagales; family Cyclobacteriaceae; genus ELB16-189. The sequence continues at coordinate 28,113 of JAYVPS010000079.1, read as the reverse complement.
TACCGGAGACAAAAAAATTGGATTCTTTGTTGAAAGATTTTCAAAGCAAACGTGTTCATATGGCTGTGGTAGTAGATGAATATGGAGGCACTTCGGGAGTTGTAACGTTGGAAGATTTGATTGAAGAAATTATTGGTGAAATTAACGATGAGTTTGACGAAGTGAATCTTGGCGTTCAGAAAATTGATGACAATACTTTTATTTTCGAAGGAAAAACATCTGTTCATGATCTATGCAAAGCATTAGGGGTAGATCCAACTACCTTTGATGAAGTAAAAGGTGAAAGCGAATCACTAGGCGGCTTGATTTTAGAGTTGCATGGCTCTATGCCCAAAATGGACGAGCAGATCAAGTTTGAAAAATTTATGTTTACGATCATTACCTCAAATCAAAAAAGAATTGATAAGGTGAGGGTGACTGTGCATTGAGGATGCTGTGAAGAAATAAGATAATGAGATTCAGCCTTCAACATTTAGCTTTCAACATTGGAATCCTACTACTATTTCTGATTCAACTCTCTTGCACCACTCACTTTCAACCAAAGCCTAAAGGGTACAACCGCCTCATCTTGCCGGAAGAGAAATATCATGCGTTGCCCGATACGCTGCCTTACCAATTTGAATATTCCACTTCAGCAAAATTGTTGCGCGACACCTCTTGGATACACGAGCGTCATTGGGTGGAAATTTATTATCCAACGTTAAGAGCCAACATCCACATCACCTATAAAAAGGTAAACAATCACGAAGAGTTATTGAAGGAACTGCTAAACGATGCCTACAAGCTTACTTCAAAGCAGCAGATTAAGGCCAACGGAATAGATGAACTGGTTATCAAAACACCCAGTGGCAAAACTGCAGTTGTAGCTGAGATTAGCGGTGATGTGCCCAGCCAGTTTCAATTTACGATGACAGACTCTTCCAATAATTTTTTGAGAGGAGCGCTTTACTTCAATACCAAAGTCCAAAATGATTCGCTCGCACCGGCCATTGAATTCATGAAGAAGGAAGTCATGCACCTGATTAATACGTTGCAGTGGAAAAAATAATTAAGGGCATCCCTAAAAACCTAACCGTCATTGCGAGCAGAGCGAAGCAATCCCCCGTTCGGAGTCCAAACAGGGGATTGCTTCGGTCGAGACGACCTCGCAAAGACGACTTCGAAGGTTTTTAGACCCCACCTTAATCAATTCGTTTTGTCATACAATTCGCTAAAACCAAACATTGGCTAATTTGCGTATTGTATAAAGTAAGCAATTGGCAAGTTTTTTCGATACTTCTCTTGAATTTCTAAAAGGCGTAGGGCCACAGCGTGCTGCGTTACTTCAAAAGGAATTGAAGTTATTCACTTTTGGCGATTTAATTCAACATTATCCATTTCGGTATGAAGACCGTACGCGCTTCTTTAGTATTAGTGAAGTAAATGAGTTGATGCCTTATGTGCAGATCAAAGGCAAGATCACCGATATCGAATTGATAGGCGATAAATTTAAACGAAGACTTGTTGCTTACTTTGAGGATGACGGAGGAGAGATTGAGCTTGTTTGGTTTCAGGGCATCAATTGGGTGATGCAGAAAGTAAAACCGAATATTGATTATGTGGTTTTTGGCAAGCCCTCCAAATACGGCAGCAAATTGACAATGGCACATCCTGAGATTGAGTTGCTTAACGAGAAGAGCGAAAGGGGAGGATACCTTCAGCCGATTTATCCATTGAGCGATAAACTCCGCAACCGATACATTGACAATAAATTTATCATCAAACTTCAGCAAGATGTACTGAAGAGTGCTATCAGTCACATTCGTGAAACATTGCCAGCAGCCTTGCTACAACAGCAAAAATTCATTGGAAAGAAAGAAGCGATCATTAACATTCACTTTCCTAAGAATCATGAATGGCTGATGAGTGCTCAACAAAGGTTAAAGTTTGAAGAACTTTTCTTTATTCAGCTACGGCTAATAAAAATGAAGTTGGTACGTCAGGGAAAGTTTAATGGAATTGCTTTTAATGACACAGCAATTCTGACTAAATTTTATAAAGAGCATTTGCCTTTTGATTTAACTGAAGCGCAAAAGCGAGTTGTGAGGGAGATTTATACCGACATGAAGTCCGGCCGGCAGATGAATCGCCTATTACAAGGTGACGTAGGCTGTGGTAAAACGATTGTTGGTTTCATTTCTATTCTTTTGGTAATTGGTGGTGACGCTCAAGCTGCCTTGATGGCCCCCACGGAGATATTAGCACAACAGCATTATGTCAATCTGAAAAAGTATGCTGACCTCATGGGGATCTCTATTGCCTTGCTGACTGGTTCGGTAAAGAAAAGTGCACGCAAGCCCATTCATCAACAATTGGCAGAAGGCACACTGAAAATTTTGATTGGCACACATGCCCTCCTTGAGGAAGAAGTAAAATTTAAAAAGCTTGGGTTAGCCATAATTGATGAACAACATCGCTTTGGCGTGGCACAACGTTCAAAACTCTGGCAGAAAAACTCTGGCCTTTATCCGCATGTGTTGGTGATGACGGCCACACCCATCCCGCGAACATTAGCCATGACGCTTTACGGTGATTTAGAAATTTCGGTGATCGATGAATTGCCAAAAGGAAGGAAGCCAATCAAAACAACGCATCGGTTTGATTCGCATCGGCTGCAAGTAAATGGATTTATTAAAACACAACTTGAAGCAGGTCGGCAAGTGTATATTGTTTATCCGCTCATCGAGGAATCGGAAAAATTGGATTTGAAACATTTGATGGATGGGTACGAAAGTATCGCCCGTGCTTTCCCGGAAATTCCTATCAGCATTTTACACGGGCAGATGAAACCCGAAGCCAAAGATTTTGAGATGGCACGGTTTGCAAAAGGAGAGACTAAAATTATGGTAGCCACTACCGTGATTGAAGTAGGCGTGGACGTTCCCAATGCTTCGGTAATGATTATTGAAAGCGCCCAGCGGTTTGGATTATCGCAGTTACATCAGTTGCGCGGTCGCGTGGGGCGTGGGGCAGAACAATCGTATTGTATATTGATGACAGACCATAAGCTGGGTGCCGATTCAAAGGCAAGAATTGAAACTATGGTACGAACAAATAATGGTTTTGAAATTGCTGAAACAGATTTGAAGCTTCGCGGCCCGGGAGATTTAATGGGCACGCAACAAAGTGGTGCATTGGATTTGCTCATTGCCGATTTGGGTAAAGATGGGGAGTTGCTGAAGCAGGCGCGTGAAGAGGCACAGACATTGCTTGAAAATGACCCAGATTTAGCTAAGCCTGAAAATCAATTTGTTAAACAACAGATCGAATCCTTTAAGAAAGAGGCTGTCAATTGGAGCAGAATTAGTTAAGCAGCTTACCTGTATGGCTTATTTGTTATAGAGTATATCCCTTAAAAGGGTGTTAGAACTTAAAAAATTCTTACTTTTATGATACCTAATTTACCTGTACTATGAAGTATCTACTTATCCTATCCTTGCTCCTCTCAATCAATGCGAGGGCGCAAAACATTTCCATCAGAAATGTGGAATTGGCCGGAGAGAAAATAATTGTCCATTATTCTTTAGACGACTCTAACCCCGGCAATGAATACCAGCTCAACCTTTTTTGTTCGAATGATAACTTTCGCACGGCCTTAACAAAGGTATCAGGTAATGTGGGCAATGAGGTAAAACCGGGGCCTGACCAAAAAATTGAATGGAAAATCCAAGAGGAATACGGTGCCTTTAAGGGAAAAATTTCGCTTGAAATTCGAGGAAAGGTATTTGTGCCATTTGTGAAACTGCATGGCCTTGATGTGGATAAGAAATATAAAAGAGGGAAGCCTATGGAAATAGCTTGGAAGGCAGGAGCTACCAATCCCATCAACATTGAATTAATCAAAGGCAGCCAACGGGTGATGGGCGAGAACAATTTGCAGAACAACGGCACCCATACCTTATACATTCCATCCTCGGCTAAGCCGGGAAAGGATTATCGATTAAGAATTACAGATACCCGAACCAACGATATTATTTATTCTTCAGGCTTTGCAGTAAAACCGAAGATACCGCTGTTGATAAAAATATTGCCTGTGCTAGTTATTGGGGGAGCAGTAGCGGCATTAGGAGGGAGTAGTGGCAAGAAAGACACAGGGAGTACCACCACCACCTCAGACCCCATTGTTTTGCCCCCTTTCCCCGGAGGCAATTAATTTGATAATGAATCCAAGCCATACTTGATATGCAAAAGAAATTATACCTGCTCGTTTTTTTATCCGCTTTTGCTCTGCTGGCACAAGCTCAGTGGACAGCCACTGGCGGACCTTATGGCGGAAACATAAGCCATTTAAAAAAAGCACCTAACGGGAATTTGTATGCCGTGGTAAATAGAAAACTATGGAGATCAACAAATAATGGAGATTTATGGGCAGAAGTGATTCCTACAAGCCCCACTTCTTTGTTTTTGAATGACATTATGATCGATACAGATGGTAAACTGTATGCAGCTTATTATTCACAGTTATTTGTATCAAGTGACAACGGAGTTAACTGGACAACTACTGCAACCAATATTTTTCAAAATGTGCAGGCAATTGATAGAATTGGCCCCGATAACGTTTTTGTGGTTTGGGGAACTTCAGGTGTATATGTTTCTATAAACAAGGGAGTGGCGTGGACGCAACTTACAACCTTGGCTTGGAGTGGAACGCCTGGACTCTGGTCAAACACAGCAGGAGATATTTTTTATGGCATACAAGGTGGAGGCTTGTTGAAGCATCAATATCAAGCATTGACTGCCAATTGGAAGGCAGCAAGCATGACTCAAATTTTTACGGTTACGCCCAGTAATGTTAATTCAATGGCGATTGATCCCACAACTGCTAAGATTTATTTGTCAGATTTTAATAAGATTTATACATCTATAAATGGAGGCACGACATTTACGGATATTACCACCATATCAGCAATAGCATACACTTATTTTCAAGGGCCAATGACAATATCGCCCGATGGCTCTATCTCAATTTTTAATAATGGTTACAACAAAATACATAAATCAACTAATCAGGGCACATCTTGGATAACTACAGACTCTCCCACCGTAGCAAATGGTGGACAAGTCAATTCCTCTATCTTTAACATTGCTTCTACATACTTTTTGGGTACAACGTATGGAGTTTTAAAAACTGCTGACACGGGTGCAACTTGGGCTCAAAAAAATATAGGGTTAACAGGCGCAACTACAGATCAGATTGTAGTGGCAAATACAACAGGAAAAATTTTTGCCGCACGATATGGTAGCGGTTATACATCATCGAGTGATGGTGGCACTACGTGGGCTAATTCTACCTTGCCGAATTCGGGGAACAGTTCTAAAGCATTGAAATTAGCAAACGGAAATATTCTGCTTTATGGGGCCGGATTTGTTTTTCGGTCACTAGATAACGGGGCAACCTTTGTGTCTGATAATATTTACCGAGGGAGTGATGCTCAGATTGTGGAAGCAGCAAACGGGGATCTGTATTTGTTTTACAGCTTATATGTAAATCCTAACCAGGTTCCTAAAATTGCTAAATCGACAGACAGCGGAGCGACTTGGGCTGATTTAGCGATAACAGGCCTTCCGACTAATTTCTATTTTAATTTTGGAGCTATCGATGCAACTACTAATATCCTCTTTCATGGATATGATTATACTTCTTCTACTTATAAGACGTTTAAGGTTGTTGGAACAACCTCCACCGTTCTTACTTTGCCATACACATTTAATTTGAACAACTTATTTTTTCAAAACAATAAGTTTTATGCGACTCAATTTTCTGCTTATTACTGGTCAACCGATTTGGGCACCACGTGGACAACCGTTGGTTTTTCTGGCAATAAGGTTTTTCCAATAAAAAATGCAAGTTATTCAGGCATAGCCGTTAGCAGGCCTGGCTCTTTGTACATTTCGCAAGATGATGAAGGAGGTACCTGGGGTAACACTACATTGCCCAATTCCTCTGCCTACATTACTGGCATTGCAACCGATGCCTCAGGCAATTATTATGCGTCTGCTTCAGGGGCTACCGTATTAAAATACACCAGCCCGTTGCTAGTTGACCCAACCACATTGCCACCCTTTATTAATTTTAACTGGCAACCGCTCAAAGGTCCTTACGGTGGCAGAAGTATTACCAAAATTCAAAGTACTACTGATGGGAATACACTCTTTTCAATTGTAAGCAATAGACTTTGGAAATACACTACTGCTTCAAACACGTGGAGTTTGATAGACCCCGTTGTACCGAATGGATCAATATACGATGTCGAGGTGGACGGATCAGGAACAGTTTTTGCCTTGCCCAATACAAATCCTCAAAAAGTTTATAAATCAACAGACCTAGGTGTTACTTGGTCGCCCTTGAATTCCGCTGGGCTTCCTCCTGGCACAGGGAGTAGCATCGGCAGGATTGAAGTATTAAGTGATGCATCTATTTTGGCATTTGGAAACAATGGTATTCCGGGCATTGGTAAATTGGGCAATATTTACAAATCAGCCGATGGTGGAGCAACCTTCACTTCGCGCTTTACAAGTACAATAAATCAAACCTATGGTTTGGATGGTCGTTCGAACTCTAGAAAGCCAGCCGTGAGTCCATCTGGCGGAGGAGGTACGGTTGCTATTTTTGGGAATATAGCCGAGGGAATGATTGTATCAGCCGATTTTGGTAGCACATGGACGGCAAAAAGTACGGCTTCTGTAGTAGATCCAGCCAATGGGTTTGTCGGCTCTTATATGTACGATAAGGATGGCAATCTGATAATGCATACGATATTTGACATTACGATTCCTTTGTGGGTCACTGAAATAGTTAAATCTACCAACAATGGAACAAGCTGGACTGTGATTCCCTCACCAACTATTGCGACACCGACTGGTCTTTCGAATTACAGCAAAAGAATTGTTGTGCTCGGCACGGGTGAATATTTGATGTGCATCCAATCACAATTTGATTGCTACCGCTCTACAAATGGTGGGGCAACCTGGACTAATATAGGCAACGTTGGTGATGTGTTTTTATGGGCACTAACCCAAGGAACAACTTCTTACATTTTGGGTAGCGGTGACGCTGGTATTTTAAAGACAACAGACGGAGGGCTTACCTTTTCTGGGTTCAGCACGGGAATCCCACATCCTAATGCTAATGAGATCACCTTGTTAAATAACAAGGATATGGTAATAGGAGCTACTCGACCATATTATTCCTCCGATTTTGGTCAAACCTTAACGTTGGCAACTCTTGAACCAGCCTCAAAATATTTGCAAGTAGGCGATTCACTAATTGGGTATGGAGGCAACCGCAGAATGTTGAAATCCAAAGACTCTGGAAAAACCTGGGCTGAATTTGGGGCAGATCAATTGTACTATACCTTTTTAACAAAAGATGCAAGCGGTACTGGCTTTTATGGCTCAGATGGCGTAAGCCTAAAATATTCCACTAATCTAAAAACTTGGACAGATATTGTACTCTCTGGTTTGCCTTCAGGTTATTCTATTAATAGCTTGGTGATTGATCAAGGAGGTCTTATCTACGCGGTAATAAACAGCTATGATCCAATTACAGGTCAAGACCTAGGCACTGATGTTTATAAAATTGTTTTTGGATCGGCTACAAAAATCTCAACTTCCATTGGAACTACCAATCCGTCTAACATTCTTTATTTCAACAATAAGATTTATTTGTATGACACTCAAGGAATCGTTTATAAATCAACCGATGGCGAAGTTTGGACGCAAGTGTCTGCGCCAGCTGGTAACTCTTTACTAGTAGCAAATAATTATTTATTTGTTCCTGCTAGTGGCTCGGTGCTTTGGGTATCAAGAAATGATGGAGCTACTTGGCAGAGTGTGGGTGACACGCCTCCTGCCATTGGTTCTGCACCAGTTTTTAGAAATGTAGTCATCAACGAATATGACGGTTATGCATACGCAACCCTCACCAACAGCGTGGCTAAGAAAAGTGCCGTTCCGGTCATCCCCGATGACAAAACGAAACCTCTTGCTGTTACCTATTTGCCTGCAAATAATGCAACTGCCATCGGCCTGAAACCCACCATTACCATTACGTTTGATGAAATTACACGAGCCATAACAGGAAAAAAAATCAGAATTTTTGATTTGGCTGTTCCTGCATTGCCCGTTGAGACAATTGACATGTCAACAGCGGTTCAGACTTACAAATCATGGACAGTAACGCCAACCGTCTCCCTATCTTTTAACAAAACGTATTTTGTTGTTATAGATGCAGGTGCTGTTACCGATATTTTTGGTAACGCTTATTTAGGAGTCAGTTCTAATGCTACTTGGCGGTTTACCACTAAAAATGCTCCTACAATATCTTCTTTACTACCTGCACTTGCCAGCACGGCTATTGCACTAAATTCAACGCTTCAAATAACTTTTTCCGAACCAGTGACTGGGGCAACGGGTAAAAATTTGAATCTCTATAAATCATCTGCTCCAACCACGGTTGTCTCTACGTTTGCAGCAACCACTGGGGTTCGATCTGGTAATCAACTAACCTATACACTACCCGCAGCGCTTGAGTTTAACACCGCCTATTTTGTAAAGTTTGATGCCTCAGCATTTAGCACAATTGATGGTGGAATATTTTCGGCCCTCACACAAAATACAGATTGGACATTCACTACAGTATTGCCACCCGATACGCAAGCGCCTACTATTACTTTCACTCCAGATCCCTTTTCAAAAGGAGCAGCGAACAAAGTTTTTTCAGCAACGATCACAGACAACACTGCTGTTACCCAAGCTAAAATCTTCTATCGCTCCATTACCAAAACCGTGACAGAGACTTCGGCAGTGCTGGTTCTTAATTCAGGTAAATATGAAGCCACCGTGCCAGCAGCTGATTTTGGCCCAATGGGTCTTGAATATTACTTTACCGCAGGTGATGCTGCCAACAACAATGCACGAAGCCCACTCACAGGCTATTACTATTCTTATATTTCTTTCGCAGGCGCAACAAATCCTCAAATTCCGGGCGGATTGATTGGAGTGGGAGGAGCGGTAAGCAACTGGAAGATAATCACCGTTCCTCACAACTTGACCGACAATAAAATCTCAACGGTATTCAGCGAATTGGGTGCAAATGATTTGTCTAAGTGGAGGATGATCAGCTATAAAAATCAAACCGCTTGGGATGAGTTTCCTAATAGTTTTACCACGTTTACACAGGGGAAAGGATATTTTATCAATATTAAGGATGTTCCTGCTACTGGCTTAATCGTAGAGGGCGCAACAACACCGTCCAATAATAAGGCCACTCCCTTTATTTTAAATCTCAATTCTGGTTGGAATCAGATTGGGAATCCGTACAATTTTAGGATAGTGTGGGATGAAGTGATTACAGCCAATGGCAGCCCTGCTACAATTAGCTCAAAATTGAGAACTTTCAATGGCACTTACATTGATGATCCTGACGGTATATTAGAGGTTTTTGAAGGAGCCTTTATTTTGAATACCGGCTTGAGTTTGGTTCCACTAACTATTCCAATTGTTGGCAGTTTAACTGGCGGAAGAATTTCTACTACTGATCTTTTTGACATTGGCGAAGACCAATGGATCGTACCCATTACTTTGAAAAATGGAGAGCTAGAGAACACCTTTGGTGGGGTTGGTATGCATCCAGATGCACTGGTAAGTGTTGATAATCATGATGACTTTAACCCTCCTCACTTTTTGGATTATATGGAAATGAAATTTCCTCATCCTGAACACTTCTTAAAAAATTCAACGCGCGATGTTGTGCCAACGCAAGCGGAATACAACTGGGAGTTTAAGGTGGAGAGTAATCAAGAAAGCCCAATCGAGTTAACACGGAATAATTCTCGGTTTGGCTTCAACACAAAAGAACTTTTCCTATATGATTTACAAAAGGGGATACTCGTTGATATGAGGAAGCAAAATTCCTATTCACTCGATCTACAGAAATCATCTGCTTTTAAAGTATACTTTGGCGAAAACCTTCAAGAAAAAATAAATCCACTAAGCATATCGTTAGGAGATGCATTCCCTAATCCCAGCAAAGGCAATGTCACCATTCCATTTACTCTGTCTGATGCTGTAGCCGGTTATCAAGTGGCTTTAGAAGTTTATGATATGGTAGGTAGAAAGGTATCTACTCTGGTAGACGAATTTTTCAAACCGGGTTTCTATTCTGTGCAATGGCAGGTTGGTGATAGTTTTACAAATGGCCTTTATACCTACAGAATGACGGTGATAAGTGAAACTAAATCGGAGGTATTGAGCGGTAAAATTATTTTGAATCGATAAAGACAGCATTATGAAAAAAATATTCTTTTTTTTGGTTTGCATTACTTGTGTAATTGCAGTACGTGCACAAAATGTAAGCACACGAACCAACACGTTTGAGGTGGATCTATCGGATCCAAAAAAGGTCATGAATACGATTATCCCGGTTATTAATTGGATAACACCGGTGGCCGAAACGAATTTTGTGACCGATCCAAAATTTAAAATCAAGTTTGAGATTGAATCAAACGCGCCATTAAAGCACGTCACGATTAGTATTAAAGAAAGTGTGGAGTCAAGTTCCAGAGGGATGCAATCCATTCTCCCCACGACAGAAGCTGAAAAACATAAAAACATAATCGAGAAAAATCTGACCTTGATGGATGGCCAGAATGTGATTGAAATCACTGCAGAAAATGAAATGGGTAGTAAAACCGTAAGTCAGCGGATTATTACGGTAGGAAGTAGTTCTCTTGCTGATGCCGGCAAACTTGATCGAACGGACTATGCCATATTATTTACTACCAACGATTACGACAACTGGCCGGACTTGGTTAATCCGGTTAATGATGGGCGTATGATCGCAGAGGAATTGAAAAAGAACTACAAATTTAAAGTAGAAGTGATGGAAGGAGGATCTCAATCTGACATTTTGAAAAAATTAAGGGAGTATGCGGAGAAAAAATATAAACCACTTGACCAGGTTTTTATTTTCTTTGCTGGGCACGGTCAATTTGATCAGACTTTTGGTGAGGGCTTTGTAGTTACAAAGGAATCATTGGCAAATGATGAGGCAAAAACCACCTATCTATCACATAATCGTTTGCGCTCTATCATTAATAATATTCCATGCGAGCATATTTTATTGGGCATGGATGTTTGCTTTGGAGGAACATTCGATGCGGCCATTGCCCATCGAGGGTTGGAAGAAGATACTTACAAAGAAGCTTCTCAATCTGAAATGGTAACGCGCAAATTGACTTATAAAACTAGGCGTTACCTTACCTCTGGAGGGAAAGAATATGTGCCAGACGGAAGACCGGGAATGAACTCTCCTTTTGCCAGAAAGATGTTAGAAGCTTTGCGAAGCAGAGGGGGTAAGGATTTAATATTAACAATGGGTGAAGTAAATACATTTGTGGAGGCGCTAAAGCCACAGCCGAGGGCTGGAGAGTTTGGGGATAATGCCCCGGGCAGTGATTTCATTTTTGTAGTTCATTAGTAGATTATAAAAAGGCTTGGAAGAGGTGGGAATCCACCTTTTTTTATGCACCATTAAATCACCTAATTTTGGAGAGTCTCTCTACGCATAACATATGAAATTACTTTGCCTCTGTCTTTTTCTATTAGCGTTTTCGCACGATGGTTGTTCTCAGAAAGGCAATTCCTTTCTCACGCACTTTACACCTTCTGACGAGCGCATTGATTATCGAAGTGGGGGCATGCTGCAGGATGAGCGTGGTCTTATTTATTTCACCAACAAAAAGGGAGTGTTGGAGTTTGATGGCAAAAACTGGCAGCTCATTTCTACACCAGGAGCAGTTTTTACAATATCCTTACTTAATAATGAAATTTTTGTGGGGGGCACATTTGGCTTTGGAAAATTGATAAGCAAAAATAACAACCAACGAGGCTACCAGTCGTTCTCCACCAGTCAGAGTGTATTCTCAAGTGTGGTGGTAGGTGACAAAATTTATGCTTGCAATGAGAATGTATTGCTAGTCTCTACCCGTGATAAAATTGAAAAGGAAATTAGGGCTGGTGTCACGGAAAGTTTCACGGGATTATTGGGGATTCAGGAAAAGGTTTTTGTCAAGAGTAGCCTTGGAGGCATTAATCAATTGGAGGGAGATAAATTGGCAAAGGTTTTGTTGGCCTTGCCTACCGAAGCTGAAATTATTTTTGCCTCCGCAAATGTTAAGTCAGCGGATGTGATAATTGGAACGGAGGATAATAGAATCTTTAGTCTGAGTGAAAAGAAATCAATAGTTGAAATTGTATTGGCCGATGTTTCTTATTTACAACAAAACAAATTGGTAAGTGCCGTTTGGGTTAACGAGAATTTGATTGCGCTCGGCAGCTTGTTGGGCGGTGTTGTTTTGGTTAATCCAAAAACCGGAGCCACAGAAGACATATTAAATTACAACAGTGGGTTGCCCGACAATGAGATCTTTGCATTAATGCCAGATCGAAATGAGGGTGTGTGGGTAGCACATGAATATGGATTTACCCGAATTGCTCCTTCAATTCCATTTCGTTCATTCAATCATTATTCTGGTCTAAGGGGAAATTTGCTTTGTACCCGATCAATTAATAACCAAGTATATGTGGGCACCACCCTGGGTCTTTTCAAGTTGTCTAAAGATGAGTCTAGTCTAGCAACCAATACTAAGGATTTCGAAAAAAATGAAGCCTCCAAACGCATTACGTTGGATTTCTTAAGAAGGAAAAATAAGAAAAGCCCCGCAGAAAATAGCTCCGGTAAGTCAAGGGGTGCTTATGTAAAAATTATAAAACCAGAAAGCTATTCATTTAAAAAAATTGAAGGCATAACAGGAAAGGTTACTCAACTAATTGATATCAACGGAAAGTTGATCGCCTCCGGCTTAAGCGGAGTATTTGAAGTAGAGGGCTTGCAAGCCAAACCTGTAATTGAGGAAGCCATTCACAGCATTTTTTTTTCACCCTCTTTACATCAACTTTTGGTTAGTACTTATCACGAAGGGTTGAAATCATTTTTACCGGGTCTTAATTGGAAAGAAACTCATCTGGTAGATACGTTAAATGATTATATCAGCTATGCCTTTGAGGATGAAATTCAGAATGTTTGGTTGTGTGGCCGATCTCAAGTTTATAAAATTGAAACACTGGAAGGTGAAATTTCGGAGGTAATAAAAATTCCTATCAACAATTCGGACTTAGACGAAATTGTTGGAGTTGCCTACGGGAGTGATGTATACCTCGCTACTTCAGGAGAGTTCAGAAAATTTGACGGCCACAATTCTTTTGTTAAGTATGACTCCCTGCCAGGGCCGCATCGTTATTTCGCTTCCGCAGGATATTTTTGGTTTAACGATGGCACCAAATGGCGCACGGTAGATCGCAAATTGCAATCCTTGAAACTGCAATGGCTGGGGCTTTTTCCTAATCTTCGGTTTTTAACTCCGGACGAGAAGGCAGAAAATCTTTGGGTCATTACTGCAGACAATGAGCTATATCGATTTTCAGGAGACACGCATCTCTCGGAAGATAAACGTTACCCGCTGTTTCTTCGTGGAGTACACGGACAAGAAATCAACCTCTTGCCCGACCGAAAAGTAATTATGGATCAACCAGAAAATGTGTTTTCCTTTGAATTTATTCAGCCTGACTATGTGAGTAGGCAAGCTATGCAATATCGCTATCAGGTAACCGGACTTACCAAAGGCTGGACTGCGTGGGCAAGCGGAAATTATGTAGCCGACTTTCCTTTTCTTCCTCCTGGAAGTTATAACCTCGCAATGCAGTCCCGTGATTTGCTTGGACAGGAATCAAAAGTGGAATTGATCTCATTTGATGTGCTTCCACCCTATTGGAAGCGTTGGTGGTTTTATGCGGTTGAATTTCTCTTCTTTGGAGTATTAATGGTTTTGTCTTTAAAATTAAGTTTAGCCAATGCCAAGTATCGGTATATAAGCCAAATTCTCTCTCTCCTGACAGTTATTATTTTAATTGAGTTTATCCAAACAGGCATCAGCTCGGTTATTACCATTAAGAGTTCTCCGGTAGTACAATTTTTTATCCAGGTATTTATAGCGCTCTTGGTATTTCCGCTAGAAGCTTACTTCCGAAAATTTATGCAAGCGGCTGCAGAAGGGAAATATCAACTTAAATTTAAACCTAAACAAGACTAGTTATGGATCAGCGAATCATTAACCTATTTGACGAATACACGCATAACCCCTTGAGTCGCGAAGAGTTTCTAAAAAAATTGGCAAAGGTTACGGGTAGCACCGCTGCTGCCTTAGCGGTTCTTCCTCTGTTGGAAGTAAATTATGCCAACGCAGAAACAATACAGCAACAAGATGAACGAATCGTAACGGAGAAGATCTCCTACCCTGTAGAGGAGGGAGATATGAAAGCTTACGTAGCTAAGCCAAAAAAGCAGGGGAAGTATCCGGCTGTAGTGGTAGTCCATGAGAATCGTGGCCTCAATCCACACATCGAGGACGTTACTCGCAGACTGGCCTTAGCGGGATTTTTAGCCTTCGCTCCTGATGCACTTTCTTTACTAGGCGGTACTCCAACGGATGCTGACAAGGCGCGCGATCTTTTCAGTAAGTTGGATGCAGCAAAAAACTTGAAGAATTTTATCAAGGGGTTTGAATATTTAAAAACACGCAACGATTGTGATAAAAATTTTGGATGCATTGGGTTTTGCTGGGGCGGGGCATTAGCTAATCAATTGGCAGTAAATGTACCCGAGCTTAAGGTAGCCGTTCCTTTTTATGGACGTCAGCCGGAAGCAGGTGATGTTCTTGAAATAAAAGCTTTTGTTCAGCTTCATTACGGAGGGTTGGATGAACGGATCAATGCGGGGATTCCTGCTTACGAAGAGGCGCTTAAGAAGGCCAAAGTTCGTTACGAAGTATTTATTTACGAAGGCGTTCAGCATGCTTTTCACAATGACACAGCACCCACGCGCTATAATGAAGTGGCAGCAAAACTGGCCTGGAGCCGAGCTATTGATTTGTTTAAGAAGGAGCTTAAGTAATGATTTGAGAATGAAAAAGATTATTTTTCGACTGCTTGCACGAGTCAATAAGGTGGTAATGCCGCGCTATAGTAAAAAGGATATTTTGAAATTATCAAAGGTTGATCAGGCATTGGTGGCTTATCGCTATTGGGTTACTTGTAATGCGTTAGAGTAGTTTGCGAGAAGGCTCCAATATCGATTAATAAAGCCTTAGGCCTGGCAACCCTAGAAGAAGCTGTTAACCATGAGTAATAGATATTTCGTTGGTAAGGGTATGAAATTGCTTTTTGGGATTGTGCTATTGCTTTCCATTCGCCCTTCAGTATTTCCGCAAAGATTGCCCATTGATAGTCTTGAAAATATTTTACGATCGGCTCCATCAGACACCGCCCGAGTGATTGCCCTGGCTGATTTAGCTTCGAAGTATTTAGCGAACGATCCTTTAAAAGCGAAGCAGTATTCAGAAGAAGGATTGAGACTGGCAATGCAGACAGGATTTTTTCGCGGACAAGCAATTACATTGAATCATTTAGGAGATTATCAATTCCGTCAAAGCAATTATGCTAAAGCATTCGAATGTGCTACAAAAGCTCTTAAAATTGCTATACAAATTCCAGACTCGATTATAATAGCTGATTCTTATCGATTGCTGGGCAATATTCACACATTTGGATTAAAGCAATATGATGAGGCACTTCAGTATCAATTGAAGGCCTTGAAAATTTATGAAAAAAGAAAGTATAAAAATAAAATAGCGGCTCTTTATGGAAGCATCACCTGGGTATATGCCGTTACAAATCAAAATTTAGAGCAGGCCATGAATTTCGCTACCAAAGGTGCGGCAATTGCCTCTTCTATTAAAGATTATCAGGTAGAGAGTTATAACTACAATTCAAAGGGGTTGATTTTTTTTAAGCAAAAAAAATTGGATTCTGCCTTGTACTATCTCAAGCTATCAAGCAATACAGCTAAACGGGTTCAAGACAATGCAGTAATTGCTTTTAATAATAGCATTATTGGTAATGTCCTTTTAGAACAAGGTGAATTTATTTCGGCTGAAAAAGTTTTTATAGGTGCATTGGAAGAAAGCAAATCTATTAACCTGAGAGAAGTAGAAAAAGAAGCATATGAAGGCTTGGCTAAATGCTACCATGCCTTAGGAAAACATGAAAAAGCATATCAATATCAGGCATTATTTATGCAATTGCGCGATTCTCTCCTTAACTGGGAAACAACCCAGAAGACATTGACCCTGCGGGCGGGGTATGAACAAGAAAGGAGAGAAGCAAAAATTGCTGATTTGATAAATGAGAACCTTAGTATGCGCAAAGAAGAGCGTCTTTATTTATTCATTTCTGTAGGATTGTTCTTCACTTTCTTAGTTATCACACTTCTCATAGTTCGCAACAACAGGCAAAGAAAAGAAGCCAGCCTATTACTGAAAGAAAAGAGCGAAGAGATTAAAAGCCAAAACGATGAGTTGCTTAAAAGCAGAGAAGAAATATCGGCACAACGCGATTTGGTTGCTGAACAAAATAGTGTTTTACAAAAAGTGAATGAAACAAAAGACAGATTATTTTCAATTATAGGCCACGACCTGCGTGGCCCAATTGCCAGTTTAAAAGGGCTTCTGGGTCTTGTTGCAAAGGATGCCGTATCACCCGAAGAGTTTAGGGTGCTAGCCCCTAAGCTGAATCAAAATGTGATTAGTATTCATGATACAATGGAAAATTTATTACAATGGTCTTATACCCAGATGAAAGGCCTTAAGTCTTCTCCCTCGGTGTTAAAAGTGACCAATTTTGTAGCCGAAAATATTATGCTTTTTGCCGAGACGGCTAAAGCCAAACAAATTACGTTAGTTAATTGCACATCGGATGCTGAAATGGTGTATGCAGACGCCAATCATGTCAGTCTAATTTTAAGAAATCTAATCAATAATGCCGTTAAGTTTACGCCAATCGGTGGTAAGATTACAATTTCTGCAAAGCAAACCGAAAACCAAGTTGAAATTTCTATTGAGGATACAGGAATGGGTATTCCACCTACTCAATTGGCTACGCTGTTTCAGTTTAATGTTGTTACTACCCTTGGCACACATGGAGAAAAAGGTACGGGGCTGGGTTTGATCTTATGCAAAGAGATGGCGGAAATCAACGGAGGAGAGATAAAAGTGACCAGCGAGTTGAGCAGGGGAAGCACCTTTACACTTCGGCTTAAATCCGCAGGATAATTTTTTTTGTTGAATTGATTTAACGGACCCCTCAATCACCGAATTCAAAAGCAATTTATCTTTTTGAGCCCCAGATAAATAATTTATTAAAAGAGATCAAGCTGTAGTTTGTGTTGAGCAGATTTATTATGATTACTCAAATTAGCTAATGCCCACCGGTTGCTAATGCCATTGGGTAACTTGTGATTCTCTTGAATAGAAGTCTATTGATTGTTACTTTTTTCGATAGGGCATAATTCCACCTTACTAAACTCCACTTCTGATCCTTCTGCTTGCAAAGCAATGTTTCCCTTTGAAGCGGTGCAATCAAATCCTTGATTAACCAGTTGATCGTTTATCCACACGCTGATTGTCTTTTCAAAGCATTCAATTACCATTGTGTTCCACTCGCCCAATGGTTTTTCGGTGCCATCAGTCAGATTAATAATTCTCCGTTCTTTGCCTTCGGTAATGCCCCAGTTCTCTTTAACACCTCGTCTTTTTTCCATATCGGGCACAGCAATGTCTTCCACAATGCACCAAAAATCGCCTGCGTTTTCGTGCATCATCTGCACCTCTATTGACTGCGGAAACATCTGATACAAAGCCCGAGGCTTAGAGGTATGTACCAGCACGCCACAGTTTCCGGGCTTGCCGGCAAAGCGATACCGAATGCTCAGGCGATAGTTATGATAACTTGAATCCGTAATAAGATGACCTTGGGGAGTGCCTAAGCTTACAAGCATTCCATTGCGGATAATGAAAGGACTTTTGACAGCACTTCTATCCATTTCAGGAACATCCACATGCCAACCAGTAAGGTCTTTGCCGTTGAAGAGTTGCTTGGGGCGTGTGCAAGCAGTATTCAACAGTAGCACCATAAATATCCAAGCCAAAGGGTTTTTCATTTTTGTCAAAGGTTTTATTTCTAAGAATTATTGAAAGAGTTCAAGCTGCAATTTGTGCCGGGTTGCTATCTTACGACCACCGAAATTATTTAATGCCCGGATGTGATACAATGCTGATTCTTTTTCTCGTGAGACAATGATGATTTCTGTATCCCCTGCCACAGAATCGAATAATGCCTTCACCTTTTTAGGTGTGTTGTTACTTCGTGATAAGTGAGAAAGAAATAAATGAGTCATGAAGGTAGGTCGATGGTTTAGAAATACTGCCAATGCTTGCTTATTTGACAAGTGGCCTTGCCCTCCCCGAATCCTATTTTTTAATGCATAGGGATAGCTCCCGTTCTCAAGCATTTCCGCATCGTAGTTACTTTCTAAAAATGCCGCATGACATTGTGAGAAGTGGTTAATTAAATTTTCGCAGGGTGAGCCTATGTCAGTAAAGACGCCAACCTTTACAGTTGAACCGGATACGACAAAACTATGAGGCTCGATGGCATCATGTAGTTTAGTAAACGAAATGATGGAAAGGGTATCAATAGTAATTGTATCATTCGCCTTAAAATGGCGAATCAATTCTTCTTCAATTTTTACATTACTGTGTATTTGTGTTGCCTGAGTAATATAGACTGGAATCTTATATTTTTTTGAAAGCAGGCCTACCCCGTAAATATGATCGGCATGCTCATGGGTAATAAAAATGGCTTTTATTTTTTTTGGAGAAAGCCCCAATCGTTTCATGCGTTTTTCCGTTTCTCTGCACGAGATGCCAGCATCGATTAAAATGGATGTCTCTCCATTGCTTATGTAATAGCAGTTTCCGTTGCTACCAGAATTTAAAGAAGCAATGAATAAGGACATGCCCGAAGGTAGAAGAAATAATTGAGTTGGTGATTATCGTTTTTGATAAAACGCACTTTGTAAATTCATTCTTGGATTATCTGGGAATAAACTTAGGCTTCTTTCGGTGATGAGTGCCTTGCTCATAGGAAAAAGCAATTTCAAAGAGAATAGGTTCACTCCATGCTTTGCCAAAAAAGGAAATACCTACTGGTAGTTCTTCTACAAAGCCCATCGGTACGGTGATGCTGGGATATCCTGCCCTAGCAGCTAACGAAGAACTGCCCCCAATAAAATGATCGCCATTGATTAAGTCTGTCTTCCAAGCCGGTGACCCCGTTGGTGCCATTAGCGCATCTAATTTATTTTCATTCATTAATTTGTCGATGCCATCTTCGCGTGTGGCTTTGAGCATAGCAGCCAATGCTTTAATATATTCTGGACTTGTCAAATCTCCCTTTGCCTGCGCCTGTATCAAAATCTGTTGATCAAAATAGCGAAGCTCTACCGAATTTTTTTTGTTGAACGAGATCAATTCACTAAGATTTTTTACTGGCGCTTTTTCTCCCAGGCTGATGAAGTATTTGTTTAGCCCATCCTTAAATTCATACAATAAAACAAGAAAAGAAGATTGTCCCACCTCGGCATTTTTTGGCGATTCGACTTCAATAACTTCAGCCCCTTGGCTTTTTACGAAGGCAACGGCTTGCCTCATTAAGGTATCTACTTTTGCATGATAGCCTAATGAATTTTTCAGCAACCCAATACGTTTCCCTTTCAGTCCGTCTGCTTTTAAATAGATGGTGTAGTCTGTTTTAAAATTTCCAACAGAAGTCAATGTTTTAGAATCGGTGGAATCAATTCCGACTAGGGCACTCAAACAAATGGCAACGTCTTCTACCGTGCGTCCCATGGGGCCTGGGGTATCTTGCGTAAATGAAATAGGAATAATGCCTGTGCGACTAATCAACCCTACGGTGGGCTTGAGGCCAACAAGTCCATTGTTATTAGAAGGACAAACGATGGATCCATTTGTTTCTGTGCCAATAGTAATGGCACCTAAGCTGGCAGCAGCAGCAACTCCACTACCAGAGCTTGAGCCGCAAGGATTTCGATCTAATACATACGGATTTTTTGTTTGCCCAAGAATCCCGCTCCACCCACTGCTCGACATATCGGCACGAAAATTCGCCCATTCACTCAAGTTAGCTTTCGCCAAAATTATCGCTCCGGCTTCGATTAATTTTGTTGTCACCCAACTGTCTTTTAGCGGAAAGGAATTGCGAAGAACAATTGCACCGGCTGTGGTAGGCATATCATGTGTATCAATATTGTCTTTGATGATAACGGGGATGCCATGTAGTGGCCCCCTCACTTTACCAGCTGTACGTTCGCGATCAAGTGCTTCGGCTTGCACTAATGCCTGAGGATTTATGAATAAAATGGAATTTAATTTCGGGCCATTTTTATCAAGTGAATCAATACGAGTTAGATAGTCTTGTACTACCTGCGCACTTGTAAATCTTTTATCCGCTAAACCATGCTGTAATTGGCGCAGGGTAATCTCTTCTAAGTAAGAGGTATTTGTGGTGCTTACTTTTTGCTGGCACGAAACGATAAGGCCAAGAAATAAAATAGAGTAGAAGGAAAGCAGATTAATTTTCATGGACGAGATAGGTTGAAGCACTTATTAACAAGAACACAATAATAGAATGCAGCCTTAAATGTTAAATGGACTAAATGTGTTAGAAAAAAGTCCTAATTGATTGATTCTCCCTTTTCGAGTTTCTTTATTAGTCCATCAATGGAAGTTTTGGCTGCCGCATTGGTCTCCAGTTTGAGAGCATCTTGGGCAAACTTCAGCGCTTTTTTTGAATCGCCATTAGCGGAATAGCCCCTTGCCATGCCCATTAAAGCAGCAACAGCGGTTGGATAACGTTTGAAGCCGATCTCAAAAACAACCATCGCATCCTTTGCGCGAGTCTGAGTTATTAATGACCTACCGTAGTTACTTATTTGTCCTGCTGTAGCATCGGGCAAATTGATTGCCTCTTTCATAACTGCTTCTGCCTCTACTTTTTTATCCATGGCTGCCAACACATTTCCTTTGGCTTGGTAAATAGGGAAATACTTTATGTTGCGATCAAGGTAACTCTGTGCCCAGCCTAATGCTTCCTCAAGGTTGATTTTTTTATTAGCGCAAAAATTAATAGCAGCTACACCGTTAAGCCAATTGAATCCTTTCTGCCCGGTGAATTCTTCTCTGATTTTTTGAACATACAAATCATCGCCATTGCTGACAGAAATTTTAAATGGTATCGCAATCTTCTCCCACTTTAACCGAGCCGTTGCGCTGTTTTGTTGACGATCAACAAATTCATAAGTCAACCATTCATTAAACTCACAAGCTGTAGGTTTTACCGTTACGCGCAAAGCATCTTCATTAAGTAAGTAAGAGAAGCTCCCCCAAGCCCCGATATTGTTTGAAAAGATAACCACCCATTCCTGTTCGCCAGGTACTAAATGCAATCCATAAGTTCCGGCCTTTAACGGCTTGCCCTCTACTTCAATATTGTGTGAAAAAGTGATGGTTGTATTCTCATTAGCGCCCGCGCGCCAAGGTGAAGGATTTTGATCAGAGCTCTTACCAAAGTTTAAATTGGCCATCCCATAAGGCACCAATTTGCCCCAAATTTCACGGCCATTAACATCAGGGCTACTATAGGCAATGGTAACTTTTACTAAGCCCAAGTATTGAGTCACTTCACTTTTTTGATTGCTTCCGCTGGGCGGTAATGTCATTTGAGCTTGTATGTCAGATACAAGAAATAAGCTAAGCGCACAGAAGGATAGCAGTAATTTTTTCATGGCTAAAATAGTTAATGTAAGATGAGAGAGAATGATAAAGCTAATAAACCGAGAAGAGATCAGCTAGTTATTTTTGAGCAATGGTGTATTCAAGCAATAGGAGGCAACTCGTAAAAACCGAATCGCTTAGAATGGGGTATCATTGTTTATTTTTGAAAAACTTTCTCCTTTATCAACGAGTAAAAGATACGCTTGCTTGGGATATCGTTATCGAATTTTGGAGAAGCCGTGTACCGCCTCGACCCCATCATTTAATACTGTGTCTGCTTTCTGTCCTCAACAAAAAATTTACCAACTGGTAACCTTAATGTTTTTTGAAGCACGTAATATATCTCTCCGACTCACTTGCCCAATCAATACCCCTTGGTCTAAAATTGGCATTCGTCTGATTGGGTTATTCAAAAATTCATTCGCAGCTTCTACTACATCACTGGTCGCTGACAGTGTTTTCACTTTGGCGGTCATATAGTCTGAAACCTTTCTGGATTCGATAGGTAAATTATGGTAAGCATGATCGACAATAATTCGCAAGCAGTCCTTTTCGGAAATGATCCCCACCAGTTTGCGATTTTGATCTAATACTGGAGCACCGGAAATACCCTTCTCAATAATGATGTCTATTACGTCTTCAATAAGTTGCTCGGGAGAGAAGGTAATTAACCGACTCATAGGGATCATGTATCGTGTGACAGATTCATAACGAGGGAGTTCAGCAGCAAGTTGCTCTTTTGTTTTCATTTCGGGCTTGAAGTTCATTGGGTTGGGGTTAAAGTTGAACAATCCATAGTACCAAACATACGTAGCGCGGCAGAAACGAAGGTGGCTGCGTGTAGGAGGATGAAGATAGAAAAATTAATTGATGATTTCAATCGGTTGCGCAGCAAATATCTTTATGGGTATCTTTTAATTGACACTATTGCCGGTTAATAGTAATTTGCGCTCTCCAAATGACACTTACTCTTGTAAACTATGTATTATTAAAGAATGCGAAAAGTTCTAAAAAAGATATTCTGTAATACTTCTAAACTATGAATCAACGAGTAGTAGACCTTATTGTTAGTAACACACTTTCAATTACCATCACCATTGTTTTTGGGTATTACTTCTTATATGTTGGAGATAAAGAAAGAGAGCCTACTTTTTATGTTGACCCAATCCGAACTGTTATCATTGATCAGACAAATGCCGGAGACGCGCCATTGCGATTGTTAAAACCAAATTCAGATACAATTCAAGCTGATGTTTCTTCCGTTTACTTTTATTTTTTCAACCAAGGAAAAGAGACGATCAAACGAGAAAATGTATATTCTCCTTTAAAAATCAGAGTCAAGAATGCGGAGATATTATACTTTAAGGTCATTAAGACAGCACGGGAATTGTCGGGGGTAACGCTATCCAAAGATACGCTGGACAATTCTTTAGTCATCGATTTTCGCGCACTTGAAAAAGATGATGGGTTTGTATGTCAGGTTATTTTTGAAGGAGATAAAAATGCCGAGGTAACTGTTGAGGGTGGTGTGGATCGGGTAAAGTATTTTAGAAATGAGTTGGAGAGCATTCCGCCTAGCTATATTTTGATTGCATTATTTATTTTTCTGGTAGCCGCTTATATTTATTTGCTGCTTAGCAAACGAAATCCTAAATCAGTCCCCAAACTGCTTTTCTTTTTCTCTGCACTACCGGTGATTTATTTGCTACTGATGCTGTACAAAACAGAGTGGTTCATAGATCACAAAGTACCCGAGACGCTAAGGATTGAGCAATATGTTAAGCAAAGTAAATCTCAGGTTTTTAATATTTCTTCCTGGTTCCACTAAGAGAGCTGAATCTCGGTAAAGATCAACTCCAGTTCCGGTTGGGTTTTACCTAGCTTGGATGCCAGTCTATCAAGCATTTTTTCGCGCTTTCCCTCTTCAAAAAAAAAGTCCTCTTCAGAAAGAATTGGAAATCTTCTTTTGAGTAAAATCTTTTGCTCTCGCCAGCTTCTTAGAATGCTCATGGAGGTCAAAGATAAGCAAAAACCGGGGGTATTTTTTCCCGTTTTAGATTCCGTTTAAAACAACAGAAATAATCGGGATTAGCGGTTAAAATAAAGATGTAGATTTGAGAGTCAGGGTCAACTACGTAGATTCAATATGCTTTTATTACAACGCTCAAAATTTTCTCTGCCTACGGGTAGCACCTACCTTAATTGCGCCTACATGTCACCTCTATTAAAAAGTGTAGAGGAGGCAGGCGTCCAAGGTATGAAGCGGAAAAGAAACCCTTTTTCAATTTCGCCAGTTGATTTTTTTACTGAAACGGAAATTTTGCGAAGTGAATTTGCCCGGTTAATTAATGTTTCTGATCCAAAACGTATTGTGATCATCCCTTCTGTATCTTACGGCTTGGCCAACGTGGCTAACAATTTGAAAATCTCCAGCAAAGAAAATATTATTGTAGCGGGCGAACAATTTCCGAGTAATTACTACCCATGGCATAGGCTTTGTTCGGAAAGCGGAGCTCAACTAAAGACCATAGCAGCCCCTGAAGTAGCAGCTCGTGGCAAAGTTTGGAACGAACGAATTTTGGAAGCTATTGATAGTAAGACTAAAGCAGTGGCCTTGGGTCATGTTCATTGGGCTGATGGCACGCTGTTTAATTTGGAATTGATTAGAAAAAGGACGCTTGAAGTAGGCGCTTTGCTTATCATAGACGGAACACAATCGGTTGGGGCGTTGCCTTTTGATGTTGCTAAGATTCAACCCGATGCATTAATCGGTGCAGGATATAAATGGATGATGGGACCTTATTCAATAGGACTTGCATATTATGGTGAGTACTTTAAGGATGGTAAGCCATTGGAAGAAAATTGGATCAACCGTCAGGACAGCGAGAATTTTGCAAGCCTTGTTAATTACAGAGATGAATATCAACACGGTGCTTTGCGCTATGAGGTTGGCGAACACAGCAATTTTATTTTAGTACCCATGATGGTAGCCGCCCTGAAGCAGATTAACCAATGGAAACCCGTAAACATTCAAGAGTATTGCGCTAAGATTTCTAAAAAAGCGCTGTGACAACTAGCCGAAGCCGGGTTTTGGATTGAAGATTCTGACTTTAGAGGTCAGCATTTATTCGGTATTCGTCCGTCCAAAGAAATTGATTTAGAGGAGGTAAAAACTAATCTTCAAAGGGCAAAAATTTCAGTTTCAGTTCGGGGTAATGCTATTCGTGTTTCGCCTAATGCTTATAATACGGAAGCTGAAATGCTTATGTTGGCGAAGGTACTGAGAAAACGCAAGTAGGTATTTAAAACGCTTGAAACTTGGGGCTATGTATCAATGTCCTAATCTTCCGCTTCATTTTCGTTTCTCTTTCCATCGGTCATGCGACCAAAGCCAATTATCAGGAGATTCTCGGATTAATTTTTCAGTAATCTTTGCATAGCTATCAACCACAATCTCGCTTCCTTTTTCGTAAGGAGGAACAGAAACCGGGATCAGCGTTGCTTCATAGTATCCTCGCTTTATTTTTTTTAAGGATCCAAAGAATACTGGGTATTGAGTGATTACCGCAAATTGACCTATGCCCAAAAAGAAGGCTGTCTCTTGAGTAAGAAAATTAGTCCAATATTTTTTTTCAAAGCGTGGAAACTGATCAGCCACAATTGCAATTGAGCGTACAACATCTTTTCTTTTAATGGCTTCTCTTGCCGTTTGATTTCGTTCAATTCCATACGCTCCAAAGCGAGAGCGGCCGGCAAGACTGAATTTATTAAAGAATTCGCTGCTTTGCTTTTGATAAATAAAATCCACCGAAAACGGCAGGTTGATACTTCCGGAGGTCAATAGCCACTCCCAATTAAATTGATGTGAAGCCAATAAGATTACAGACTGATTTTGGTTGCGGTAAGGTTGTAATACTTCTGGGTTGAGATAGTGCATTCTCTCGGACAATTCTTCTTTGGTGATGGTTATCAATTTTAATGTCTCTACTCCATAGTCGCAAAGGTTTTTAAAGTAATCACACTCAATGATCCTTAATTCTTCGTGACTTTTTTCTGGAAAGGAATTTTTAAGGTTATTCCAAACAATGTTTCTGCGATATTTCGCGACATAGTAACCTCCAAAAAAAAGAAAGTCAGAAATTAGGTAAAGAACAGAAAAGGGTAGACGTGAAAGTAATCGAAGAAAAAACATGATTACAAAAATTAAATGAATGTTTGGTTACTTTTGTCGGAATAAAAACGCACTATGAAAGATAAAGTTGTAATCATTACCGGTGGGTCATCTGGAATTGGCAAAGCATTGGCGGCTGAGTTTGGAAAAAACGGATCGAGTGTGTTGATCACTGGAAGAAATTTAAATGAACTAAACCAAGTAGTTGCTAAGTTGAGCTCTAAAGGTGTAACCATAAAGGGTTTTCAGGCGGATGTAAGTGTAGAGGAAGACAATCGCAAGATGGTAGAGGAGGCTATAAAGCAATTTGGCCACATCGATATACTCATAAATAATGCAGGCGTTTCTATGCGCGCCCTGTTCGAAGATTTGCAGTTAGATGTTTTTAAGAAAGTAATGGATATTAATTTTTATGGGGCAGTGTATGCCACCAAGTATTCCTTACCGCACATTTTGCAAACAAGGGGATCTGTCGTTGGAGTTTCTTCCATTAATGGTAAACGATCTACACCAGCACGCTCGGCCTATTCCGCCTCTAAGTTTGCCATGGAGGGTTTTTTAGAAACGCTCCGCACAGAAGTAATGAAACGCGGGGTGCATGTGCTGGTCGCTAGTCCGGGTTTTACTGCTTCCAATATTCGTAAGCGCTCGTTAATGAAAGATGGCACTGCGCAGGGAGACTCGCCACGTAAGGAACAAGAGATGATGAGTGCTGAAGAGGTAGCGCAACATATTTACAAAGCAGTAGTAAGCCGCAAACGCGATCTGGTACTAACCGCAAAAGGGAGACTCGCTATTTTTCTTAACAAATGGATGCCTGGGTTAACGGATAAATTGGTCTACAATGAGTTGGCTAAAGAACCTGATTCACCTTTGAAGTAAAAACCCCTCACGGTTTTAGCGGAGGGATTTTTATTAAATGATAACTGATTTATGATTTCGTTCTTAATGTTTGATCACAATTTGTTTTTGGATTAATCCGTTGCTTGTTTGAATGTGCAAAAAATAATTTCCATCTGGGATATTTGAAACAGGAATGGAGATTTCCTTTTCGTGAGTTTTTAAATGGAACACACTTTCAAAATTCTTATTGAAAATAGTTACCTGCGCTTCTTCTTTGCTATCTTCTTGCTTGACGGTAACGGTCATCGTTGCATTTGCAGGGTTGGGGAAAGCAATACGCTGCTGAATTATACCACCACCGCCACCACCAGAAATATTGATTCGGAGGAACCTCGACCCGGTAGAAAGGCCACAGGAATTTTCCGGCTGACAGATCAAGCTATAAGTTCCATCAGTATCTGATGTGCGCATAGCTGACAATGGACTTTGAGAATAGTAAAACAAAGAAAAACCAGTAGGTGGATACCAATTGTAGATAGTAGCACCCCTAACATAATCCATAGCAAAATTATACCCGGTAGATGCGGTTAGGCCAATGGGGTTTACCCCATATTGAGAAGTCATATACACTTTTGCCAGATTGCCGGGGTCAGGCACGCCCACCCACAGGTCATTAGATGCCAACGGAGTGACTTTACAATTTCCATTGATCCCACGGACATTTAATGTTAAGCCATATCCATTTGGGGAGACAGGGGAGGTTACAGAAACACTGGTAGCGGTGGTATTAAGCGGTGTAGCAGCGGAGGTTGATTGCCCATTGATCAAAACATTGGCTGGCGCGCCAGCAGGTTGATAGACATTCACGCTGTACCATTGGTAATTAGTTGCAGGGCTGGTTTTAAGAATATAGGTTGTAGTGGTGTTGGTACAAATAATACTTGAAAATTGAGAATAGGATAGCGGCAGTGGGTCTGGGTCTGAAAAGTTTATAGTATATGAAGCTGATACATTGCAACCAGGTAGGGCTGCAACAACAGTAATCAATCCCCCATTGCTTCCGTTCGGTGTTAAGGTAATTGAATTTGTTGTGGAGGTGCCGCTCCATCCAGTAGGAAGCGAAGTCCACGCATAGCTGGTAGCACACGGTAGTGTTGGAACAGAGAATAGGACTGGCGTTTTAATGCCGCATAATGCCGTATATGATGGAGGCGATATTTTAAAATCAAGTGAGCGTTTCAAGGTGATGGTGGC
>JAYVPS010000078.1:0-8594 GCA_043757225.1 Cytophagales bacterium | reverse complement strand
AAGTAATGTAATAGACGTAATTGATGAATGACGATTAGTGTTGATTAGAATAATGATAGAGAATAGAAAGCACAAGCGAGACGCTTGCGCCAGAGTGGGTGGTGCAGTGAAAACACCGACCACAGGCAAGAAACTTTTAGGGAATTGCTAGCGGTTGAATTAGATCCCAAAGATTTCCATATAAATCTTCAAACACAGCGACCGTTCCGTATTGTTCAATAGAGGGTTTTCGGGCGATCCTAATATTCTGGTCCAATAGATTTTGATAATCTCTTTCAAAATTATCGGTATGTAGAAAGAGAAAGACCCTGCCGCCTGTTTGATTGCCAACTCGGGCTGCTTGCTCTTCGTTTGCAGCTTTTGCCAAAAGCAGTTGACATCCATTAGAGCCCGGAGGAGCTATCACTACCCATCTTTTGGTATCACTTAGCTTAGTGTCCTCAATCAAGGTAAAGTGAAGTTTCTTTACGTAAAAAGAAATCGCCTCATCGTAATCAATTACAACCAAGGCGATATGAACTATTTTCTGTTTCAAACCTAGACGATTTGGCGCCTGACTGATTTTATATAGTTTTAACGTCTCTGGTTTCTACTTATTGATTGTCACTTTGCTGAACAACATATAGTTCTGCTTTTTAGTACTCCAATGGTAGCCCAACGAGAAGGGGAGTTCTAATTTAGGCGAAGCTTTGAAGGCTGAGTCCAGAGTAGGTTGATACAATCCTGAGCTAAAATCACTTACTGGTTTTACATATTCACCAAAGAATTGCCCTTTCCATTGTTTGTTTTTAAAATGCTTGTAAGGCATACCCGTATCGTCTTGGAAGATGTGGTTGCTATTGACCAGAAGAATTTCTTTTATCTTAGTGAAAGCGTCAAGGTGCATTAAATAAGAAGCGGATTTTACAAAGGAGTTAAATGGTGCGCGACTGGTAACAAACTTTACAAAGTTGGGCCGATCTTTCAACCCACCATTGGAGATACTGACGGAGAAATAGTAAAGTGTTTTAACTTCTTGGGTGGCGCGGTCGCGAAATACTATTTTAACCCCTGGAGTTTTTTGCCAGTTAATTTTCTTACCGGAGACTTCTGTTTCATTTCCTGCGGAATCTAGTGTGATAAATTTTTGCGATAGGAGTTCGTGGCCAGAGCGTTCAATGAAAAAATAAAGAGGAGGCAAGACGCCTTTTACTTGCTTCAAATCTTTTTCCATGTGGTTGGTGATAAAGTAACTCTTATTGAAAATATCCCGTAAGGAATTACCAAGGCTATCTAAGAAGGCGTCTCGCTTGCGTTCCGAAATTGTATCCAACGGCACAACCTCCCGAATTGGTTCCAGAGCAGCTAACACATATTCTTTAGCTTTAGGAAAGAGGTAGAAAGCATGGAGAAAATCAGGCCCCGAAAATGGGTAGAAGAGGTTGAGTGAATCGCCCAATGAAGGAGAAAAAATATTCTTTTCCCAAGTTGCCATGATACTTAGACGAGTGTCATGCATTTTTTCCCAGTTGGTGTCCATTGAGGTCTGATATTCTACCCAGTATTTATCTTTTTGCAAAAGGGCGAATGAGTTAGAGTTGAGTTGTGGCAAACCGGCAATAAACCGGGCTGCATTATCCAACACTGTATCTTTTTCTATTTTAATAGCAGCGGATGATTCAATAAGGGATGATTGGGCTATGGAATCAGCTATTTTTAGCGAATCTGCAGTTGTGCCGGAGCCTGTTTCTTTTTTACCAGAGCAAGCGATTAAGATGATGATACCTATAAAGGCAGAAGGAATGAGTTTTTTCACGATTTATTATTTTTTTGAAACCGCAAAATAAATAATTAATCCCGGAATCATGGTAGCTAGGGAGTAAACAATAATCATTGGGTCGTTTTCAGTTACGTAATAAATCATCCAACAAGTGCAAACCGTGAAAATAATGGGAGGCAGGGGATAGAGAGGAACTTGAAAAGGGCGATCTTCTTTTTTAAATCTTTTGCGAAGAATAAATATTCCCAATACGGTGGCCATAGAAAAAAGAGAAAGGCTGATTGAAATGTATTGAATGATCTCTTTGAAGGAACTAACGAGGACTAAAAAGATGGCCCAGCCTGCTTGCGCCAAGATAGCGAGATAGGGCATGTCATATTTATTCTTGGCGGCTAGTATTTTTAGTTTTGGATAGTCATCGCCCATCGCTTCTAATACGCGAGGGCCGGCAATTGTCATAGCACTAAGGGTTGATAATAAAGCGATGCTGAAGATAGCTGAAAATATTAATCCGATTTCAGGCCCCAGTAGTTTATATGCTACCACGTTGCCGATGTCGTTCTTGCCATTCAGTTCATTGAATGAAGCAGAATAAAGAAACATCGCATTAAGCGAGAGATACACTACCACTACCACCAACGTTCCGGTGATTAGCGACTTAGGTAAATTTTTTGAAGGGTTTTCTAAGTTACCCGCGATGTAGGCGGCAGCGTTCCACCCTGTGTATGCATAAACAACAAACACTAGCGACACAGCAAAGCTGGCACTAGTGATCAGGGATAAATCTCCCGTTTGTGGTAAGAAGCTAATGCCCGATTTTTCGCCTGCAATAAAGAAGGGAGCGGTACAGAAAAACAATATTAACAAAAGCTTAGTGCCGGTAAGGATGTTTTGAGCCTTGCCCCCTGCCTTTACACCAAACCAATGAATGCCTGAAATAATGACAATGGCAGAGATGGCAATAATTTTATTATTAATGCCAATTAAATTGGAAGAGTATTCAGCTATGGCAATGGCAACGGCTGAAATGGCTCCGGCAAATCCAACCAACAAACTCATCCATCCACTCACGAACCCGAAGGCAGGATGAAAAATTTTTCCTAAGTAATGATATTCACCTCCTGATTTTTTGAGGGTAGTTGAGATTTCAGCGTACGTAAATGCACCTGATAGTGCGACAATCCCGCCTATAGCCCACAATACTAATATGGCAAAGCCAGAAGGGATAGACCCAACCTGATACCCTAATGAAGTAAACACACCGGTGCCAATCATGTTTGCAATGACAAGGGTAATGCCTACTGTGAGAGTGTACTTTTTTTGATCAGTCATAGTGATTTCTCAAGTCGGTAATTTCAGGGATGATTTTCTGAACCATCAACCTGAAATGGTTCGCTTTCATTGCGCAATAATAGGCTTAGAATTCGATTCGAAAAAAGGCTACACGAGAAATGTTCAAAATCAACTAGGGCTTGCCAAGAGGGTGCGTTCCAAAATGTGGCGGCACGAAACGTTCCTAACGGAACGTAAAATGCACTCTCGCTTTCTTTTCTACCCACCAATCGTTCCTTCGGGACGTATCGCGGGAACGGAACGTAAAATGCACTCTCGCTTTCTTTTCTACCCACCAATCGTCCCTTCGGGACGTATCGCGGGTAGTAGGGGTGGAAATAAATTGAAGGCAGCGTTCCATAGGAACGCCTCGTAAATCCGCGACAATTGGAATGCACCCGGTCTACTACGTGAAGTAATGGAATCTATAAAAAGTGTACCTTTAAAGTATGAATGATTTAAAACCACCGGTGACTTTTAAGATTGAAAAGGACGGTAGGGAGTTTCATGCGTGGTGCCCTGAATTAGCCGGGTGCCACACACATGGTGAGACGGTACCCCAAGCGTTGGAAAATCTTAAAGATGCTGTTCATCTTTACCTTGAGGTTGTTAGACTGTGAAAATTCGTTTAGGCATTTTGGTTTTTTTGACAGCCCTTTTTTTCAAGCCCCAGCTTGGCAATGCACAAGAGGTTAAATTTCGATTTATTGCTATGGAGTACTATGGAGGTATTCTAAACAGGTCGTTCATAGTTCTGGTGTCTGATAGTTTGATTTTTGGAGGGAAGGTTCGAGGTGCGATCGCTGCAGGAGTAAGCAGAGGATACAGTAGTGAGAAATTGGATGATCCTTATTTTTATGCAAATCCTAAATTACTTGAATCGTATTTAGAAGTAGCGGATATCCAACCCAACCTACTTGATGTTAATCATGTCAATTTTATAATTAAAAGAAGTGATATTTCCGAAATCACTTACACCCCGGAAAAGAAGTGGGGGATGGGTGATGTGGTTCATACCGGTAGAGTTTTTATAAAACTTAAAAAAGGAAAACAAAAAGAGCTCATACTTTTGGGAAAACCAGATGTAGTTGATGTGAAAGAAAAGCTAAAAATCATTTCAGATGAATAAGATTATTTTCTCGATATTGTTCCTATTTTTTTCTTACTTAGTTCAGTCGCAAGAAATCACTGTGCAAGGCAAAATAAAAGATGCGCTAAGCAGCAAAGCGGTAAAGGCAAAGCTGCGCTACAAAAGTTATCCGACCGGCAGTATTTCCGGAACATTTAATGACAGCACTTTTTCGTTTACCATCTTTGGCTCTTCCAAATATCAGGTAACGGCAGAGGCCGAAGGGTATATACCCAGTACGGTAATTGTTGACCCGAAAGAATCTGTTAACAGCCTCATCCAACGAGATATTAAGGTAACGGCTGCAGGCCGTGCCATTCGCTTAGAGCATTTGATTTTTGAAATGGGCAGAGCCGTTATAAATCCAAAATCCTATTTAGGGTTAGATGAATTGGTGGCGATGATGAAAGACAACACCAAAGTAGTTATTCAATTAGAAGGCCACACCGATAGCCAAGGCAACGCAGAGAAAAACCTGGTGTTGTCAAAAGATAGGGTAGATGCGGTTAAAAAATATTTAGTTTCGAAAGGCATTGCTAAAGACCGAATTAAAACAAAAGCCTTTGGTGGAACGCAACCGGTAAGCATCGACAAAACCGAAGAAGCCCGCGCGTTGAACAGGCGTGTAGAAATGCGCGTGTTAGAAGATTAATATTTTGCTGAGACGGACGAAGCAATCCTTTAGTGCAGGCTTTTGTTTTGTGTTGCTTGGAAATAACAGGGTAGAGGTTGCGTGAGGGATTGAAGTGGAAAGCCCGCACCCCACGCCTCGTGGGGGAGGACTTGCAACGGAAAGCCCGACCGCGCGCCTCGCGCGGGCACGCCCTAAGTCAATTCATACATAACTCCTAGCTGCCATATCGAGTTTAGTGTGTCACTTCTAGCGCGCGCGAATTAATTTCCGCAACTTCCAACATTCTTACATGAGCCAGCTTGCTAAAAATTGCTGCACTCGGCCTCGGCCTGCGCTCTTTCGTTTCGAGATCGCACTCATAAAGTCCAAACCGTTTGGTAGGCCCCAGGTGCCATTCAAAATTATCCCACGCACTCCACCAATAATAGCCGCGCACATCTATGCCATCTTGTAGTGCCTGGTGTAAAATTTTAGCATAGTCTACAATGGCTTGCTGCCGCAGCGTGTCACGTTCATCGGCCACGCCATTTTCTGTAATGATAATTGGCTTCTTGTATTTGTTCCAGTAGCGATCCATGCAGGTGCGCAATCCCTCGGGGTGATATTCCCACATATCGTCATGCGGCCGGCCGAGTTGCTTCATTTTTTCGGGCGTGTCGATAAAGGTAATCGGCAAGGGGTCATGCGGCAACCGTGCGTAGTAGCTCATGCCAAAGAAATCTACTTTCTCAAAGTGCTTGGGCACCCATTCCATAAACCACCAATCGCCCAACTTGGCAGGGAACCAACCCAACATATTTTCGGGATGGAACACCACCGTATTTAGCGAAATGCCAACGGGCTGACTCGGAAATTTTATTTTTAGATAATCATACACCGCATCATGCGCACGCCCCATGTTTTTAACAACCTTGGCAGCCAGCACGGGGTTGTTTTTAAAAGGAGGGAAGAAGCCCGTGATCCATCCATAGCTCGCATACACGTTTGGCTCGTTAAAAGTATTCCACAAACTAACGTAGCGGCCAAAGGTATCGATCACCTTTATGGAAAAGTCAACGAAGTATTTTATATTCTCTTCTTTCTCCCACCCCCCTAGTTTGGCAAACCACGTGGGGTTGGTAAAATGGTGAAGCACCATCATTATTTTTACATCGCGCGAGCGAAGGTCTTCAATAAATTTTGTGTACTCTTTTACGGTGGCAGCATCAAACTCACCAAACGGTACGCGTTGCAATTTACTCCATTGCAAACCCATGCGATAGTTGGGGGCAAGCGAGGCAATAATCTTCGCGTCTTCTTTCAAGCGCAGCTCGTGATCAGTGGTGCGGTCAAAGACATAACCGTCTTTTGATTTTACCCCTTGCCAGTCATGCTCAAAGGCAGTCTCTATTTGTGCCGCTGCCGTGCTGGTGCCAAACATAAAGTCTTTAGGGAAAAGGTATTGCATTGCTACTGGCGAATCGACATCATTAATTATTAGACTTTTTTTATTGATCAAACTTTTACGCAAGGGTTGACATTGTAGCCCCCGGTAAAGCCCACAAAAGTAGGCAAGTCTTTTTTTGCTAGTATGGCTGTTGTTATGTTTTTTTTGAAATGTATTTTTGGCGGCCTCTCGTACCCACGCGCAGTGTCTCGTCCTGAAATAGGTTTACACAAATTAACATGTAAACAATATAGATTCTTTAATTCCCGAAAACCTTCCCGACTATAATTCCTGATTGAATATTCGAAATTTGGCTAAATTCAATTTTTCTTTCATTATAGGCACACATTTATTGTTGAGTTATCGAATTTGTGCCCGTGTGCGTTTGCACAAATGGTATTTGCCTTTATTTCTGCGAAATAACCGTTTTGGGTTTCTTAAAATGAGTGTACTACAGTTTTGTGATTTTGGGGCATGGCCAATCCCGATAGCTAGCGCATCGGGAAAGGCCACCGGGCTTTGCGCTCCAAGTCCGTCCACACACACGCCCAACACACTTCGGGCTTTGCTCTGCAATCCCTTGCCCGCTTGCGCATGGTTAAGCCATCCTTGCAAAACTGTTGTACACTCCTTAAAATTGCCCAATTCCAAAACTTGCGCTTATTCCCTATTTTTGGAGGTATAGGCGCAACTAAATGACCATTATAATGCACTATTATGACAAAATTCATCGCGGGCAGAAGCGGTTGTTCATAAAATTCCCCTTCAACAATTCAATTACTGAAAAGCTTAGGAAAATTGTTGAATGCAAATGGAGCCAGACTGAAAAAGCATGGCATGTGGACGCCTCAAATGCTGTTTTTGAAAAATTAAAAGAAGCCTTTCCGGAAATTCAGGCGCTAAAACCAAGTGCCGAAGCAAGATGGCAAGCCAAGTCAAAGCCATCGATCTCACAAGAGAAAGTACAAAAACTTACGGTGAAGGTAGTGCAATACAAAACTGGGAGATTCCGGGTGTTCGCGTTTTACCATCCGTTGTTGTTATCAATGCTCAAAACTTTTCCGTTTGCTAAGTATGACAAGGGTGAAAAGTGGTGGAGCGTGGCCATAGAAGAAAAACAAAAGAAGGTATTGGAAGATTTTTGCACAACCGAACGGATAGAATTGGTATGGGAGGACGATCGGGTGAAAAAAGGAGTGAAACCCAAGCCCCGCGTGTACGAAATACCCAACTACCGCGCCTGTCCAGATACAATGCTGGAAAAGTTGACGATCATGCGTTACTCTGCCAATACCATCGAAGTCTATAAGCAATCCTTTGAAGAGTTTATCAATTATTACAATACAAAGAAAATTGATGATATTACCGAGCCAGAGATAATTGCCTACACGCGTTATTTGGTGCAGGAGCGGGGCATATCGGCCAGCTCACAAAACCAAGCCATAAACGCGATCAAATTCTATTACGAAAAAGTAAAAGGTGGCGCGCGCAAGTTCTATCAATTAGAGCGGCCACTGAAGGAAACGAAACTGCCTACAGTACTATCCGTGGAGGAAGTGCAGGCAATGATAAAAGGCACCAAAAACCTTAAGCATAAAACGATGATTATGCTTTGCTATTCGGCAGGGCTACGTTTAGGCGAATTGCTGAACTTAAAACCCAATGATATAGACAGCGATCGGATGCAGATAAGTATAAAAGCAGCGAAAGGGAAGAAAGACCGCTATACTCTATTGGCTGAGAAACTTCTTCCGCTGTTGCGGGACTATTACAAGAAGTACCGCCCGAAGGAATATCTATTTGAAGGAGAGACTGGAGGGCAATATAGTGAGCGCAGTATGCAAACGGTGGTTAAAGAGGCATTGCAGCGGGCGAACGTAAAGAAGTACGCCACGGTGCACACGCTGCGGCACAGCTTTGCCACACACCTGTTGGAAAATGGCACGGACTTGCGCTACATACAAAACCTACTTGGCCACAGCAGCAGTAAGACCACAGAGGTTTACACCCATGTGACCAGCAAAGCACTTAGTGGCCTAAAAAGCCCGCTTGACAGCTTGGATATTTAGTCTTTAATTTGTAAAATTGAAAATGGAAACTGCAAAACGTGTGTTTTTTATTCTAGCTGCCGATGAAGGCCTTCGACACTCACCTATAAGCGAAATAAGCGCATCTTTTCAGATAAATTGCATAGCGAACATGCGCCTATACTAATGTTATGCACAATGCCGCGGGATACAGCTGACGAAAAAGTTTAAGACTAATGAGGCAAAAGCAGATTTCAAGAAAACAGTCAATATTTCTCCTGACTATT
>JAYVPS010000077.1:0-8602 GCA_043757225.1 Cytophagales bacterium | reverse complement strand
GTGAACAATGCCGTGGGCACGGTTACCAAAAA
Source organism: Cytophagales bacterium (assembly GCA_043757225.1). Taxonomy (GTDB): domain Bacteria; phylum Bacteroidota; class Bacteroidia; order Cytophagales; family Cyclobacteriaceae; genus ELB16-189. Next base: position 8,570 of record JAYVPS010000077.1, on the reverse strand, counting down.
CTTAGCAGAAGGAGCCCTGATTGTAATCTTTGTGTTAGTGCTGTTGCTTGGCAACTTACGCGCAGGATTGGTAGTTGCTTCGGTAATTCCGTTGGCCATGCTTTTCGCAATCAGCCTGATGAACTTGTTTGGTGTTTCAGGAAACCTAATGAGTTTGGGGGCTATTGATTTTGGTTTGATTGTAGACGGAGCAGTAATTATTGTAGAGGCAACCATGCACCATTTACAAACACGAAATTTATCTTATCGGCTTTCGCAGGTAGAGATGGATGAAGAAGTTTATCAATCCGCTACACGTATTATGAACAGCGCGGCCTTTGGGGTCATCATTATTTTCATTGTTTACATTCCAATCCTCACTCTTGTTGGAATTGAAGGAAAAATGTTTCGACCAATGGCGCAGACAGTTTCTTTTGCGCTTTTGGGAGCGCTTATTCTTTCGATTACCTATGTGCCTATGGTTTCCTCCTTGTTTCTTAGTAAAAATCCTGTTCACAAAAGAAATATTTCTGATAAGGTAATTGACTTTTTTCATAAGATGTACAGGCCTTTAATTGAGATGAGTTTAAAAAAGCGCGCCCTTGTATTGATCTCTTCTGTCGTTGCTTTCTCAGTAAGTCTTTTGATCTTTTTGCAACTGGGCGGAGAATTTATTCCAACCTTAGATGAAGGAGACTTTGCCGTGGAGACTCGAATTCTTACGGGGAGCTCTCTTTCGCAAATGACAGAAACAGTTGGAAAAAGTGCCCGCGTGCTCCTCGATAATTTTCCGGAAGTAAAAAAAGTAATAGGCAAAATAGGAACTTCAGAAATTCCCACTGACCCGATGCCGATAGAAAATGGAGACTTGCTGATTGTACTGAAAGACAAAGACGAATGGACTAGCGCAACTAGCCGTGTTGAATTGGCTGATAAAATGTCAAAAAAATTGACGGAAGAAATGCCTGGAGTCTTATTCGGATTTCAGCAGCCCATTCAAATGCGTTTCAATGAATTAATGACAGGCGCGCGGCAAGATGTGGTGATGAAAATTTATGGTGAAGACTTAGCATTGTTGGCAGCCTATGCTGATCAGGCAGGAAAAATTGCCAGACAGGTGGAAGGTGCTCAGGATGTATATGTTGAGCCGATTGATGGATTGCCGCAGTTCATAGTAAAATTTGATCGAAATAGGTTAGCCCAGTTTGGATTAAGTATGGAGGAGGTAAATCGTGCGCTGCGAACAGGGTTTGCTGGAGAAACGGCAGGCGTTGTTTACGAAAATGAAAAACGGTTTGACTTAGTAGTTCGCTTGGCTATTCAGAGTCGCCAAAGTATCGAGGACATAAAGGGTCTATATGTGACTACCCAACAAGGCAAACAAATACCGTTGGAACAGTTGGCGAGCATTGAATTGAAAGTTGGAGCCAATCAAATTCAACGAGATGACGCGAAGCGGAGAATTGCTGTGGGCTTCAATGTGCGTGGCCGCGATGTTGAGAGTATGGTGAATGAGATAAACAAAAAAATTTCTTCTCAAATAAAATTTGAGCCAGGTTATTTTATTAAATATGGAGGCTCCTTCAAAAACTTAGAAGAAGCTAAGCAACGATTAACAGTAGCATTGCCGGTAGCGATGGCATTGATTTTCATTCTTCTCTACTTTACGTTTCATTCTTTCAAACAAGGATTGCTCATTTTCACTGCCATTCCATTGTCAGCTATCGGAGGAATCATTGCACTGTGGGTTCGCGGAATGCCGTTTAGCATTTCAGCGGGTGTTGGCTTTATTGCCTTGTTTGGGGTAGCAGTGTTAAATGGCATTGTTCTCATAGCGGAATTTAATCGGCTAAGAAAAGAAGGAAGCTTATCCATTTATGAAATTGTATTGAAGGGAACTCAGGGACGCTTAAGACCCGTAATGATGACTTCGTTGGTGGCTTCGCTGGGATTTTTGCCAATGGCATTATCGCAAGGGTCTGGCGCGGAGGTTCAAAGGCCACTTGCTACGGTTGTGATTGGAGGATTAATAACAGCTACGTTACTAACCCTAATTGTGCTGCCGATTCTTTATACATATTTTGAAAAGGAAAAGACAAAGGAATTTTAAAAGTGGGGTCAACAGTTTTGCGAAATCGTTGAGAAGATCAGATCAATAGAAAAGCGAAATGTAATTTCATAAAAATTGTTATGCATCTTGAACGAGAAAATAATATGAAAAACAATTTACTGATAAGTAGCGGCATGTTGAAAGTAGTACTGACATTAATCATTCAACAGTTAGCATTAAGCATTATTTGTGCCCAATCGTTGAGTCAAGAGGAAGCAGTACAAACAGCTTTAAAAAACAATCAACTCATTAAATCAGCAGAATACGAGATAGATTTTTATAGGCAAACCAAAAAAATCGGTTCAGACATTGGTAAACTTTCGGCAATGTGGATGCACGGGCAGTACAATTCGCTTTATCAGGATAACAACCTTACCCTAACGCAGTCTATACCATTCCCTTCCACACTAAGTAATCAAGTTAAGTTAGGGAAAGAACATATAATTGGAGCGCAAAAAAATCTTTCGGCTATTCAAAACGAATTGGCTTTTCAGGTAAAATCGCATTACGAACAATTACTTTATCAACAGGCTGTGAAGAAATTATTGCTTTCGCAGGATAGTTTGTATAGCGACTTTGTCAGGGCCTCCTCATTGCGGTATAAAACGGGCGAAAGTAATTTATTGGAGAAGACTACTGCAGAAACGCAGTGGCAAGAAGTGAAAAATCAATTGCGCATGAATGATGCCGATATTCAAATTGCATCAGCGCAATTACAAGCTTTATTGAAGAGTGAGCAGGCCGTTTTCGCATCTGAGCAACTACAAAAGCGTGAACTCCCTACCGGGTTAGATTCCGTTTCGCTTCAGAGCAACCCTGATCTGAATGTTCTTAAACAACAAGTTAAAATCACTGAGCAAGCAAAACGTGTAGAGCGAAGTCGCGTGATGCCCGATCTTACCGTTGGTTATTTCACTCAAAGTTTAACAGGACGTCAATACATTGATGGTGCAGAAAGAGATTTTTCGTCAACCTATGCATTTCAAGGATTTCAACTTGGGCTTGCTATCCCTCTATGGGTAGGACCGAATCTTGCTCGCGCAAAGGCTGCTTCATTTCAGGAAGAAGCAACGCGAAAAAAGAAAGAACATTTTGAAACAATGCTTAATGGTAATTATCAACAAGCGCTCAGGGAGTTGGATAAAAATCTTGCAAGCTTAAATTATTATGAAACCAGTGCTTTACAGAATGCTGAATTAATTATCACTCAATCACGCAGGGCGTATCGCGGAGGAGAAATTGGGTACATCGAATATTTACAATCACTAAAAAGTGCTATCGCTATCAAAGCAAATTATTTAAATTCCCTGGTTCAATACAATCAATCTATTATTAAACTTAGTTTCCTGATAGGAAAAATTTAAAACGTGTTTAAAATGAAAAAGAATTTTCTTTGCTTCTCTCTTATTATACTTGCTCTGATGGGCTGCTCAAAAAAATCAGAAGAGGGAGCCGTGTCTGATCCGATAACGACTCTAGCCAATGAGGTAACTGTAACAGATGAGCAGTTTAAATCATTAGGCATTGTAATTGGAAAGCCAGAGCAACGCAGTATGAGCGGCCAAATAAACGCCAATGGAATGTTGGATGTGCCTCCTCAAAACTTAGTAACTGTCTCGGCCCCATTAGGAGGTTTTGTTAAGAAAACAGAATTTCTGCAAGGAATGAAAGTGTCCAAAGGACAAACCATCGTAGTGATGGAACACCCTGACTACATTCAACTTCAGGAAGACTATTTAACCACAAAAGGCCAACTAGAGTTTTTAGAACTTGAATACAAACGACAGGAAGAGCTGGCAAAGGAAAATGTAAATGCCGCTAAAGCATTGCAGCAAGCAAAATCTAATTACTTTGGCGCGAGAGCAAGAATGCAAGGTCTTAAAGCGAAATTGATTTTGAGTAATATCAATCTGGCAGAAATAGAAAACGGGGAAATTAAAAGTACCATTTCTATCCCAGCGCCAATTTCGGGTTTTGTGAGTCAAGTAAATGTAAATATAGGTATGCACGTTAGCCCAACTGATATCATGTTCAGAATTGTGGACACGGATCATTTGCATGCCGAGGCTCAGGTTTTTGAAAAGGATATTCCTCAATTAAAGATCGGTCAACGAGTTTTTGTGAGGCTATCAAATGAAACGCAAGAGCGGGAGGCTAAGGTCTTTTTGATTGGTAAAGAGATTACCCCAGAACGCACGGTGCGTGTTCATTGCCATTTAGAAAAGGAAGACGATTCACTTATACCGGGACTATTCTTTAGCGCCAGAATTGAAACGAACAATAAACTGGTTACTACTTTACCAAGCGAGGCAGTAGTTGCGTTTGAAAATAAAAATTATGTTTTTGTACAAAGCGAGCAGAACCCATACAAGTACAAAATGATTGCAATTGATATTGGGGAAGATGCAAAAGGATTCACAGAAGTAATGATTCCGGAAACGATCAAAAGCGCAAAGATTGTGCTAAAGGGGTCGTACTATCTTTTGGGAATTTTGAAAAATACGGAAGAATGAGGCGAGAACAGAAATATCATTCTTCAAATTATCTTATTCTGAAGTTAGAATTATGAACCAGTATTTTATTTACGCCCTCGGTTTTTTCGCACAAGGATTGTTTGGTGCGCGTTCGGTAGTGCAATGGTATTTGTCTGAGCGTGAAGGTCGGGTGGTTTCTCCTACGTTATTTTGGGTTTTTAGCCTTACAGGATCTTCTCTTTTTTTACTTTATGGATTGATTCGTCAAGATGTAGTAATCCTCGTTGGCCAAACTATTTCATTTTATATCTATGTCCGTAACTTGCAATTGAAAAACGCGTGGAGTAAAATTTTTAAACCATTTCAAATTTTCATCTTGCTTATACCTCCAACTATTGTATATTTTTCTTTTACAATGATTACCAATGCGGATGACTATCACGATCAATTAACGGATGGACTTCATCCGTTGATCATTTTGGGCGTGGTGGGTCAGTTGCTTCTTAATTGTCGGTATCTTTATCAGTGGTATTTTTCTGAAAAGGCTAATGAGTCGTTGTTGCCATTGGGCTTTTGGGTGATCAGCGCGGTTGCTTCCGTCTTTGTAGTAGTATACTCGGTTTATAAGCCTGAGCCGGTATTGCTGGTGGCTCAGTCTCTTGGGATCTTAGTCTATGCCCGCAATATTTTTATCTATCGTAAAGCAGGTTCGATTCTGCGCGCCCCGAATCGTTAAGTGGAATTTGATCCTTTATCTTACACCTACTTGTCAGCGTGACGCACTTGGTTTATTTTTGAGTCTTATACCTAATGCTAATCCTAAATTCGATCCTCGCCTGGGTCATGAAAAAGCGTATCCACCAGATAGAGCTTTTCATGAAATACCCGCACGAAGTACAAGACGAAGTACTTAAAAAGCTGCTTGCATCGGGTCGATATACTCAGTTTGGTCAAAAATACTCTTTTGAGGATTTGATTAATTATGAGGATTTCAAAAAGCGAGTTCCGGTACATACCTATGAACAACTCTACCCCTATATCGAAAAATCATTGCATGGAGAGCAAAACGTTCTTTGGCCCTCGGAGGTAAAGTGGTTTGCCAAATCGAGCGGTACAACCAATGCCCGAAGTAAATTTATCCCGGTAACATCAGAAGCATTGGAGGATTGTCACTTCAAAGGAGGTAAAGATTTATATTCTATTTTCATCAATAATTACCCCGATACAAAAATTTTCTCAGGCAAGGGATTGGCCATTGGCGGAAGTTATCGAGTTAACGAGTTTGACCCAACCTCCACATCGCACTATGGGGATGTATCGGCCGTCATCATGCAGAACCTTCCACCCTGGGCAGAGTTTATTCGTACCCCTAGTCTGGACATTGCGCTCATGGACAATTGGGAGGAGAAAATTGAAAAGCTGGCAAGAGAAACTGCCAAAGTAGATGTAACACAAATTGCAGGAGTGCCTACCTGGACGGTGCTACTGCTTCAATACATTGTAGAACTGGAAAAGAAAAATTCCATTTTAGAAGTGTGGCCCAATTTGGAAGTATTTTTCCACGGGGCAGTTGCGTTTAAGCCGTACAAGAATCTTTTCAAGTCATTGATCCCGAGCGATCAAATGAAATATTGGGAAACCTATAATGCCAGCGAAGGCTTTTTCGGCATTCAAGATCAAAAGGACTCTGAGGATCTATTGCTTATGCTTGATTATGGTGTGTTTTATGAATTCATACCATTGGAAGAGTTGAGCAGAGAATACCCCGATGCCATTGGCCTGCAAGATGTAGAGATTGGTAAAAACTATGCGATGGTAATTTCTACTAACGCTGGTCTGTGGCGTTATAATATTGGCGATACAGTAAAATTTACTTGCACTTCACCCTACCGCATTAGAATATCTGGCCGAACAAAACACTTTATTAATGCCTTTGGCGAAGAAGTGATTATTGAAAATGCAGAGGCCGCCATCACGTCTGCGTGTGAACAAACGGGAGCTGTTATCGACAATTTTACCGCTGCACCAATCTATTTGGAGAAATCAAAAAGGGGCGGTCACGAGTGGATTATTGAATTTAAGGTAAGGCCGAATGACATGAACGTGTTCATCCGCGTTCTCGATGATACCCTTAGAAAAATAAATTCGGATTACGATGCTAAACGAGCGCACGACATTGCTTTGGTGGCACCCACTGTACATAGTGTGAGCGAAGGCACCTTTTACAATTGGATGAAAAAACGAGGTAAGCTGGGCGGACAAAACAAAGTGCCTCGGTTGAGTAATTCCAGAGAGTATGTGGATGACATTCTCACCATGATAGCGGAGAAATAGAATTTTCCATTTTGTATCGTTAGGTCGATCCTTTACGGTTGGAACACAAGCTAAGCTTTTTTGCTGCAAGTTGCTCCCCTTTCTTAGAAGCAGGCATCACTCCGGCCTGGCTCGCCATTTCTTCTTTTCCGAATTCTTTTTCTTTTTTTGGATTCTGTTTTGAATCGCACCCTTTGATGGTCTTGTAGGTTTTCGCGTTTTCTTTTTTTTAAAAGCTTTTACGAGCAGCTTGTCAAATTTTGCGAGAACGGATTCTTTATTTTGAAGTTGCGAACGTTTTTCTTGAGAGCTAAGAATCAAAACATTTTCTGTGGTAAGTCGCGTGACGAGTTTTTGTTTGATGATTTCTTTTTCTTCTATAGTAAGAATTTGAGAGTTTGTTACATCAAATCTCAAAGTCACTTTAGTATTTACCTTATTTACATTTTGCCCGCCAGGGCCGCTGCTACGGGAGGTGAGAAATTCAAATTCGTTGAATAGAAGAGAAGAGGTTAGCGGACGTTGGTGCATAATTAGGTTTTCAACCACCGCAAAAACTTTCCTATCACCGTTTTTGGCATAGGTCTTTCCAATTCCATTGACATTTCGTCCACTTGCTCTTTTACAAAGCGGGCGGTCTTTGTAGGCTGCGATTTTTTTACTTTGTTCAAATAACGGAGAGTCTTAAGCTCTTTTTCAATCCTAAGTTGCTCTTTTCTCTTTTTCTCAGTCTCCTTAGCTTCGCGATCGCGCGCTGCCGAAATAGGATTATTATATTCCCTTTGCTCAACGGGTCTTCTCTCTTTGAAGGTTGATTTAGGTACCGCGGAGGTATTTTCTTCGGGCGTCACATCGGTTGATGGCGTTGTCACTTCCTTCTTTTTTGCTTCCGGCAATTCGATCTTCCCAAGAACTTTTAACCCCGAAAGTTCTATTTTAGGAGCTTTGATAACTTCTACAACTTCGACAGGTTCTGGGTTCTCGGCTTCTTCCACCAATTCAGTTTGGTCTTCTAAATAGCCTACTTCTACAGGCACAGCTACTGATGGAGTTTCCTTTTTTTCAATTTCCTCTTCATCAGGTTGAGAAGACACTTCTTCCAATAGAGAAGGGGCAAAATGTTTCACTACAAGTTTAACAAAGTCGTCCTCAACTCGTGTATTAGAAGCCTCTTGAATAGCAATCTGATTTTGGGCAAGAAATTCAACAATAGCCGAAGATTTAATCGACAATTTTCTGGCCAACTGGGCAAGCCGCATAACGCATATTTTTTTTAGAACGCAAATATAAGGAGGATTGAAACATCTTTCTATGAATAGCAGGTGCAGAAAAGGTGCAGAACCATGAGTGGCATGAGTGTACGACAGTTTTGCAAGGATGGCTTAAACACGCGCAAGCGGGCAAGGGATTGCAGCGCAAAGCCCGAAGTGTGTTGGGAGTGTGGGTGGACGGACTTGGAGCGCAAAGCCCGGTGGCCTTGCGTTTCGCTTGGCCATGCCCCAAAATCACAAAACTGTCTACACTGGCATGGCTTTTCAAGCGTTGCCTTCCACGTATCTCTTTCGCTCTGGTACTCCTAATTTTTAAAACAAACTCGGAGTAATGGACATTTATTAGGCTATTTTTTAGACGATAGTCTCTAATGGACATTTATTAGGCTGTTTATTTTTGATGTCTCGTTGGTTTGTGCGTGT
>JAYVPS010000076.1:0-2351 GCA_043757225.1 Cytophagales bacterium | reverse complement strand
TGATCGGGGTGGTGAGGGGGTTACGCTGGTAGTGTTGAAATAAAAAAAGCCCGAAGTTTGGGGCTTTTTTAGAGAATATTTTAGGAGTAAACTTATTGAGCTGTGAAAGTAAATGACCAAGCACCTTTTACTTGCTCAACTCTTGTATACCCAGTACCTGTGTATGAAAATTGAATCTCAAGTGTGGTGGCATTTACCGAATAACTCATTTTTAACTCATCGGAAGTACCTGCGTCTCTTATAATTTGAGTGATTGGATCTGTGTCAAAAGTCCATTTTCCGTTAGCCTTCCATGCACTAAGTTGAGGTCTTCCGGCTATTGAATAATCAAATGGAGGTGTTGCCTTTGTTCCAGAGATAGTCAATACAAAGTTGGGGTAATCCGCTGACTTGTCTACTCCATCTAATTTCACCCCTGTAGCTTTCCAAGACTTAGCAAGCTTAGTAAATTGTTGATCAGCAACAGGCTCAGCTGGCGTAGAGGGAGACCCGCAATTAGAAAGAACAAGTAGCGAGCCTAAAGCAGCTACAACAATCATTAATCTCAATACTTTCATGCTTTCTTATTTTAAAATTGAAAATTACTAAATGATATTAAGCCCTGCAACTACCATTAAATATGAAAATGCTGTAAAACGCTCAAAGGGAGTTGCTTCTGTCCTTCCTTCAAAAGTGCCACCAAAGGTAACGTTTAATCTATACATGTGTAGCTTTGTAACCCTACTTGTAGCCCAAAATATCGATTTTTTCGGCAGAAGGAGGGAACTCGGCTTCTTGGTTAGAGGCGATAAGAAGTAGTGTAGAGGGTGGTAATTGGCTTAAGTGCTGCCAATACCAATTAATAGATTTTTTGTCCAGGTTCGTAGTTGGCTCGTCTAAGAATACAATTTCAGCATCAGTAAAGAAGGTTAACCCTAACTTAAGGCGTTGTCTCATGCCGGAAGAGAAGTCGGCAATTGGCTTTTTCTTGGCATGAGAAAGCTCTAATAAATTGATAATTTCCTGGTTCGTTTTTCCTTGGCGGGAAGGTTTGCATCTAAAGTGGAATTGAACCATTTCCTCTAAAGTAAACTCATCGATCAGGTCCATGTAAGGGGTCGCTATAGTAATCGAATTAAAAATTTCGGCAATAGAAATTTCTTTATTCTTATGCCAGTAACGAATGGTGCCGCTACTTTGTAGCATTTGTCCCCATAACAATTGAAGAAGGGTTGATTTGCCGGAACCGTTGGGGCCGGTAATAGCGTAGGTCTTGCCTGAGCAAAACTCAAACGAAAAGTTTTTGATGATCCACTCTCTATTAAAGCGCTTGCTCAGATTGTTGGCGACAATCTTCATTCAAATGAACCCACCCCATTGGAGATTCCTTTCATGATACCTCGCTCAGATCCTCGAATGAAGTTTATAATGTAATCTCGTTCAGTGCTGGAGGGTAATTCTTTTTCAACTAAATCAAGAGCCTTAGCGTTGTTAAGACCTTTTAAGAAAATGTAACGATATACTTCTTGTATTTCAGAAATCTTATCAGAGTCAAATCCCCGTCTTCTAAGACCTATGGAATTGATGCCGCAATAGGTGAGTGGTTCGCGTGCTGCTTTAGTGTAAGGCGGAACATCCTTGCGAACCAATGAACCACCGGAAACCATAACATGAGCACCAACTTTTACAAATTGATGTACCGCACTTGAGCCTCCAATAATTGCCCAGTCTTCAATCTCAACATGGCCTGCCAATTGAACAGCATTTACCAAAATGCAGTTGTTGCCGATAAGGCAATCATGAGCTACATGTACGTAGGCCATTAATAAACAATTTTTTCCTATGGCCGTTTTGAATTTATCAGTTGTACCACGACTAATGGTAACATATTCACGAATTACAGTATTGTCTCCAATGTGAGTCTCAGTTTTTTCGCCTGCAAATTTTAAATCTTGAGGGATAGAAGACACGGAGGCACCAGGGTAGACTTTTACATTTGAGCCAAGTCGGCTGCCTTCCCAGATTACCACGTTTGGGCCTATCCAACTATTATCACCAATGATTACATCACTTTTAACAGTAGCAAAAGGTTCTATTGTTACATTGTTGCCAATCTTAGCATCCGGGTGAACACTGGCCAAAGGGTGGTAACTCATAAATCTTTTCTAACTATACTGGCCGTCATGGTCCCTTCACATACTAGTGTATTACCCACATAGGCCCGCCCAGACATCTTCGCGATTCCTCTTCTGATGGGTGCTAGCAGATCACATTGAATTACTAACGTATCTCCTGGCAATACCATTTTACGAAAACGGAAGTCATCGATTCCTAAAAAATATGCCCAATAATTTTCAGGGTCAGGGACCGTG
>JAYVPS010000075.1:0-2371 GCA_043757225.1 Cytophagales bacterium | reverse complement strand
GCTGAGAAATTAGTAGATGCCCAAGGACTTTACGATCCGACACTTGAATTGAGCCACTATAAATTTCCTCCTATCGAATTACTGAATGAGTATGAAGTAAGCAAAGTACAGGTAACAGGCGAGGAACTCAACCAAAACAAAGATAAAATCCTTGCCACGCTTACTAATTTCAAGATTGGAATTCAAAGCATTAAAGCTACCATTGGGCCAACAGTTACTTTATACGAAATTGTACCAGATGCCGGGATAAAAATATCGCGAATCAAAAATTTGGAGGATGACATCGCGCTAAGTTTAGCCGCCTTGGGCATTCGTATCATTGCGCCCATCCCCGGCAAGGGAACTATTGGTATTGAAGTACCTAATAAAAACCGCGAGATGGTAAGCATTCGCTCGGTGTTAGCTTCAGAGCGTTTTCAAAAATCTGATAAAGAGTTACCAATTGCCATTGGCAAAACGATCTCAAATGAATTATTGGTGATTGATTTGGCCAAGATGCCACACTTATTGGTAGCAGGAGCAACGGGACAAGGCAAGTCAGTAGGCTTGAATGTTATCCTTACTTCATTGCTTTATAAGATGCATCCAAGTCAGTTGAAATTTGTATTGGTAGATCCGAAAAAAGTAGAGATGTCGTTGTTCAGTAAAATTGAACGTCACTACTTGGCCAAATTGCCCAATAGCGAAGAGGCAATTATCACCGATACTAAAAAAGTGGTGCATACCCTCAATTCCCTTTGCATTGAGATGGAGAACCGCTATGAAATTTTGAAGGATGCAGGCGCCAGAAATATTAAGGAATACAATGCGAAATTTATAACACGCAAGCTCAACCCCAAAGAAGGTCATCGGTTTTTGCCATATATTGTTTTGGTAATAGATGAGTTGGCTGACCTGATGATGACGGCAGGTAAAGAAGTGGAAACGCCCATCGCCCGATTAGCGCAATTAGCTCGCGCCATTGGCATTCACTTAGTGGTGGCAACACAACGGCCATCGGTGAATGTAATTACAGGTGTGATCAAGGCAAACTTCCCCGCACGTCTTTCTTTTCGGGTAACGTCAAAAGTTGACTCGCGGACTATTTTGGATTCCGGTGGAGCAGATCAGTTGGTAGGCATGGGCGATATGTTGTTTTCATCAGGATCAGATGTAATCCGTTTACAAAGCCCGTTCGTTGATACACCTGAAATTGAAAAAGTTTGTGAGTACATTGGCTCTCAAATGGGTTACGGTTCTGCTTATATGCTTCCTGAATTTGAAGGAGAGGATGATGGAGGAGCAAGTTCTGTAGATTTGTCGGAACGGGATGCGTTATTTGAAGAAGCTGCCAAATTAATTGTTATGCACCAGCAAGGTAGCACATCTCTCATCCAGCGAAAGCTGAAATTGGGTTATAACCGCGCAGGTCGATTAATTGATCAACTAGAGGCCGCTCGAATTGTTGGGCCATTTGAAGGCTCCAAGGCGCGCGAGGTATTGGTTAAAGATGATATGAGTTTGGAACAATTATTGACTGAATTGAAAGAAAAGCATAGTTAATTTTAATACTCCTGTTGATGAAAAAATTAGTTTTTATAGCCATTTTAATGTCTGCGGTTCAGGTAACGATGGCACAGTATGATCCAAAAGCGTTGGAAATCCTGGAAGCAATGAGCAAAAAGTATAAGGCTATTTCAGCTTTTGAAGCAAATCTGACCTCTGCACTGACCAATGAATCCGAAAACGTTAAAGAAGAGTTTAAGGGAAAAATTGTTGTAAAGGGTGACAAGTTTAAACTTTTATTGGAAGACCAGGAGATTATCAATAATGGAACTACAGTTTGGACTTATTTACCATCGGCCAAAGAAGTGAACATCGATAATTTTGACCCAAAATCAGACGATATTAATCCAGTTAAGATTTTTGATATCTACAAAAAGGGATTCAAATATTTGTTCTTAGGTGATAAAACGGAGGGCACATTGGTGGTGGAAGAAATTGATTTAGTGCCTGAGAAAAAGAATGCGCAGTATTTCAAAATCAAAATGATGATTTCAAAGAAAGACAAGAGCATCCAAAATTGGACAATGTTCGATAAATCAGGCAACCGATATAAGTACACAATTACCAAGTTTACACCCAATTTAAAGATTGAAGATTCGTTCTTTGCCTTCGATGCAAAAAAGTATCCTGGTGTGGAGGTCATTGATTTGAGGTGAGATGGGTGCATTCCAAATTGCCGCGGATTTACGAGGCGTTCCTATGGAACGCTGTCTTCATTTATTTCCATCCCTACTACCCGCGATACGTCCCGAAGGGACGATTGGTGGGTAGAAAAGATAGCGAGAGTGCATTTTACGTTCCGTTAGGAACGTTTCGTGCCGCGACA
>JAYVPS010000074.1:0-8794 GCA_043757225.1 Cytophagales bacterium | reverse complement strand
ATGATGTGAGGAAGAACCACGGGATTTTTGTTCAGGAGCAAGCTTTGGCATTAGCCACACGTCACCAAGTTGTAGTGATATCATCAAAGATAAATTATAAAAGTTTTGGGTTATCCTCTTATGACTTAGCAAAATTTGAAGGTAGGAATGTAACTGAATATCGACTTGTTATTAAAGCATCGTTTCCCTTTTATAATCAATTGAATTACTTCTTTGTAAGCACCAAGGTTGCTGTGAAAATTGCCCATGAATTTAATCCAGATATAATTCATGGAAATATTGGCTATCCAGGAGCATTTTGGTCTTGGTTGGTATCAAAAAAAACGGGGAAGAAGTTTATCGTTACAGAGCACAACTCTAACTTTAAAAATAATTTCAGAAGTCTTTTTCATCGTTGGCTTACTGTATTTCCTATGAAACAAGCTCGTGTTGTAACTTCAGTGAGCTCCCATTCGGCAGACCAGATCAATAAATATTTAGGGAAGGAAGTACTAGTAGTGCCTAACTTGATTGATGTAGATCGGTTTTCGATTGCTCCATTTCCAATTGAAATAAAGGTAGGATTTCTTGGCTCACTTGAGTCTCCTCATCACGCAAAAGGGTTGAATATTTTGCTTCAAATAATGTCTGAGCTACCATCCAAATTCAGGTTGATAATTGGTGGTTGTGGGGTTATGCTGGAGGAATACAAATTGCAAGCGAAATCATTGGGGATTGAAGATCGTTGTTGTTTTAGGGGCTATGTTAATTATGAAGAAGTTCCGCTATTTATGAACCAGCTCTCCTTTTTTGTAAACACGTCTAAAAATGAAAGTTTTGGAATTGCTATGGTTGAGGCTTTGGCCTCAGGCGTACCGGTTGTATGCTTTAATAATGGTGGCCCGATTGACTTCGTTAATTCTTCCAATGGAGTTTTGGTAGAAGATCAAAATGTTTCAGAACTGAAGGAAAGCATTGAATCGCTGCTAAAGAACTATCTGAATTTTGATAGACAGAAAATCAGAGATTCGGTTGTTATCAAATATTCTAGGGAAAGTTTTTTAAAAAGGATTGAGGAAGTGTATCAATCAGCAGCTAAATGATTGAATTAACAAGGCTTATCAAAGTCTCTTGGTTCTTTTCGGCACTTAGGTCTTTAGAAGCAATAACTGACTGAGATTTGAAAACCTCTACTTTCTCTTTTGTCAGCTCCAATAACTTTTGCGCTAAACTTTCAGGTGTAAAATCTTTGGCAACAACTCCATTATTATACCGATTGACTATCTCCGCCATCTCAGGAGTTGGCCCGATTGCAATTGCAAGTTTGGCCTGTATAAAATCAAATAGTTTATTGGGCAATGTATTGGCGTAATTGAAATTGACAGGAGGCAAAAGAAACACTCCAATATCATATTGATTAATGAAGGGTGCTATTTCACTGCTCTTGATGGCAGGTAAAAAATTGATTCGAACATCATCTTTTGCTAAAGATTTCAAACGGTCGATATAGCCTCTCGTTTTGGCGGAAGTAACAGGAGGAACAATCAACATCAAGTCTAGGGTAAACCGATCGTCCAGATACTTCATCATCGTTATCATTAATTCTAGCTTTCGAGAAGGGGTGGAGATACCATGGTGGATCATTCTTATCTGATTCTCGCCTACTTTTGATGGCTTTACATCAGAAAACCAAGCTGCATTGGTAACTAACGTTGGCTTAACGCCAAAGTTTTTAAAGTATTCCTCAGCTAGACCTCTTCCTACCGTTGTCATAGCCTTCACTTTGGGGATATACTTTTTACACAAGTAGGTATTAAATTCTTGAAAGAAAATTCGCCACATTAACTTGTCTTCAAAATGTCGTGGTGCGTATTCATGGGCATCAAACAGAACGCTGGTTTGGGGATAAAGCTGAAAGGCAAGCGGTAAACTTTCAATGTCGTTGGCAATAATTAAATCGAATTTCTTTTCACCTAGTAAATTTCTTACAAAAGCATAGTCATATAGAATTTTATAAGCTGTTGTGTACAGTCTCGTTATTAAAAAGAAAGATGAAATAGTTTTTCTGAGTAAGGTAAGGCTGGTTTTTTGAATGACATGCACTGTGAAGTCATCGCTTACGGGGCCGCCATAGCAAACAATGGTAAGCTTGAAACTATTTTTCAAAAACATAATCTGCCTTGCAACTCTGGCATCATGATGGATATCAGAAAATGCTAGTATAAGTATGCTCCTCATGATTTAATAGGGGATTTTAATTTAGTTGGATTCTCCTTCAAAAATGCACCCCACGATGCTCCCTTCTTTTGTGTAGTAGCAGGGTTGCCTTTTAAATAGTGATGGCAAACGGCCACCGCCAAGGCATCGGTAGCATCTAATAGCTTTGGCATTTCTTTAATGGCGAAAATTTGCATGAGCATTTTTGCTACTTGCTCTTTTGAGGCATTGCCGTTTCCTGTAACAGATTGCTTGACTTTTTTTGGTGCGTATTCTGTAATTGGAACCTCACGATAGAGTGCTGCCGCCATGGCTACGCCTTGAGCGCGGCCCAACGTGAGCATAGATTGTATGTTTTTACCAAAGAAAGGAGCTTCAAGAGCCACTTCATCGGGTTTAAATTCATCTACGATAGAAAGCACCCGATCAAATATTTTTTTTAGCTTGATTGCGTGATCACCAAATTTGCCTAAGTTGATTACCCCATATTGCAAAAGGCTGAGATTTTTGCCTTTAATCAAGATGATTGCATAGCCCATAATATTAGTTCCCGGGTCGAGCCCTAAAACAATTTTTTCTTTGATCGGTTTTTTGTCCATTTTGCTTAGCAAAAGTAATCATTAGTAGTTAGTCCGTGGTCATTCTTGATGCCATTAACTAATTACTGATATCGATAATCTTATGACTCTCTTCTTTTTAATCGTATGCGGAATTTACTTTGCCTTGGTTATAGGCTTGTTAACCGGCTGGCATCTTTCAACAGAGGAAGACCCAACATCACATGAAGCAATTCCTCACCGAATGCTTTCTGTAATCGTCCCCTTTAGAAACGAGGCTAAGTCAATTATTAATTTGCTTGAATCTCTTTCAAAGCAGTCTTATCCTAGCAGTCACTTTGAGGTACGGTTAGTTAACGATCACTCCGAAGATGATTCTGTGACTATCGTTAATCAATTTTGCTTAAGTCACCTCAATGTTGAATTGCTCCATTTGCCAGAAAATCTGGCAGGGAAGAAGCAAGCACTTCATTTGGGAATTGAAAATAGTAAGGGTGAAATTATCGTAACCACAGACGCTGATTGCGAAGTTTCTACTTCTTGGTTGGAATCTATTAATCAAACGTTTACACCTAAAGCGATGATGTGTATTGGAGGGGTAAGAGTCAAAGGGAATGGAAGTTTATTCTCACAACTTCAATCTATGGAGTTTTCGAGTTTGATAGGTTCGGCAGCGGCAACTTTGTCATTCGGCTACCCCACCATGTGTAACGGTGCCAATCTTGCCTTTAGAAAGCAAGCATTTGAAAAAGTGAACGGCTACCATGACAACAATGATATCGCCTCGGGTGACGATGAATTTTTAATGGGGAAAATTAATAGTGCTTTTCCGGGATCGATCGTATTTTTGAATGATTCTAACGCTGTTGTTACAACAGTACCGCATCAATCGTTGAAAGGCTTTATTCAGCAACGCATTCGCTGGGCGGGTAAATGGAAGTTTAATAGGTCAGTTCCTACCATTTTGCTAGCGTTGTTTGTCTTTATTTTTCAAGCTTCTTTTTTATGCTTAATAATTTTGACTGCCGTAAAAGAGATAGATAGCAAGTTCGGCCTGTTGTTGATTGGTGGCAAATTTCTTTTGGAATTTTTGTTTCTGTATCAGGTTGGGTTATTCCTGAAAAGCAAGTGGCGCTGGCCATCTTTTATTCTGCTGCAATTTTTATATCCAATTTACGTTTTGTCAATCGGCCTTTTAGCCCAATCTAAATCGTATGTTTGGAAAGAAAGGAAAGTAGCACATAAGAAGCGGGGAGTTTAGTATTTTTACTGTTGAAAGAATGCCATGCCTGAAACTGTACTGAAGAAATTGTTGGAGAAAAAAGAGCTGGAGCTGAATGCTTTGTTAGAGATCACCCAATCGATCAATAACAATGTATCAGAAGATTCACTTTATAAAATCTTCAACTTTACGTTGAGGTCAAACCTTCAACTTACTAAGCTGGCGTTATTTGTATTTGACGAAACGTGGAGTTGCAAAGTCAATTTTGGTACGGCTAAGAATTTTATAAAGACGAAACTCGACAGCCGTTTTCAATTGATCAAACGAATTCATCAGTTAACCGAGTTTGAGGAATGCGCCTTTCATGAATTTGATATGGTGATACCGATCGCTCATAAAGGTGAAACTTTGGCATTAGTATTTGTAGGCGGCCTTAATCATCATCTTGAAAACTCCGATCATGATGAGAGTTTAAAATTTATTCAGGCGTTGAGTAATATCATTGTGGTGGCCATCGAAAATATGAAACTGGTCAATAAGCAGTTGGTGCAAGAAGCCTTTCGTAAAGAGTTGGAAATCGCCAGTGATGTGCAACAATTTCTTTTTCCTAAAAAATTACCAAACACAGATCACTTAAAAGTCGAAGCAAGTTATTTGCCGCATGACATTATTGGTGGAGATTATTATGATTATGTGCCAATCAATAAAAACCAATTTTTGATTTGTGTGGCAGATGTAAGCGGAAAGGGAATACCTGCCGCCTTGATGATGTCTAATTTCCAAGCTTCATTACGTACCCTTCTTAGACAAACACCCAACCTCACAGAAATTATTGAGGCGCTCAACTATCAGGTGTTTGATAATGCGAAAGGGGAAAAGTTTATCACCTTCTTCGGAGCAATCTATGATATCAACTTGCGAACCATGGTATATGTTAATTCTGGCCATAACCCTCCTTTGCTATATGATAAAAAGAATGGTATCCGTTTATTGGAAGAAGGAAGTACGGTACTTGGCGCGATGGAACGATTGCCGTTTATCAACGAGGGTTTTATTACTGACCTTTCTGAATTTACATTATTAGCTTACACCGATGGGTTAACGGAGACCGCTAATGAAGAAGGCAAAGAGTTTGGGCAAGAGTCACTTGTTTCTTATTTTGAACAAAATCATAACAAAGACTTAAAGACCATCCATCAAGATATTATTGTCAATCTCGATGGCTTCAAGGGTCTCAATGGTTACCGCGATGATATTACTTTACTAACTTGCAGGGTAGAATGAATTGGTATTCCGTTAAGTATTAAGTAGCTAGAAACCTGAAGTCACAATCTTAATTTCCGGATCCTGATAACTATCGGAATCGCAAATAAAATATATCCCCTTGTTCCGAACCCCATCCATTTTGCCATGGCTCTTTCCAAATCTTACCTGGAGAGTTGAGACTGCTTCAAAAGAATTGTTTTTAACTTTTGATGATGGACCAATTGCAGGGCCAACGGAATTTGTATTGGATACCCTTAATCAGTTTAATGCAAAAGCCACTTTTTTTTGCATTGGGGATAACATAAAAAAGCATCAAGATGTATTTAAGCGTATTGTAACGGAAGGGCATTTGATCGGGAATCACACTCATAATCATTTAAAGGGTTGGAATACAAGCGTAGAAAAGTATTCTTCTAATATTAAAGAGTGTAACGATCAAATAAGATTGGTCTCCCCAGTTGCAAAGGTTGAATTGTTTCGGCCTCCATACGGACGAATAAAAAACTCACAGGTAAAAGCGGTGCAGTTGAATTACAAAATTATTATGTGGGATGTTCTCACCTCTGATTATTCCAAATCGGTTTCGCAGGAGAGGTGCCTAAGGGGTTCAATAAAGGCAACAAGGCCAGGATCCATCATTGTTTTTCATGACAGCCTGAAGGCCAAAAGAAATATGGAGTATACCTTGCCACGCTATTTGGAGCACTTTGTCAAGCTGGGGTATTCGTTTAAAGTTTTGAATTTTGACTACTAGATTTTTGCTTACAAGTGAGATTTACATTTAAAATTTGGGATTGAAGATTCTGGTAACACCTCTCGATTGGGGCTTAGGCCACGCGACCCGCTGCATTCCGATTATTCGCGAGTTGCTAAAAAGAAATTGTGAAGTTTCTATCGGCACAAGCAGTGGAGCCCTGAGTTTATTGAAAAGAGAATTTTCGGAATTGAAGTTCTTTGAGTTAACCTCGTATCGGGCAGAATATGCATCCAATGGTTCACTTTTGACCAAGCTTTTTTTTCAATTGATTAAGTTTATGCGGGCGATTCGAGCAGAGCATCGGGAACTCGACCAAATTTTAAAGTACAATCAATTTGACCTGATCATTTCGGACAATCGTTACGGTTGTTATTCGACTAAAGTAAAAAGTATTTTTATTACTCACCAGATCAATTTTGTGTTTCGCCCATCCATGAAATGGGCAGAAGGCATCGTTAATACATGGAGTCGAAAACAAATCAGAAACTTTGATCAATGCTGGATACCGGATTTACCCAATCAAAAGTTTTCAGGTGAGCTCACGTCAGTTAAAGAAATTTCATTTTCTTTTATTGGAATTCTATCGAGGTTTCAAAAGGCGGCTAAACAATCAGACGCTTACGACTTGTTGGTTTTGATTTCTGGCCCCGAACCTCAGCGTACTATTTTTGAGGATTTAATTCGAGTACAACTCAAAAACAGTTCGATGAAAGTATTGATTGTTAAGGGCAAGCCTGAAGAAGGGGAGGAGATCAAAAGTAGGGGACTTCTTTCAGAAGCAGGCCATTTACTATCAAATGAACTTCAAAGGGCAATTGAGGAATCAGAGTTCGTTATAGGTCGCTCGGGCTATAGCTCCATCATGGATTTAGCAACCATCGGCAAAAAGAATATTATTTTTGTGCCAACACCGGGCCAACCCGAACAAGAGTACCTTGCCCGTAAATTAATGGCTGAGGGAACAGTTTATTCAGTAAATCAAAATCAATTGTCTCTTATGAAAGACATGAAGCAAACTAAGAATTTTTCCGGACTTTTTGAAGATTCCGATACTAGCCTTCTTACAAATGCAATCGATCAAGTATTATGAGTAAGTTCTTAAAAAGTTTTCTATTTGCTTGGAATGGCTTTCGGCTGGCTTTTAATGAGCAGTCAAACTTGCGTTTTCATATTTTAGCATCTTCGCTAGTGATCGCTGCCGGATCCCTTTTTAATGTGACTGTTACTGAGTGGTGTATTTTGCTTTTCTGTATTGGACTCGTCATTACTGCTGAACTAGTTAACTCAGCTATTGAAGGCTTGGTGGATTTGGTAAGCCCTGAACAAAATGAAAAAGCTGGCAAAGTTAAGGACATTAGTGCAGCGGCCGTGTTAGTAGCATCAATTGTATCTGCTATCGTTGGGATCATAATTTTTAGTAAGCACTTTTTTTGAAATCGTGATTGCAGGTTGATCAGTCCTTGCAAGCGCCTTATATCCTGCGAAGCGATCTCCCATTCATAGAACTAGAACAGTTGAACGTGTGATTACTTCTGTTTCTCCTTCACCATGACAGTTAAAGTCTTATTTTTGCGGGATTAATTGATCTTTTAATGAACACTTCTTGGACAGACACCCACGCACATATCTACGCTGATGAGTTCAAGCAAGATCGGGTGGATATGCTACATCGAGCCAATGAAGTTGGTGTTCATAAGATATATATGCCAAACATTGATCATACTTCTATTGATTCAATGTTGGAGTTGGAGGAGAAGAATCCCGGCAAATGTATTTCTATGATGGGGCTTCATCCCTGCTCAGTAAAGAAAGATTTCGAAAAGGAACTTTACCTAGTAGAGGCTTGGCTATCAAAAAGAGAATTTGCAGCAGTTGGTGAGATGGGTACTGACTTATATTGGGATAAAACTTTTTGGGAACAGCAAAAGGAAGCATTTGTGATTCAAGTCGGTTGGGCTAAGAAGTATAAATTGCCGATTGTTATTCATTGTCGCGAGTCAATGGATGAAACCATTCAACTTTTAGAACCCTTGTTGGACGGAAAGCTATCAGGCGTTTTCCATTGCTTCTCGGGTTCCATAGAACAGGCGAAGAAGATTACATCCATGGGCTTTTATCTTGGGTTGGGTGGTGTCTCTACTTTTAAGAATGGA
Organism: Cytophagales bacterium; assembly: GCA_043757225.1. Classification (GTDB taxonomy): domain Bacteria; phylum Bacteroidota; class Bacteroidia; order Cytophagales; family Cyclobacteriaceae; genus ELB16-189. Next base: position 643 of record JAYVPS010000074.1, on the reverse strand, counting down.
GGATTGGATTCTGTAATTCCAATAATAGATCTAGAAAATATTGTTTTGGAAACTGACAGCCCATATTTAGCTCCTGTTCCAAATCGAGGTAAGCGAAACGAGCCGGCCTATATTCCTATTATTGCTCAAAGGATTGTAGAACTAAAAAAAATGACATTGATGGAATTGCAGCACATCACCACAAATAATGCAAACAGACTTTTCAAAAAACGTTTATAATTAAGCTTGCAGAGATTACTCTATTATAATATAGTAAGGTATGAATTATAAAAGAATTAATATTAACACAGCCTCGCCTGGCCAAGCACGCTCTCGTGTAATGATAATTTATACGGGTGGAACATTTGGGATGGTACATAATGCTCAGGGTGTCTTAGTCCCTTTTGACTTTTCGCTGATCCTACAGCAATTGCCAACCTTGCGCAACCTCTTTCTTGATCTCACGGTGGTTTCATTCGAAGAACCAATTGATTCATCGAATATTGAACCCAGCCATTGGCAAATGATTGGTCAAATTATTTTTGAAGATTATCAATTACAAGATGGGTTTGTAGTGCTGCATGGAACGGACACCATGTCTTTCACTGCCTCGGCACTCAGTTTTATGTTCCACGGCTTGGCAAAGCCAGTGGTGTTTACGGGG
>JAYVPS010000073.1:0-8818 GCA_043757225.1 Cytophagales bacterium | reverse complement strand
TAATAGGAAATTTTGAGTCTAAGCAAATATCCTTGGGCTTTACCCGCTTCATTCAACCGATGGCAGTTGGGCTTGTAGCCTTTGCGGCTTATTCAATCAGTTTAAAAATGATTACGCGGTTTAGGGCATTTGCCATTATGGTGGGTGCTGGTGTTGCCTCTTATTTCATAAAAAACCCATTTGTATTTCCCATTGTGCTTATTATAGCAGGCGCGATAACAGCATTTAATTATAAAATATATCCACGAGAAGAGGAGAAAAAATTTGACGTGGCATGGGCAAATTTCTTTCTATGGATAGGAGTGTTGGTGCTGGCAGCTGTTTTGGGTGCAATAACTAAGTCGCTGCCAATTCGCCTTTTTGAAAATTTTTATCGAAATGGGAGTTTAATTTTTGGTGGTGGTCAAGTCCTAACACCACTGCTTTATACAGAATTTGTACAGTATTCCCACAAACACTATCTGTCCTCAGAAGAATTTTTGTCTGGGTATGCGTTGGCTCAATCATTGCCGGGTCCTGTATTTTCATTTAGTGCTTATGTGGGAGCGTTATCAATGCGTGATTATGGTACAGGTGGAGGAATCTTGGGAGCCATAATGTCTTCAACCGGAATATTTTTACCAGGCACATTCCTCATCTTCTTTATGGTTAGAATTTGGGAGAGCTTGAAAAAATTTCGCCCGATTCGAGCTTCTCTTGAAGGGATAAATGCAGCTAGTGCAGGCTTAGTGGCAGCAGCAGCAATTATTTTGTTTCAACCGCTGGAAAGTTCTATTCTCAATTATGCCTTTACTATTGGCACCTTTTGTTTGGTGGCGTTTACCAAATTGCCTTCATGGGCTGTAATTATGGGAGGCTTAGTGTTAGGATTTATAATCAAGTAAAAAAGCCTGCCTCAGTAGAAGCAAGCTTTTTACAAAAGTTCATTTTTAATTCTTATCCTAATTTAAAGATGATAGGCAAAGTGTAACGTTGCTTCACCGGTTTACCGCGTTGCTTGCCAGCATTCCAAGAAGGAGCGCCTTGCATTACACGGGAAGCTTCTTCATCGCAACCGGCCCCAATGCCTTTAATTACTTTAACTTCGTTGATAGACCCGTCTTTCCCAATTACAAACTGAACGAATACCCTGCCTTCAACGCCCATTCTTCTGGCTTGAGCCGGATACTTCATTTTCTCTCCAATATACTTGTAGAATGCAGGTAGTCCTCCTTTAGGAGCAGCAGTTTCTTCTACTACCGAAAAAATTTCGTCTACTTCTTCTTTGGGTTCTTCGGCTACCACGCGAACAGCCTCAACTTTGGTGTCTTCTGTAACTTCAACGTCAAACTTAATATTAAGGTCTTCTTTGATTTCTTCTTCATCAGGAACCTCAATAATTTGCGGTTGTTGGATTGTAGGTGCTGGTGGAGGCGGCTGCTCGGTTGGTGGAACTTCAATCATTTCCTCAAAAGTATTGGTGCTTTTACTGGCCAAAAGATTCAATTTGTCGTCCTTGTCTGTCCATTCAAAGGCGCTTACTACTAAAGCCATCGTTACGAGTAATCCAATGCTCAAATACAGACCGGTTTTCTTAGTTAAATCGGCCTTTTCTGTCTTCTTAGCTTCCATAAAATATAGGTTAGGATTTCAAATATAGGAATAGAATCCATTTCTGGCTAGAGCGTCACAAAAAACAGAAATTATTTTATAGAATTTTTGATTTGAAAGTGAATATTGGAATGAAATCTGGCCTTAAATCGACTGAAAATGACAAAGCCTCCTAATTTTGGAGGCTTTGTCATTTTTATATTTGAAAGCTGAGCGGGATGATACATCGTTGTCGCACCGCCTTGCCCCGTTGTTTTCCTGGTTTCCAGGAAGGTGCTTTTTCCATTACTCTTACCGCTTCTTGGTCACACCCGGCTCCAATTCCTTTTAAGACTTTTACATCACTAATGGCTCCGTCTTTACCAACTACAAATTGTACTAACACCTTTCCCTCTATATTATTTCGCCTGGCCAACGCAGGGTATCTCATATTATCAACCAAATATTTATAGAAGGCCAGCATCCCTCCTTGTGGCATTGCATTTTCTTCAACAATAGTAAATATTTCATCCGTTTCCTCGGCCGTTGGCTCTATTACTGCTGAGGAGGTCAGCTCAATTCTAGGGGCTTCAACATCAAACTTAATGTTAAGATCCTCTTTAATCTCTTCCTCATCGGGCACTTCAATAATTTGCGGTTGTTGAATAACAGGCGTGGGGGGTGGAGGAATATCGGTTGGTGGCACTTCAATTATCTCCTCAAAGGCATTGGTGCTTTTGTTTGATAACAAATTAAGTTGCTTGTCATTTTGTCTCCATTCAAAAGCAGTTGAAACAAGAATAAGGGTTGCAAGTAACCCGATGCTAAAGAACAAACCTTTCTTATTTGAGAGATCTGCTTTTCTTGTTTTTTTAGTTTCCACAAAATTCAGATTTTTTTAACCTTTCTGAATAGTATGTACGACAACTAAGGTAGAAATGTTGTTGTGAAAAATTTATAGTTGAAAATCTAAACTAATTACTTCCTACTTCCGTAGAAGAGCGTGAAGTAGACCGTGGGAAATATGGCGTGGTTGGTTGCGGTTGGCATTAATATTACTTCTTTGAAATAGGCATCTACTAAAAGACCCACCTCAAAGCCTGTTACTTGAGATTTTACAATACCTAATTCAAAATTAACGCCAAACTTTACATTGCCTCCCAATTGAATTTTTGATTGGCCAATGCCTTCGAACAAGTTGCCATTCCCATAAATTTTATCAATAGTATGATTTGGATTGTAGGGATCGTATTGCTCGTGCTTAGAAGAAAATGGCCCGCCAGTAGAGAGATCGATGTAGTAGGGGGCTACAATTCCAATGGAAGGGCCTATCGCAAAAACCGCTTTGATTTCCACGCCTTGCTGAGGTGCTTTAGTAAAGAGTATGACGTCTCTACCATATTGAAATCGAAAGGCATATAAATAATTACTCTTCCCAAGAATATAAAAGTTGCCCGTAGCGCGAGATTGCACCCGGACTTCTTGCGAATTTTTAACATTCATAATTTCGAGGCCGAACGTCTCGAATATCCGATCATTGAGTCTGCGGGCTTTTTTAAATGTAAAACCACCAATCAGGCCGCCAGAAGAATTTTTGTTAAAGCCCCAAGTAAATTCTGAGTTATAATCATAGCTGTCTTGAGTTTGGCCATAGGAGGAGAAAGGTGCACAAACAGCAATCACAATAAAAAAACAGATGAATTTTAATACTTGCTTCATTTTTAGCCCAACGGTTCCGAAATTTAGAGTAAATAGCCAACGAAACGAAAGCAACTAAAGTTTTAATTTATGGATACAATTATGGCTACGGCCGAGTACCTCGGCCAATTACGAACACAAGCCGTTCATCTCAAGTCGGGAAATACAATAACTACTGATGCCCCTGTTGATAATTTGGGTAAAGGAGAAGCATTTAGCCCCACCGATTTGGTCTGTGCTGCCTTGAGTAGCTGTATGATGACTATTATGGGACAGGTGGCTGACCGCGAGAAAATTGATATGAAAGGAATGAAAACAGAAATTGCCAAAGTAATGTCTGCAAGCCCAAGAAAGATTGCGGAAATTAAAATCACGTTTTCTCACCCCAACCTACAAGTCACCGAAATTCAAAAGCAAAAACTCAAAACAGCTGCCCATACCTGCCCAGTGGCTTTAAGCCTTTCTGGAGACTTGAAACAAACTATAGTCTTTAATTTTTGACAGATAAGCTATTCAACTTTGCCAATACATTTTTGATAGTGGCATAGTCGATATCAAAATGAGATATGTCATATACTAATTTTTCATTTTGAATAATAAGAACCTGAGGTGATTGATGCTCTACATCAAAAGTGCGAGCAATTTCTTGAGATATGGCGCGGTAGGATAAAAGATCGAGGTAATACGCTTTGGTGTCGTCTAATTCTTCTTCTTTCCAATTTCTTTCTAATCTGTTTAGTGAGGTCTTACTAATGGAGCAGGAAGTACTGTGTTTAAAAACCAAAACAGGTTTGAATTTTGAAGCCTTTTTAATTTCTGCTAGTTGCTCGATCGAGTTCAGTTTGATCCAATTCATATTTTTTTGGTAAGGATTTAGAAGGCGTAAAATTGCCGGCCGTCAACTAAAATTAGTTCAATCATAAAGATCTTTCCACAGCTCGCGCTCCTTCTTATCGTAACGAGGCCTTCTAACTTTTTCTTTTACAGCGGCTGGTTGGTTATCGTTTTTCTTAAACATTTTAGACCAGAACAACTTTACATTTGTCAAAATAGTTCGTTCGTTCTTTACATTATCTTGGTGGCCGTGGGCAAACTTAGCATCCGGGTGAAGATTATGGCCATTTACTTTCGACATCTTTGAGTTCCCCTGATAATTATTTAGTCGGGCGTAAGCTTTGCCCGGAGCAAGTACCTTCAAGGCGCCCTTGTCGCTTTTAGGATTGTGCCGATAGTTACGAGTGAGGCGAGTTTTGCCTTGAAATTCATTTCCTTTCGCAAAACTACTATTAGGCCTAATAGTATTCATGGCAGCTTTCGCGCTGCTAGGGTTGTGCTTATAACTCCATAGCATTTTCATGTGCCCTTCATATTCACTTGCTTTTACAGAGGCTGAGCTAGGGCCAATTCCGCGAAGCGAACCTTCTTTAGCATTTGGCTTTTTCTCGTATTTTTTCTGCTTTACTTTTACCGACAAGCCTTCAATTGCAAATACATCTTCATTGGGTTCTTTCTTCTTTAAAGAGTTTTTATTTGCCTTTGGATTTTGCACAAATTTATAGTCTCGCTTTATTTTTACCTGCAATCCCTCTACGGCAAATACATCATCATCAGGCTCTTTCTTCTTTAAAGAGTTTTTATTTGCTTTTGGGTTCTGTGCATAGCTGTAATCTCTCTTGATTCTGCCTGAGTAGTTGGCACTTTTGGCATCCCGCGAAAGCGGTGTGCGAACATCAATGGGTTTTTCTTTATTGTTCCACAACTTACCACTAATACTGCCACCACCTTTTACCGGTCTTTTTGCCTTCATGAACCCACTAAATTCTTCGCCTTGATCTTGATAGGAGCGTGGAAAATTGAAGGCGTTAATATTGCCCTTGTAGCTGCCTGCTTTTCTGGCTTGTGCAGAAGGTCCTCGAGGTGGTTTTTTTGCCTTCAGAAAACCACTAAACTCTTCACCTTGATCTTGATAGGAGCGTGGAAAATTGAAAGCGTTTATATTACCTTGAAAGCTGCCGGCTCTTCTCGCTTGATCTGAAGGCACTCGTGCAGGAATGGGTGCCCCTCTGTTGCTTTTTGATCTACCACTTATGCTGCCGCCACCTCTTAGTGGCCTTTTGGTTTTAATATTTCCTGCAAATCCAATTCCTTGCTGAGTGAATCCTGGGGAAAGTTGGTTGCGTTTATAACTTCCTTGATACCTTCCGATGCTCCCACCCGAAGTTGGGATGCGTACGGAGATAGGTTCACCACGATTATTGAAACTTCTGCCGCTAATACTTCCGCCTCCTTTCAGGGCTCCTTTGGTTTTAATTTTCCCTCCGAAGCCAATGCCTTGCAGTTTACCAGGTGGCCTTACGGGAATGGGATTATGGCTCATTCTTGACTTGCCAGAGCGTGACCTTACTTCGCTTCCGGGTAATCGCTTTCCGGCTCGTCCTCGATTTCCGCTGATGGAAAGTTTTCTTGGAAATACAAATTCTCCCGCATTTTCAATTCTTTTTTTTGATGAATTTTTTCCAATAGGTTTTCCTGAGATATCACCTCTCCTCCAAGCTCGTTCCACAGGCTTTGAGGCACTGCCAAATTTTGGTTGGGGTGCATTGCGATAGGGTCGATCGCCTGAAAATTTTCTTCCTTTGTATGGATTGCCTTGAAGGATTATTTCCCGTTGAGGTGTCCGGTAATTTTTGGCACGTAGTGGTCTGCCTGAAATGTCTTTGGTGATTGCTCGTTCACCTTTTGAGAATTTTCCCCAATAAACATTTTTTCTACCAGGAGTAACAAATGACCGAGAGGCAGAGCGCGGGGCAACACGTTTTTTACGAGGGAAGGGTGATGAATAAGAGCGCGAACTTATCTGAGGTTGGTGGTTCGGAGATCTAGCATTTCGAAAAGATCGTTCGCCTTTTCGGGGTTTGCGTGAAGGATTGTTAACATAGGGCCCATCATTGGGGTAAACGTTGTTGCGAGCCGCCTGACCTGAAGGGGAGCGATGTTGGGTGCCAACTCCAACCGGTTTAGCAGGGCGATCGCCTCGTTTGCTCCTGCCATAATAAGGAGAAGTAGCATGTATTACGGCTCGCGCGGCTGAGGATTTATTTTTGGTGCGGAGTCTTCTGCCCGAAATATCACGAGTATCTGATTTGACTTTCTTGGCTTTTTTGAGCTTCGATTTTTGAATTAATCGGGGCAACGGGCGAGCTGCCTTATCGCCTTTGGTATTTTGAGAAAAGGAGACGGTTGCAATTACTGAGAGTAACAGCAGAAGAACAAAAAACCGTATGAAGTTTAACTTGGCCAAACAGATGAAAAAAAATGCCTGAATCTTTACTATTAAACAGGCTAAGTTAGTAAAAATTGTGAATGAGGCCTTTAGCTGTTGTTGAAATATGCCCCTAATTAAACTATGAGAGTTAGTACTTCATCAACTCTTCAATCTTGTTTTTCAATCTCCCTTTTGGCAAAAAATTATTTTCCAAGGTAGGTGCAAACGGAATGGCCGTATCTAAACTTGCCACACGAACCACCGGGGCATCTAGATGCTGGAATAAATTCTCACTGATCCATGCAGCAATCTCGGCACCGATTCCACCCGTCAAGGTATCCTCATGCAAAATCAAAACACGGTTGGTTTTCTTTACTGTTTGCTCAACTGCTTGCTTGTCCCACGGCAATAAGGTGCGCAAGTCCAAAATGTCGGCACTTATTTCAGGCATGGAAGCTAGGATTTCTCTTGCCCAATGCACACCCATGCCATAGGTAATGATGGATAGGTTGTTGCCTTCACTTACCAGGGTTGCTTTGCCTATTTCTATGGTGTAATAATCATCGGGAATTTCACCTTTCACCGAGCGATACAGCACTTTGTGTTCAAAAAACAAATAGGGATTAGGATCTTCAATGGCAGCACACAATAAGCCTTTGGCATCGTAAGGATTGGATGGGTAAACTATTTTTAATCCGGGTGTATGAAAAAACCAGGCTTCATTGCTTTGCGAATGAAAGGGACCTGCCGCGGTGCCGGCACCGGTTGGCATTCGGACTACTACATCTGCGGATTGCCCCCAACGCCAATGAGTTTTAGCCAGATTATTAATAATTTGATTGAAGCCCTCCGTTACAAAATCTGCAAACTGCATTTCTACCATCGCCTTCATGCCTTTAATAGAAAGGCCAAGGCCGGAGCCAAGGATTGCGGCCTCGCACAAGGGGGTATTTCGGACGCGATCTTTGCCAAACTTTTCTACAAAACCTTCTGTAATTTTAAACACACCTCCATACTCGGCAATATCTTGCCCCATCAACACTAAATTATCGTACTTCTCCATACTTTGTTTAAGCCCATCGCTGATCGCATCAATGAAACGCTTCTCTGATTTTTTTTCTGAAACAGGGTTTACTATTTGTTGATGATAAGGGGCATAGACATCCTTCAATTCTATTTCAGTATTGGCAGAAGGATGCGTTTCTTCAAAAGCAATGGCCAAGCCATCTTCAATTTCTTTTTTGAATTTCTTTTTTATAGTGTCAATGAACTTTTGATCTATAATTTTCTCGCTCAACAAAAATTTCTCGTAGTTATCGAGTGGGTCTTTCTTTGCCCACTCCTCCATTAATTTCTTAGGAACGTATTTAGTGCCGCTGGCTTCTTCGTGGCCCCGCATACGGAAGGTAAGACACTCCAATAAAATGGGACGAGGTTTTTTTCGGATGCTTTCGGCTAACGCATTTACCTTATCAAAAACCTCCAATACATTGTTGCCGTCAATCTGTACTCCTTCGATTCCATAGCCAATGGCTTTGTCAATAAATTGTTTGCAACGGAATTGTTCGCTGCTTGGGGTGCTTAATCCGTAACCGTTGTTTTCAATCACAAAGATTACCGGCAAGTCCCATACCGCAGCTACGTTTATGGATTCGTGGAAATCTCCCTGGCTGGTGCCACCATCCCCATTAAAGACAACAGTAACTTTGTTTTCATTTTTTAGTTTGGTAGCGAGGGCGATGCCATCGGCCACTCCGTTTTGCGGGCCTAGGTGTGAGATCATGCCAACAATGTGATGCTCGTTGGTGCCAAAATGGAAGGAGCGATCGCGTCCTTTGGTAAAGCCCATCATAGTGCCTTGCCATTGGGCAAACAATCGATCAAAAGGAATATCACGCCCTGTAAAGACACCAAGGTTTCGGTGCATAGGCAAAATATATTCGTCTTTATCTAATGCTGCGGTAATGCCTACAGAGATGGCCTCTTGCCCGATGCCACTAAACCACTTACTGATTTTGCTCTGACGAAGAAGAATAAGCATTTTCTCCTCAATCATCCTTGGCTTGAGCAGGTTGTTATAAAGCTTTTGTAAGGTCTCGTCAGAGTATTTTTTTCGTTGGAATTTCATATGAAATCGGATATAGAAGTCTCAAAGTTAATGGAGTTTTTTGAGTGAAGCATTTTTTATGGGTGCATTCCAAATTGTCGCGGATTTACGAGGCGTTCCTATGGAACGCTGTCTTCAATTTATTTCCACCCCTACTACCCGCGATACGTCCCGAAGGG
>JAYVPS010000072.1:0-8839 GCA_043757225.1 Cytophagales bacterium | reverse complement strand
ACATTCCGAACATCGTTATTATTACTACAGTCATTTATTCTTTGGCTTTTTAATGCGCAGCCAAACAACTTACTCCCCAACTTTTAATACTGACCCGTAAAAGAGCCTCTGCTATCAAATGAGAATGTGCTATTATTTCCGATCTTTGCTGCAAATTTATAATCACACTTGAGTAGAGTAGTTAGAATTGGTGGAGCTACGGTAAATCAAATTCCGTTTGATTGGGGAAACAATGTGAAAAACATTGTCAGCGCTATTGAGGCAGCAAAGAAAGAAAACATAGCCATCCTTTGCTTGCCTGAACTTTGCCTTACTGGCTATGGCTGCGAAGATGTTTTTCTCAGCGATTGGCTCAGTGTGAAAGCCTGGGATCATCTTCAATCCATTCTCCCATACTGCGATTCTATTACCGTAACCATTGGGTTACCGATTCGAATCGATGGCATCACTTACAATGGTGTGTGCGTAATTGCTGATAAAAATATCCTTGGCATAGCTTTGAAACAAAACCTCGCCCGCGATGGCGTACACTACGAACCTCGCTGGTTCGATGCCTGGCCTGCCGGGATGGTGAAAGAAATTGCACTGAGCAATCAAAAAATAAAAGTTGGCGATCTGATTTTTGAATCGAACGGAATCCGTTTTGGCTTTGAAATCTGTGAAGATGCCTGGCGAAAAGAAAAGCGTCCTGGCTATCGCCTTTTTGAACGAGGAATTGATTTAATTCTTAATCCCAGCGCCAGTCATTTTGCGATGGGCAAAAGCAACCTAAGGGAACAAGAGGTAGTGATCGATGGCTCTGCAAAATTTAAATGCGTTTACCTGTTTGTCAATTTGCTGGGCAACGAGGCCGGAAGGATGATTTACGATGGCGATATTATTTTTGGCCAACATGGAAAACTTATTGCCCTCAACCAGCGGCTATCTTTCAAACCACTCAACTTACTAGCATGCGATATTAATTTTGACAAACCTGAACAAACTCCTCTTCAAGAACTAAAAGACAGCAAAGAAAAAAATGAGGAGATGGCAAGTGCTGCTTCGCTGGCCTTATTCGATTATTTACGAAAGAGCCGTGCCAAAGGGTTTGTTCTAAGTTTAAGTGGCGGAGCTGATTCATCATTGTGCGCTGTGTTAGTGGCGGAGATGGTGAGGAGGGCTTCCTCCGAATTAGGGTGGCAACAATTCAATTCAATTTTAAAATTATCCAATTCAGGCAATCAACAAGAAGCGATTAAAGAATTGTTGATATGTGCCTACCAAGGAACAAAAAATTCTTCTAATGCAACGCTGACAGCAGCCAAAGAATTAGCCAATTCCATTGGAGCTGATTTTCGCGCGTGGCTTATTGATGACGAAGTAGCATCATACAAAGAAAAAATTGAGAAGGCACTCGGAAGGAATTTAACCTGGGATCGTGACGACATCGCATTACAAAATATTCAAGCACGATCTCGCTCTCCAATCATTTGGCTATTAGCCAATGTAAAACAATCCATCTTGCTTACCACCTCTAACCGAAGCGAAGGCGATGTGGGCTATGCCACCATGGATGGTGACACCAGCGGCAGCCTCGCCCCTATTGCTGGGCTTGATAAACCGTTTATCATGCAATGGTTAAAGTGGGCAGAAAAAGAATTGGGCTATACCAGCCTTTCTTACGTAAATAATTTGCAGCCTACCGCAGAACTAAGGCCATTAGAGCGATCTCAGACTGATGAAAAAGACTTGATGCCATATGTTACCTTGGTTGCTATCGAAAAATTAGCCATTCAGGAAAGAAAGCCGCCAACAGAAATTTACGCAGCGCTAAAAACCGGAAAGAACAATCAACAACTTAAAGAATATATCAAAAAATTCTTTCGGTTGTGGTCAACCAATCAATGGAAACGTGAGCGCATCGCCCCCTCCTTTCATTTGGATGAAATCAATGTCGATCCGCGCAGTTGGTGCAGATTTCCTATTCTATCTGGTAGCTTTAGCGATGAGCTTGAGGAAATGGAGAGGCTGTAGGAAGGGCTGTCAGTAATCGGCAATCATTGTCTGGTCTCCAACTTCCAATATCAAGTTTGCAACGTGAAATTTGAAGGCTATCTTTACCGGATTATTGCCATTAAACCTCTTGTCTTATTTTAGTCTAATCACTCAATATGCTCAGTTACATAATTTGGAACGGTAGTCCGGAAATTTTCTCTGTTTGGATCTTCTCTCTACGCTGGTATGGGTTGCTTTTTGCCTTAGGATTTTTAATCAGTCAACAGCTTCTTTATTATATTCACAGGCAAGAAGGCAAGCCAGAAAAGGATGTAGATACGCTAACTATTTATATGATCGTAGCCACTATCATCGGTGCTCGATTAGGACATATCATTTTTTATGAACCCGCTATGTTGTGGCAAGACCCGCTGGGTGTTCTCCTACCATTCCGGTTTTCGCCTTTTCACTTTACGGGATTTACAGGCTTAGCAAGTCATGGTGGGGCAATTGCCATCTTGTTTGCTCTGTGGATTTACAGCCGAAAGAAAAAACCGGGACAGTCATATCTTCAAGTATTGGATCGCATCGTTATCCTTATCTTTTTAACAGCCGGACTTATTCGGTTAGGAAATTACTTCAACTCTGAGATCATTGGTAAGCCAACTGATAGCCCCATGGGGGTACTTTTTGTCAATGATGTAACCGCTAGGATTTCTCAAAATGAGGATAATACTAATCCAATGGCAGGTATTGAAATTAAGCGAGAAGAAAAGAAAGAAGTAACTGAAAATGGTCGAGTGCCAATCGACATCTATATTTTCTTCAAGTCTGGTACAACTGAAAATCAAGCCACTAGCTTTTTAACATGGAACGTAAAAAGTGCCCTTGCCCAATCCAGCGATTTTATTGACGAGCCCAATACTCCACTCAACTATCAACTTTCTTTGGAGCCATCGGGAACCTATGCCGCCAGAGTAAAAACAACGGGCATCGTTCGCCATCCTGCTCAGTTGTATGAATCAATATCTTGCTTTCTATTATTTGCTTTCTTCTTTTGGTATTGGTCTCGTTACAAAAATAATTTGCCCGAAGGCAGAATCTTTGGCTGGTTCATGATTATACTTTGGGGGTTACGTTTTTCCTATGAATTCCTAAAAGAAAACCAAGTTGCCTTTGAGGATAACTTAACATTAAACATGGGACAGACACTAAGTATCCCATTGATTCTCATCGGCATTGTTGTTTTAATCCGATCCTATAAAAAGAAAAGTGAAAGTAGTAAAGCATAGCTTGGGTGCTTGAATAACCGAGGCGAAATACTGACACATGCTGCTGCTGATTATCGGATTTTTATTCCCTCAACCGCAATCCATTCAAAAGGATTCATTGCTTATCCTAAATAAGAGCGATACAATCCAACAACAACAAGCCTACGAAAAGGATCGAATCGTTACCGTTGGCAGGGTCTTGATCATAGGCAACAAGAGAACACGCGATCAAATTATTTCTCGTGAAATTTCTTTGAAGCCAGGCGATACAATCCGCACCACTCGTCTTGCAGATGTAATTGTCTGGGACAAACGAAAAATATATAATCTAAGACTCTTCAATGTAGTCAATATTCGAAGCCTTGAAATCTCTTCCTCCACAATTGATTTACTGGTAGAAGTTGAAGAGCGATGGTACACGTGGCCAGCTCCAATTTTCGAACTCTCTGATCGAAATTTTAACGAATGGTGGCAAAATTATAACCACGACCTCGGTCGAATTAATTATGGAATTAAATTAGATCAGTATAATGTTCGTGGCCGCAACGAAACATTACGATTTACAGCCCAATTTGGTTTTAGTCAACGTTTTGAATTAAGCTATACCATCCCTTACATTGATAAAAAGCAAAAGCAGGGGTTAATCTTTAATTTCGATTATGTCAATCCAAGAAATGTTGCCTATTTCACTCAAGATCATAAACTGGTTTTTCTAACTAGCGAGCAACCGCTTCGTGTTGCCCAAAGTGCTTCAGTAAGCTATACGTATCGCAGATCATTTTTTGATACACACGTAATCTCTTTGAGTTACCGATCCACTCAGGTTAAAGATACTATTATACAATTAAACCCTAATTATTTCACTGCTACCAATCAACAACAATTTGGAAGCGTCTCTTATTCTTTTAAATCAGAACACCGCGATGTGGTTCTTTATCCACTCCATGGCTATCAATTCACAGCACATGTTCAAAAAAACGGATTGGGATTTGAAGGTGGCGTAAATCAATGGATTATTAATCTTACCTATGCTCACCACATCGATCTAAAAAAAGGATTTTATATTTCTAATTTCTCCGCTGTCTACTTAAGTGACCCAACCAATCAACCTTATTCACTATACGGAGCACTCGGCTATCAGCGACAATTATTACGCGGCTATGACATTTATGTAATTGAAGGGCCAAAATTCATCCTTAACAAGACTACGTTTAAAAAGAAAATATTTTCCCGTATCTGGCGTTGGGAAAGCATGCCTCTTGAGCAGTTTCGTCACTTTCCACTTGCCATTTATCTAAAATGCTTTGCTGACGTTGGGTACGTAGATAACTATCCGTACTACTATGAAAAAAACCTTAACACGCGCCTCACCGACAAATTATTGGCAGGCTACGGAACAGGTATCGACATTGTCTTTCCGTATGATGCAATCTTGCGATTAGAGTATGCCTTCACCAAAGAAGGAACCCAAGGCTTCTTTTTTAATCTGAAAAAAGAATTTTAAAAGTTTCTGTTATCTTAGTGTAACTGAAGTTAAAAGCTAAGCCACTTGAAACCGTCCTCACTTATACTTTTTTTACTCTGCATTACTCACCTAGTAAATGCCCAAAGTGTATCTACACTAATAGGCGCAAAGCAAGCAGGAATGGGTTACGCCTCTTCTGCACTTTCCGATGAATGGGTAGTATTTAACAATATTGGTGGGTTGGGTAACGTGGAGAACCAAAGTGCTGCCTTCGCTTATGAAGTAACTCCACTGTTGGAGGGCGGTAATAGAATCGCTGCCGTTTTCAACTCGCCACTCAACTGGGGAACAGTGGGCTTCGGGGCTTTTCGTTTTGGCGATGAAATCTATAGTGAGCATGTTCTATCTGCTGGCGTTGGAAACCGTTTTGGAATTACTTCGCTCGGAGCAAAAGTCAATTATATACAATATCGCGCAACAGGCTTTGGCACTCACTCAGCTTTTAGCTTTGATTTTGGCGGCATAACACAACTTACACCTGAATTGAGCATTGGAGCATACATCACCAATCTCACTCAATCCTCGCTGAGTACATCTGATGGTAATCGTCTGCCCACCAAACTCACAGTAGGCCTGGGCATCCGCCCAAGCGAAAAAGTATTTATCACGACCGAGATTGAAAAAGACCTGGACTATAAACCAACTTGGCGAACAGGCTTGGAATATGCTATTCTTAAAAGTCTATTCTTTCGCACTGGCTACAACTTCAATCCGCAATCAGCCTTCTTCGGATTAGGGACAAAAAAGAAAAATTTAAAAATTGACTATGCGATTCGTTTCAATCAACAGCTGGGAGCTATACACCAAGCTTCAGCCAGCTACCGCATTTCATCCAAAGAAAAAAGATGAATATCATCTTCACGACTTACTTACATCAACACACAAAATCATCGAAGCTGGAGTATGGCTTCCTTTGCAGAGCTTTCTCAAAATACTGCACGGCCTTTTCAATCTTATTCTTTCCACTTATTTCGCTAAGTCAAGATTATCCACGAAAAGAATTTAATCCCTCTACCTTAGCCGATGAAATCTTTTCTTCCCAAGATCTAGACATTAATTACCAAGACTTATACGAAAACTATTTACAACTTATATCCAATCCTCTCGACTTGAATCAAATTACTGATGAGCAATTGCGTTCACTTTACATGTTGGATTTAACTCAAATT
This sequence comes from Cytophagales bacterium, assembly GCA_043757225.1. Taxonomy (GTDB): domain Bacteria; phylum Bacteroidota; class Bacteroidia; order Cytophagales; family Cyclobacteriaceae; genus ELB16-189. The sequence goes on along the minus strand of JAYVPS010000072.1, from coordinate 2,900 downwards.
AAATCATTTCTTGAATATAGAAAAGAAGCGGGGGCTTTCATTTCGGTCTATGAACTACAAACTATTCCTGGCTTCACGAAAGAAGTCTTTCTTAGACTTATTCCTTTCGTTACAGTAGAAGATCAAAGTTTTGGCATTAATAAAACCATTTTTCAGAGAATTGCTTCCGAACAGAATAACTACCTGTTGCTTCGCTATGCGCAGACGCTTGAAAATCAAAAAGGCTATTCTGCAAAGACCGACTCAAGCAGTCGATACGTGGGCTCGCCAGCGAATTTCTATGCGCGTTTCCGCACTAGCAAGCCTAGTGATTTTAGTTTAGGATTCACCTTAAAAAAAGACGCAGGTGAAGCCAACACCTGGAATCCATCTAAGAAACAATATGGATTTGATTTCACTTCATTACATGCTCAGCTATTAAACAAAGGGAAAATAAAAAATCTGATTTTTGGCGATTTTCAAGCACAGTTTGGGCAAGGAATCGCTTTAGGATCTGCCTTTGGTATTGGCAAAAACGGAGAAGCCGTTACTACTGTAAGAAGAAGCAACCTTGGCTTTTCGCCTTACACCTCGTTGTATGAAGCCAGATATTTTCGTGGAGCGGCTATTTCATATGAAGCTGCAAAGAATGTTACCATTCACGCTATGACATCCTGGCGCCCACGTGATGGAAACGTTCAGCAAGATACACTACAAAATACAGAAGATATCATTTCTTCGATAGCCAATACAGGGCTTCACCGTACACCTGCCGAGCTGGCGAATCGTTCCTCTATACAAGAAAATAATATGGCTGTTGTCCTTAACTACAAAAATCAATCCGTTGATGCCGGTCTATTGTTTCATCAAACTCAATTCGGAACATCGCTTCAAAGAAATCCAACTGCATACAATCAATTTTACTTTAATGGAAATGAAAATACCAACCTTGGTGGGTTTTTAAATTACTCCTTTAGCAATGTGACATTCTTTAGCGAATGGGTGCATACACTTAGCCAAGGCAGCGCTGCTGTATTTGGTATGCTGGCTAGCCTCACACCAAAGTTGGATGTCTCGCTCCTTTATCGAAAATTTGATCGAAATTTTTACAGCTTCTACAGCAATGCCTTGGCTGAAAATTCTACTCCACAAAATGAAAACGGCATCTATTGGGGCTGGAAATATTCTTTCAACAAAAAATATTCGATTGCCGGCTATGCAGATCTCTTTCAGTTCCCTTGGCTGAAGTATCGAAGTTATTCTCCTTCCGATGGCAACGGGTGGCTGTTGCGTTTTAACTACAAGCCCAGCAAATCCATTTACATTTTCTTGCAGGCAAGAGAGGTAGCAAAGCAGCAAAACACTGGCAAGGATACCAATCTTTATGAAACCAACTTGGCAACAAGGAGAAACTATTGGATAAACCTAGATTATGCCGCTACGCCCCAACTCAGCCTTAAAACAAGAGCACAGTTCAGCACTTTCAACTTCAATGGAAAAACGACCCAAGGTTCGGCCATCATGCAAGATATTACTCTTGACCACGGAAAGTTTTCAATTACCGGCCGCTATGTGCTGTTCGACACCGATGATTATGACAACCGTCTCTATGTTTATGAGCGCGATGTTTGGTTGGCATTTTCCTTTCCCGCCTATAATGGCCGAGGCATAAGGCATTTTATTCTATTCCAATACCAGCTCACCAAAAAAATCGATTTATGGATGCGTTGGGCACAAGCGCACTACACCGATCGCGATTCTATTGGATCCGGAGGAGAAACCATTGGTGGAAATACCAAGAATGATGTTAAATTTCAGGTGCGAATACGATTATAAAATCGCTCCTCATGCATGCAGTAAAATTAGTGAGTCCCGGTGTGCTGCTGATGCTATGTATTGGCTTGGCCGCCTTTATTTTAGTTTTTAGGGCTATTTTCCACCAAAAACGCAAATAAGCTTAACCGAAGTTTAGGCTTTTTAGCGTTCTGTAAGTAACTTTATCGAAACGAATACAACAATTGTGAATCCAGTAGCCCACTTTTCGGTCATTCAACTAAAATCCCTCATGAGAAAAATAACTTTCTTCTTCGTGATCATTTTGATCTCCCTTGTTTTATTGTCTGTAGCTTCCTTCACTTTTGCACAAAATACCAAGAAGACGTTAGAGCTTCCTGAGTTCAAAAGTATTTATGTAAACAGTAACTACACAGTATACCTTAAGCAAACCAATAAGCAGGAAGTAACCGTTGAAGCTCCTACTGATATTTATGAACTTACTGTTATCAAAGTTGAAAATGGGGTATTGATGATTAATGTGGAGCGCAAACCCGACAATCCTAACAAAAGCTTGTGGGCTAAATTGGATGATATAAAACTAAGGCCAACTATGAAGTTAACGGTGAGCGCAAAAAATATTACCGAGATGCAAGTGAACGGTGGCGGAAAAATTATTTCCGAAAACTCTATCGCCTCTGATTATATGAGCATAGGGGTGTCAGGCAGTGGCAGTATAGAATTAGATATGAAAGGCAACAATGTGAAAACCGAAGTAAGTGGCTCAGGAAATATTACCCTGAAAGGATATGCAACCACCAATGACATTTCAATGAGTGGTAGTGGCAGCCTTAATGCATTTACGTGCGAACTTGAAAATGCTAAAGTCAAAATGAGTGGCTCTGGCACGTGCGAAATTAGTGTAACCAATAATCTAGAGGCGGTGGTACTAGGAAGTGGAATCTTGAAGCACAAAGGCAATACAAAAACTGTATCTAAAAAAGTATACGGGCCTGGGCTGGTTGACAGAGCCTACTGAACTAGACTTGTCCGTTTTTTCACCAAGAATTTAAGAATCTCTTTTGAGGACAGTTGCGCTGGCTTGGGCGGTTGGAAAAACCACCATATCGGCTACTACAACATGAGCT
>JAYVPS010000071.1:0-8846 GCA_043757225.1 Cytophagales bacterium | reverse complement strand
TATTTTTGAAGGTGAGAAGCTATACTCAGCAAAGGATACAGTTGAAATTTATCCTGAAAACACGTATTACGAGATTGAGCTAAGGAAAGATGGAAAACTAGCTGCCTCCCTTTTTCCAAGGGTGCAAATCAACCAGCAAATGGGTGGCTTTATTGCTTCCCCCGACATTAAACGTAAAGTAACGAGAGACCTTTACACCCACGTTTCATTGCCGATGAATCGCGAAGAAGAACCGGAGTGGGGCAAATTAGAAGAAGTAAAAGTGAAGGCTGGAGAAGAATTCCACATCAACGCCAAATATACAAGTACATTAGAAAGCGTTACCCGAATACAGGAGATTGAAGGATTGCCCCTTGCGCAGGAGGATGTGGCAGTTCAGGCTAAAATAAAGATACAAGGTGAACATGAACCATTTTACGCAGATCCTATTTTCCTCATCAAAGGAAAAAGTCAGGTAGGTAGAATTTCTTCGGAGATCAACGACCTGGGAATAAAAATCACATTGCTCAATATCCTTCCTGAGACCAACGAGTTTCTATTGGGCATCAACGCCCGTCAAAAAGATTGGGTGGTGATCAAAGCATTAGAAAAACCATTCATCAATGTATTGTGGTTAGGCACAGGCGTATTAATGGTTGGATTTACACTGGCAATGATTAGAAGGTTTAGAGAACATACTATTTGAAATTTTAAAATTCTACTCTTCAAAAATCCTGGTCTATTCACATTCAGGACTAACGATAAATGTCCTTTCTGTTTCCTATTTTTCGAATTTCAACAACTTGAATGGTATCTTGAATTTGGTATATTATGCGATAGTCTCCGACACGAATTCGCCATAAGTACTCTTTCTCTCCTTTCAATTTCTTACAACCCTCTGGTCTCGGGTCATTCGCCAACAAGTCAATTGCATGCGAAATTTTAGTGTTAACCTGAGCCGATAACCTTCCAAGTTCTTTTAGAGCCTGTCTACGAATTTTTATTTGATAACTCACAACTTTCCTGCTCTCCTAAGTTGTTTTTTTGCCTTATCCCAATCGATCAGGTCATCATTTTTTCTTGACTCCGCAGACAATACATCAATCAATTCATGTATTGCCTCTTCATCTTTTTCAATGGTTCTTAAATCAATGATAACTGCCTTGCGCTTGTGCTTACCATCCATAATGTAGTTTACTCCTTTCATAAGTTCGAACTTGCAATCAAAGCTAGCTATTTAGGTTTAAAAATTAAATTGTCTTCAAATCAGCGAAGAAGTTCCCTGGAAATCACCATCTTTTGAATCTCGGTGGTACCTTCATAAATCTGGGTAATCTTGGCATCACGCATCAAGCGCTCAACGTGAAATTCCTTTACATAGCCATACCCTCCGTGGATTTGTACCGCTTCGGTGGTTACCTCTTGTGCAATTTGCGAGGCGAAAAGTTTGGCCATTGCGGCAGCTTTTACAAAATCTTTCTTTTGATCTTTCAAGTAAGCAGCCTTCCAAATCAACAGACGTGCCGCATCAATTTTGGTCGCCATATCAGCTAACTTAAATTGCGTGGATTGATGTTCTGATAAATGTTTGCCAAAGGCTTTCCTTTCTTTCGAATATTTCAAAGCAAGCTCATAGGCACCTGCGGCAATGCCCAACGCTTGAGCCGCAATACCGATGCGGCCACCGTTCAACGTAGTCATGGCGAAGGTAAAACCAAAACCATCGTCACCTATACGATTTTTCTTAGGCACTTTCACATCCGTGAACATTAATGAATGTGTATCTGAACCGCGAATACCCATCTTGTCTTCTTTTTTCCCTACGACAAATCCTTCCATTCCGCGTTCAATAATGAGTGCGTTGATTCCCTTATGCTTTTTCTCCGGATGTGTCTGTGCAATTACTATGTAAACGCTAGCACTCTTGCCATTGGTAATCCAGTTCTTAGTTCCGTTCACCAAATAGTAATCTCCTTTGTCCTCGGCTATAGTTCGTTGACTCGTAGCATCTGATCCTGCTTCCGGCTCCGACAAACAAAATGCGCCTATGCTTTCACCTATCGTTAATTTCTTTAGGTATTTTTCTTTCTGTTCTTCGGTTCCAAATCTTTCAAGCCCCCAACATACCAACGAATTGTTCACAGACATACAAACCGAAACCGAAGCATCAATTTTAGAAATTTCTTCCATGGCCAATACGTACGAAATAGAATCCATGCCTCCACCATTGTATTTTGGATCTGTCATCATACCCATAAAACCCAACTCACCCATTTTTTTTATTTGCTCAGTAGGAAATCGCTGCTCATTGTCGCGTTCAATTACCCCTGGCAAAAGTTCTGTGATTGCAAAATCTCTGGCTGCTTGTTGGACGGAGAGTTGTTCTTCGGTTAGTTCAAAATTCATATGGATTGCGGATTACAAGATTTATAACAAACAAAAGGCCTGAGGGATTAGCTCAGGCCTGTAAAGATAGTTCTTTCTGAAAAAGTTTAATCCCTGTCTACCCCCAAGAACATCATTATGTAATAGACAAGCATTGTTACAGCACCGATGGCTGCCACCACATAAGTCATGGCTGCCCATTTTAGCGCATCTTGCGCCATGTCGTATTCCCCTGTCGTAACAATATTGCGTTGTTTTATCCACACTAATGCCCTACGGCTGGCATCAAACTCAACTGGCAATGTAATGAGTGCAAAAAGAGCAAATACTGCATAGCAGATTATTATTATCAGTAGTGCAGTATTCCAAGGTAAAATACTAGAGGCAAAGAAAGATCCAAACATCATGGCCATCATCATAAAATTCAACACCGAGGCGCTGATATTTTGCACTGGCACCATGGCTGATCTTAAGGCAAGCATACTATAAGCTTTGGCATGTTGCACGGCATGGCCACACTCGTGCGAAGCTACAGCGGTAGCTGAAGCATTTCGTCCATGAAAAACTTCTTGACTAAGATTTACTGTTTTGTTGGTAGGATCATAGTGATCTGTTAACTGACCTTCAACGCAAGTCACTTGTACATCGCTAATCCCATTATCCGTCAGCATCAACCTGGCAATTTCTGCGCCCGTCAAGTCTTTGGTTAAATGAATTTGAGAGTATTCTTTGAACTTACTTTTTAGACGTGAGCTTACCAGCCAGCCAATGAGCATAAAAATGCCCCCAATAATTAATCCACCGAAACTCATAGTTTTTAAATTTTATGTTTTTTTAATTTTTTCTACAATACGAGTAGTGGAATAACCCTCTACAAAATCAATGGTTTTCACTACCCCTCCATGTTGCATAACAATAGTTGCGCCAACGATGTTTTCTGTCAAATAGTCACTTCCTTTCACCAATACATTGGGCAACAATGTAGAAATCAAATTTAAAGGGGTGTCTTCATTAAAAAAAACTACCAAGTCAACAAATTGCAATGCTGCCAATACTCTTGCCCTCGAGATTTGATCTTGCAACGGTCTTTCGGAGCCTTTGAAACGGCTAACGGAATTATCCGTATTCAATCCAACAATCAAACGATCGCCAAGGTTTCGGGCTTTTTCTAAATAATCTACATGGCCAAGGTGGAGCAAGTCAAAACAACCATTGGTGAACACAATCTTTTCACCCTTTGCTTGCCAAGCTATCACCTGGGCTTTGGATTCTTCAAGCGATTTTATTTTATTTTCGGTTTTCTCCATCGAATGATCCAGTAACTAACGATCAAAGATATAACACCCGTGACAATCATGAGTGCCGTTTGCCAACCATGAAAAATAAATACAAAGGCTATGGCATCGGCTTTGGGCAAATTGTACAGCATTACTAACCCTAGCGGCACTAAAGTATGGTAAGAACCCGCCCCGCCTGGAAGGGGCACAGCCATCGCAATGGAGCCAATAGCAAACAGCGTCATCACTGCGCTAAAGCCAAGATTTTCCGTTTCCGGGAATGCCTTAATGACGAAATAAGTCATCACAAAATACATGGCCCAAATGGCGAGTGAATAAAAAATAAAAAGTGGTTTGTTCTGCAATCTAAATACGGCCATCACTCCCTCCTTAAATCCTTGAATGATTTTCAAAAACTTCTCATTCTTGCGAAGCATATAAACAGCAACTAAAAACAAAATCCCCGCAATGCCTACAACAAAAACCCAACCCGGAACCGAAAACTCCTGACCTGATCCAACATTCAACGTATCAATAAATCCCTTTAGTTTTTCCCACTCAACAAAGAAAGAAATAGCAATTAATACCAATAGGCAAATCACATCTACAATTCGTTCCACCACCACGGTTCCAAACGAAACCTCCACGGGGGTCTTTTCCAATTTGAAAAGATTAAAGCAACGAGAAACTTCTCCTCCGCGCGGTACGGCTAGGTTCACGAGGTAGCCAATCATCAACGAAAGGAAACTATTACTAAGACTTACCTTGTTTCCTGTTGGCACCAGCAACATCCTCCATCGCTCTGCGCGGAGAATATGACTAATAATTGCAACCACTGCCATTAAAACTAAATATCCCTTATTCGCATTTTGCCAAGCCTGCCACAAAAAGTCCGTTTTGCTTTCCCCTTCACCAATGGTTAATCCGCGGAAAGAAAGCCACAATAAGCCAACGGTAAGCGCAATCATTCCCAGATATTGAAGTGCAGATTTTAGTCGAGTATTCAAGGCTTAAGAAAGTTGGTTGTTAGGGTCGGGAAAAACTAAAGATGGCTTAAATTTTCTGGCTTCTTCTACTTCCATAGAAGCATAAGAAATTACAATAACAACATCGCCAACTTGCGCTTTGCGTGCAGCAGGGCCATTGAGACATATCACACCGCTGTTGCGAGCCCCTTTGATCACATAGGTTTCTAATCGCTCTCCGTTGTTAATATTGACCACTTGTACCTTTTCGCCTTCAATTAAATTGGCAGCGTCCATCAATGCTTCGTCTATTGTAATGCTTCCTACATAATGTAACTCAGCCTGCGTAATTTTTGCGCGATGTATTTTTGATTTTAAAACTTCAATTCTCATTTTATTCTCATCCCATTAAAATGTTATCAATCAACCTTATTTCACCAACATAACCCGCAATTAGCAGCACAGTCTTGTCTGAAACGATCTTTGTAGCGTTTAAGTTTTCCTGATCTGCCAACTCCAAATATTCTAATCTTATGCCTTGGATGGATTCGCATTTTTGCGTTACCACCTGTTTAACACTTTCAAATTGCTGTCCCTCTTCGAGCAATTGTTTTGCCTTTACAAGTGATTGATAGAATATAGGTGCTTTTTTTCTTTCTTCCGTTTTTAGCCGTTGATTGCGAGACGACATGGCTAATCCATCTTCTTCGCGGACAATAGGTACCGATGAGAGCGTCAAATCAAAAAGCAATTCATCTACAGTCTTGGAAATGATTTTATACTGTTGAAAATCTTTCTGCCCAAAATACGCCCGGTTGGGTTGTACGATATTAAATAGTTTTGAAACTACTAACGCCACGCCACTAAAATGCCCCGGTCGAAACTTCCCCTCCATCACCTTATCAAGCGATCCAAAATCAAAATGAATTTGATTTTTCTGCTGATACATTTCTTCGTTTACCGGAGCAAAAATCAAATCGCATCCTGAGTTGACAAGCATCTGCTTATCGTTTTCTAATGTGCGTGGATACTTCTCCAGATCAGTCTGGCTGTTGAACTGGGCAGGATTTACATAAATACTGCACACTGTAATATCATTTTCTGATTTGGAAGCCTTGATCAATTCCAGATGGCCGGCATGCAAAGCGCCCATCGTTGGCACCAATCCAATAGAAAGGTGTTGACTTCTTTTAGCGCCCAATAAGGCTCTCAATGGCTTAATTTCCGTGAAAATATCCAAATTTGGCCTGTTAAAGGGGTTGCAAATATAGGTCTTATTCGTTAAGATAAGTTGAATAAGGGGTGAATTTTACGTACTTTTGCGGTCTGGTTTTATGTGCCTTTAAAAACCAACCAATATGTCAAAAATTCGCATCCTCTATGTAGCCAGTGAGATTAACCCTTTCTTACAAACCACTGAAGTCTCTGATTTTGTTAGAAAGCTGCCGCAAGCTATGCAAGAAAGAGGTATGGAAATCCGCATTCTTGTACCCCGCTTTGGTTTGATCAACGAACGTAAAAATCGATTGCACGAAGTAGTGAGACTTTCGGGAATAAACATTGCGGTGGGTGATGAAGAGAAACCCTTGATCATTAAAGTTGCTTCAATCCCTAATGCAAAACTACAGGTGTACTTTATTGACAATGAAGATTACTTTCACCGCAAGTCAGTTTTCCACGATAAGGAAAATAAATTTTTTGAAGATAATGATGAGCGCGCTATCTTCTTCTGCAAAGGCGTAATCGAGACCGTGCGCAAACTAGGTTGGTCACCTGATATCGTTCATTGCAATGATTGGATTACCAGCTTCATTCCTTTGTATTTAAAAACGACTTATAAAAAAGACCCTCTCTTTAAGAATACTAAAACGGTCTTCACGATCTACAACAATAGCTTTACCCACAAATTCAAAGGCGACTTGATGGGCAAAGTAAGGATGATGGACATTGAAGATAGCATGCTTGGAAATTTAAAGTCAGCGGACTATGAGGGCTTCATTAAATTAGGGGCTGAATTTGCTGATGTGGTAAATGTGGCGGGTGACAACAAGAAGCTAGAAGGCCTAGTAAAAAAGCTAGAAAAGAAAAAAGTCGAGAGTTACTGCAAGGATGTTGACCATAGTGAAACATTTTTTAACTTGTATACCGAACTGGTAGGATAATTCTGTTAAGATCGGCCTTAACTATTTTTTGGATCACCTAAACTTATTTCTATGTGCGGGATTGTAGCCTATGTTGGGCATCGTCAGGCGAGTGATATAATTATTAAAGGCCTTAAGCGATTGGAGTATCGGGGCTATGATAGCGCAGGAATTGCCCTACTCAATAACGGCCTGAACGTTTACAAAAAGAAAGGTAAGGTATCTGAATTAGAGTCCTTTATTAAAGGTCAAAATCTTTCGAGTACCATTGGCATGGGGCACACCCGTTGGGCTACCCATGGCGAGCCCAATGATGAAAATGCACACCCGCATTATTCGGCTACAAAAAAATTAGCCATTATTCACAATGGGATTATTGAAAACTATAATGCACTAAAGCAAGATCTTTTGCGCAAAGGCCATCGCTTTTTAAGTGATACCGATACCGAGGTTTTCATCCACTTTATTGAAGACATTAAGGAAAAAGAAAACTGCCCATTAGATGAGGCTGTGCGGTTAGCATTAACAAAAGTGGTTGGCGCTTATGCAATTGTCGTAATGTCATTAGAAGACCCTACTCTTTTAGTCGCTGCCAGAAAAGGAAGTCCATTGGTGTTGGGCGTTGGCAAGGGAGAATTTTTTATGGCTTCTGACGCTACTCCTATTATAGAATATACCAACGAAGTGGTTTATCTCAATGATCAGGAGATTGCAATTGTAAACAACGGTAAGCTTACGATTAAAAATACTGCGAACTTACCATTAACCCCTTATGTGCAGACCGTTGATCTGGAATTAGAAGCCATTGAAAAGGGCGGCTACGAACATTTCATGATCAAAGAGATTTTTGAGCAATCCCGTTCTATCAAAGATTGTATGCGCGGCAGATTAGATTCTGATTCAGGCCGTTTGATTTTAGGTGGCTTACGCGAATACTTGAACAAATTGGTGCATGCCGATCGTATTTTGATTGTGGCTTGCGGAACCTCATGGCATGCAGGCTTGGTGGCAGAATATTTTTTCGAAGAATTTTGTCGGATTCCTGTCGAGGTAGAATACGCATCTGAATTCCGTTATAGAAATCCTATTATCCGCGAAGGCGATGTTCTGATTGCCATCTCCCAATCAGGTGAGACCGCAGATACATTGGCAGCTATTGAATTGGCTAAATCTAAAGGAGCCATTATTTTCGGGGTATGCAACGTAGTGGGCTCATCTATTCCACGAAACACTCATGCAGGGGCATACACCCACGCGGGCCCTGAAATTGGAGTTGCCAGTACAAAAGCATTTACAGCTCAGTTGACAGTGCTTAACATGATTGCTTTAATCGTTGCACAGCGCAAAGGCACGATCACTGAGCAAAAATTTCACGAGATGTTGGTGGAGATGGAGAACATTCCTGCCAAAGTAGAAAAAGCCTTAAAGCTCAATAGTCAAATTCAAGCTATTGCTGATGAGTTTAAAGACGCAACTAACTTTTTGTATTTAGGTCGTGGTTATAATTTTCCCGTGGCGCTGGAAGGGGCATTAAAACTAAAAGAGATTTCGTACATCCATGCCGAAGGATATCCTGCCGCAGAAATGAAGCACGGCCCCATTGCTTTGATTGATGAAGAAATGCCAGTGGTATTCATTGCTACTAAAGATAGCTCTTACGAAAAAGTTGTTTCTAACATTCAGGAAGTGAAGGCTCGTAAGGGTCGTGTGATTGCCGTGGTAACAGAAGGCGATACATTAATTTCAAAAATGGCAGAGTTCACGATTGAAGTCCCCGCCACATTAGATGCCCTTATGCCATTGGTTTCGGTGATCCCCTTACAACTTCTTTCGTATCACATTGCAGTGATGAGAGGATGTAATGTGGATCAACCAAGGAATTTGGCGAAGTCGGTTACGGTAGAATAATTCAATTCTTAACTTCCAAGGGTCTTGTGGAGATGTAAAAGAGTCATTTACTAGTGTAAGAGTGTTGTTTACTAATCTAGCAAATGTTTGCTTGTATTTATCCTGTTCATCGAGGCTCAGCGGACTAATTTTTATTTCTCTAATTTGAGACAGATACTCCTTCCTCAGGATCGTACCCAAAAACAACAGCA
>JAYVPS010000070.1:0-8881 GCA_043757225.1 Cytophagales bacterium | reverse complement strand
CGTTAGGGATTATATATTGGTAGCGTTTGTAATCCACCTTGGCCCACAGTCCCGTCAGGGACGAAATATTCTTACCGCGACAATTTGAAATGCACCCTTCAGTTATGCTTCTTACTGTTTATTTCTCAACTTCACTTGAAATGTCTTTGGCTGGTTCGGTCACCGTACCGTTTTCTTCTTTCTTTTCAACGGATGCAGTAGTGCCATTTGTAAATTTCTCATAGGTGGTTTGGCTAGCGAATGGCCGCTTACCAATCAACCGCTCAAGATCTGATTGAAACAATACTTCCTTTTCTAATAATTCTTTGGCGATGATCTCTAAATGGTCACGATGATCTACCAATAATTTCTTGGTTCGCTCATAAGCAGTCTCAATGATCTTTCTTACTTCCTGATCGATCCGTTCGGCAGTAGCATCTGAGTAGGGTTTGTTGAAGGTATAATCCGATTGCTTAGAATCGTAGAATGACATATTGCCGATTTCCTTGTTCATTCCATAGACAGTAACTATGCTATACGCCATTTTTGTAATGCGCTCTAAGTCACTCAATGCACCCGTGGAAATTTTTTCAAAAACAATTTCTTCCGCTGCTCTTCCTCCAAAAGTCATGCTCATCTCATCCAACAATTGTTCTGTTTGATAGAGGAATTGCTCTTTGGGCAGATATTGTGCGTAACCCAACGCTGCTACACCCCGTGGAACAATGCTCACCTTCACGAGTGGATCGGCATGTTCTAAGAACCAACCGGCTACCGCATGACCTGCCTCATGGTAGGCAACTATTCTCTTTTCTTCGGGCGAAATGATTTTTGTTTTCTTTTCCAATCCTCCAATCACACGATCGATGGCATCTTGGAAATCTTGCATATCTACTTCTTGCTTGTCTCTGCGAGCAGCGATCAAAGCGGCTTCGTTGCAGACGTTAGCAATTTCTGCGCCTGCAAAGCCAGGGGTTTGAGCAGCGAGACTTTTTACATCTACACTTTTAGCCATTTTGATAGGCTTTAAATGCACTTTAAAAATTTGTTCACGTCCGGCAATATCTGGCTTGTCAATACTTATTTGGCGATCAAAGCGACCGGGTCTCAGTAAAGCAGAATCTAATACATCAGGTCTATTGGTAGCCGCCAGAATAATTACCCCGCTGTCGGTGGCAAAACCATCCATCTCTACTAATAACGAGTTCAATGTATTTTCGCGCTCATCATTGGCGCCCGGCATCTGACCTCTTCCGCGTGATCGCCCAATGGCATCGATCTCATCAATAAAGACAATACAGGGAGCTTTTTCTTTTGCTTGCTTAAATAGATCGCGGACACGTGCCGCACCCACGCCTACAAACATTTCTACGAAATCAGAACCTGAAAGTGAGAAGAATGGCACGGCCGCTTCGCCTGCTACGGCTTTGGCTAACAAGGTTTTTCCTGTTCCAGGAGGGCCTATCAACAATGCTCCTTTTGGAATTTTGCCGCCAAGCTTGGTGAATTTTTGTGGGGTTTTTAAGAAGTCAACAATCTCCTTTACCTCTTCTTTAGCTTCTTCCAATCCGGCTACATCAGCAAAGGTGATCTTTACTTTATTTTCTGCATCAAACAAGGCAGCTTTCGATTTGCCAATATTAAAGATTTGTCCGCCTGCGCCACCACCACCGGTCATCCTGCGCATCAACATCCAAAACCCAAAAACAAGAAGGAAAAGAAAGCCTACATTGAATAAGAGGTTAGTGTAATCTTGTCTTTCTTCAATGCGCAAATCAACTTTTTGAGCGCGAGGAATGTCTTTCGAAAGTTCTTCATACTTATCTATGAATTTATCTACCGAGCCAATCTTGAGTTTGTAATGAGGGCCATTGGCATTATTTCCAAGAGGGCTGTTTCCCCGATCAATATCTTGTTTATATTTTGCGTTTTGAAGTGCCTCTGTCTTAAGGCTGATTTCCACCGTTTTTTCTTCAGGCACCAATACCAATTTTTTGATGTCACGGGCTTGCACCATATCTTCAAAGCGACTCTGTTCAATTTGAACTAATTCGCCTCCGTTGAGAAATCTGCTAATGGCAAAAATCGCTATGATGAGAGCTAATATTATCCAAGTCTGGTAGTTTGTCTTTGGTAATTTAGGAGGTATTATTTTTTTTGGTTTGTCTGCCATTGGTCTTTAAATCTTAAAAATTACTAACGTTTATAGGTACATAAAGTTCTCTAGTCTTCAATTTCAGTAATGATCGCATCGCCCCAAAGTTTCTCAAGCGAATAGAATTTCCTGCGGTCTTTATTGAAAATATGAACAACTACAGAGATATAGTCGAGAATTACCCACTCTTTATTGTTTCTACCTTCAGTGTACCAAGGGTTTTCTTTCAGTTTCTTATATACTTCGTCATCAATGGAGCCTGCAATGGCCTCTAATTGCTTGTCAGAATTGCCCGAGCAGATGACAAAAAAGTCGGCAACTGCATTTTTTATCTCCCGCAAATCCATCACCACAATATCAGAGGCTTTTTTCTCTTGCATCCCGCTCACAATTGCCTTACTCAATTTTTCTGAATCAGCTACTTTATTTTTTACTGTCTTGCTCAACTTTTCTGAACCAGCTTCCTTCTTTTTTTTTGCCTTTTTTAACTTTTCTGACTCAACAACCTTCTTTTTTTTTGCCATTCAACTTATCTTGGGTTTTTTAGGAAAAAGTAAGCCACAAAGCTAATTAAAATACCTTGTATAAAATCCTTTCAGATACCTTGTTCTTGGGCAAAAGCGTAGTTTATGTACCGGAATGTTATTCCACTAGCACCTTATTGTTAGATCTGACCCAGAAGAGCAACTTAGGTGAAGGTACTTTGGTGCTCACCGATAACCAACGCAACGGCCGAGGCCAGCGTGGAAGCGCCTGGGAAGCGGAGCCTGGTAAGAACCTTACTTTTTCTTTTTTGTTGAAGCCCTCATTTGTTGCGGTTGCTGAGCAGTTTCGGCTAACGATGGTCATTTCGCTGGGGGTCGCGGATTATCTTATCCAAAGAATTTCGGGCGAAACAAAAATAAAATGGCCTAATGACCTGCTGGTTGACGGAAAAAAAATTGGCGGCATATTAATTGAAAACACATTAAAAGGAAGTCAACTGCAGCAAAGTGTAGTAGGCATTGGGTTGAACATGAATCAGATCATATTTTCGATTGACTCGGCTACCTCGATGCAGTTGGTGGCTGATGATGAGTTTGACTTAAATCACGAATTGAGTTTGCTTTTAGAGAGGTTGGAGAAAAGGTATTTGCAGCTGCGGGCCGGGGGGTATAATGAAATAAGAGACGAATATCTTAGGTTACTTTATTGGAAAGGGGAGGAGCATTTATTTTCTGCAAATAGAGAGCATTGGTTGGGTGTGATTGAAGGAGTGGATGAAATCGGAAAATTGAAAGTGAGTTCAAAAGGAAAGATTCGTTCTTTTGGATTGAAGGAGATTCAGTTTTTGAGATAGGTTGTCACTGCAGAGACGAAGTAAAAGGCATTGCTATTTAAAAGATGCCATAACTCTTGTCAGCGAATTTTCTTTTATCGTAATCGACCATACAGATTTCAATAATTCGTAGTGACCTTGCGTACGAAATAAAATTCCGTACATTTCTTATGTTCTATGAATAAGCTCAAGGCTTGGATGAGGGGTTTCTTTGCGTTTTCGCGTACTGAAACCAATGCTTTTCTTATTTTACTTCCGTTAATGGTGGTGATTATCTTTTCAGAACCGGTTTACAGATATTGGTTTGTGCGTCAAACTCAAGACCACTCTGAAGATGCTAAGAAGCTGGATAGTTTAGTGGCTACCTGGAAGTGGGAAGATAAATCAGATAGTATTTTATCCGAGCAGCAGTTGTTTGTATTTGACCCTAATAAAAACTCAAAAGAAGAATTGGAAAAATTGGGATTTGCGGTTTCGGTGGCTAATCGAATTGTTTCCTACCGATCGAAAGGAGGAAAATTCATAATCAAATCTGATCTGCTTAAAATCTACGGAATGGATTCTTTACTTTATTATCAATTGTATTCGTATATTAATTTGCCGTCAGAAAAATTGACAATGGATTTTGTAGCGAAAGAGAAACATTCAAAAGCAAAACCACTAACCAAAGTAAAGCTCGACCTGAATCTGGCCGATACTGCCCAACTGATTAAAGTGTATGGCATTGGAAAAAAACTTTCTGAAAGAATTGTGAAGTACCGTGATAAATTAGGAGGGCTTATTTCTTACGGTCAGCTAAAAGAAGTATACGGCCTTGATTCGTTGGTAGTGGAGGATCTTCTAAAAGATTTTTTTATTGAAGAGGGATTTCAGCCCAAGCAACTTGATATTAATGCGGCTACGGAGGCAGAGTTGGGTTCGCATCCCTACATCGGTCGTTTTTTGGCTAGAGTTATTACGTCTTACCGTTTTCAACATGGTAATTTCGTCCAATTAGAAGACCTTCGAAAAGTGCAACCAATGAAAGAGGAGACTTTTGAAAAAGTAAGGCCTTATTTAATACTCAATCCCTAGCTTGGCTTCCGAGAAAACTAAAAAACTACTCACTAACTATCTCCGAAAGCTCACCAATCTTTCTGGAAATAATCGATCTATTTTTTTACCAAAACTTTCATCAGATCAATTTATTGATCTTCAGCAGTTGAGCCAGCTGAATGGCGAAAAGGCTTTTAAAATAATTGAAGCACTCATTGCGGAAAAGGGAAAGGTTATTTGCCCCTTAGTAGATGCTCGGATGGAAGCAGCGAACGAAGCCAGTAAAAAATTAAAGAAACTTCAGCGCATTGATCATTTCATTTTTGAAGAACGAGGATCTCACGATTTGCATGTAGGCTGGCCCTTTGTGCGCGGGAAATTTCTTGATGGAACGTTGGTCCGGTGCCCACTTTTATTTTTTCCTGTTCGATTAAAAGCAGAAAGCGAAAAGTGGGTTTTATCTCCCCGTGAAGGTGAGATTTCATTTAATAAATCATTTTTGCTGGCCTATGCATTTTATAATCAGGTGAAAGCGGATGAAGGTTTGTTGGAAGAAGATTTTGAGGAAACGGATCATGACAGCACGGTTTTCCGAACCGCTATTTATCAGTTGTTGCAAAAGGCAAAATTAGACATTCACTTTAACCCCGATAATTATCGGGATGAGCTAACAGCTTTCAAGGAGTTTACAAAATCGGAGTTTGAGGAGATTCATTGCACTGGAGAATTGAAATTGTTTCCCGAAGCAGTGCTGGGAATTTTCTCTCAAATGGGTTCTTACCTCGTACCTGATTACCAACATCTATTGGATGAAGACTCCTTCACAGACATTGAGGATTTTTTCCAAGGACGCACGATTGCTCAAGCGGTAACAAAGCCTACTAACTTTCTCAATCAGGTTAATGAAGAGAAAATCTACAATACTTTTCCGCTAGATGTTTGGCAAGAGAATGCCTTAAAAGCCTCTAAGCTCGGCCATTCAATTGTAGTGCAAGGTCCGCCAGGCACGGGCAAATCGCAGCTGATCTGTAATTTGATCAGTGATGCGATGGCCAACGGAAAAAGAGTTTTGGTAGTGTGCCAGAAACGAGCCGCACTGGATGTGGTCTATGCGCGCATGAAAGAACAACACCACTCTGATTTTTTGTCACTTGTACATGATTTTAAAAACGACCGTAAAGAGATTTATCAAAAAATCGCCAAACAGATAGATCGTATCGATGAGTATAAAGCCCGAAACATAAGTTTGGACGCTATTCAATTGGACAGGAAATTTTTCCAAACAGGTAAACGAATTGATCGCCTCTCCGAAGAGCTAGAGCAGTTTAGAAGCGCTTTGTTTGATGACAGTGAATGCGGACAAAGTGTAAAAAGCCTCTACCTTCAGTCAGACCCCAAACAACCTTCTGTCAATTTAAAACAAGAGTATCAACACTTGAAGTTTATTGAGGTTGATGATTTTTTGCGAAAGCTAAAATTATACTGTCATTATGCGCAGCAATTTAAGCAGGATAGTTATGAGTGGCGTGAAAGAAAATCATTTGCATCCCTAATAGCAAGCGACTTGACAGCCATCAAAGAAAGTATTGAAGAAGTTCCCCTTTATTTTAACAAAGTAAAAGTGGAATTCTTGAAGAGCTTTAATACAACGCTTGATTGGGAGCAATGTGAGGCACTGATCGATCAACATTCTCAGGCGTATCTAATTATGAATGCCCTTGGCAGCGATCAACGGTACATGTATTTTCAGAAAATGTTGCCCGAGAAAGATGACGAAACCAGCTCTCTTTGGCTGGCGAATATTGAGCGTGTATTGCTTGAATGTTTTGATGGACATGGCGTGGAGCAGGTAATTCCCGCTGCGCAACTTGGCCAATTGCAAAAAGCATTGTACAGAAGCATGCGATCCAGACGAAGTTTGATTGGATTAGTGATATGGGAACTCTTTTCGAAAGATAAATTTTTGGTAAAGCGAGCGTTAGTTGGCAATGGCTTGGGCAGCGATAAACAAGGATTTAAAATGCTTGAGCAAAAATTAGACAATCGGTTGAACCTGGAACATAATTTATCAAAACTTAGAAATAAATCATGGTTGGTGGTGCCGGATGGCGTTGATAGAAATGAATATCCTTCTTGGTTTCACCAGGTGCAACAAGTAATGAAAGCTAAAATAGTTTTCAATTCCATTAGGGGAATCAAGAACCTGGTTTCACCGACAGGCTATAATCGGAATGATTTTTTAATAAAATTAAATTTATTGTTTCGCTTAATTGATCAATTGCCTGAACGAAAAGAAAAGTGGCTACAGTATTTGACTTCAGCGCAGATCAGCAAGCTTACTACAATACCCGGCCAACGGGACGAACTGCTGAACACGTTGCCTATCCACTTTGATGCCTTAGTGGAGTTTGATAGACTGGAATCAGGCTTATCACCGGATGAAGCTTCCATATTTTCAAAATTGAAAAGCGCGACTAAAGGTTGGGGGGATGAACGGTGGAAAAATCTATTTCTGAATAGCCTTTCGCTGGCATGGATCGATCATATTGAGATGAAAAACCCGGAGTTGAGAATGGCTTCCTCGGGAAAATTAATTTTGCTGGAGCAAGAGTTGAGAGAGCAAATCTCAGACAAGCAATCGATCAGCAATGAAATTCTAGCGCTGCGCTTACGTGAGCGAGCCACAGATGACCTAGAGTTTAACCGATTGAATAACAGGGTCACCTACCGTGACCTGCATCATCAGGTTACAAAAAAGAAAAAGATCTGGCCGTTGCGCAAAGTGGTTAATGATTTTGAGAATGAAATTTTTAAGCTGTTGCCTTGTTGGCTTGCTTCGCCCGAATCGGTGTCGGCTATTTTTCCAATGAAAGAACTTTTTGATTTAGTAATTTTCGATGAAGCCTCTCAATGTTTTTCTGAGCGTGGAATTCCTTCTCTCTATCGAGGTAAGCAAACCGTTATTGCGGGAGATTCCAAACAATTAAGACCAGGAGATTTTTATTTAGCGCGTTGGCAAGATGAAGAGGACGATGATCCGGATCAGGAAATCGATTCGTTGTTGACCTTAGCCGAGCGGTATCTTTTGGGTGTGCAATTGCAGGGGCATTATCGAAGCAAATCATTAGCATTGATTGATTTTTCGAATCGGCACTTCTATGGAGGGAGGCTGCAACTATTGCCTGATTTACAAACGGCTAATCAGCCTGGGAAGGTAATCGAGTATGTGAAAGTAGAGGGGCAGTGGCAAAATAATGCTAACCAAGTGGAGGCTGAAAAAATAGCGGATATGGTTTTTGAGATGTATCAAGCTGCGCCACAAAGTTCTGTGGGCGTTATCACCTTCAATGCCCCGCAACAGATGGTGGTGTTAGATGCGTTGGAAGATAAATTTAATGCCGCACGCAAGCCAATGCCTGAAAATTTGTTTGTTAAAAATATAGAGAACGTACAGGGTGACGAGCGCGACATAATTATTTTCTCGGTGGGGTATGCCTCTGACAAGAAGGGAAACGTAAGTGCGCAATTTGGAAGTTTAAACGTGCAAGGTGGTGAGAATCGATTGAATGTGGCGGTAAGTCGTGCAAGAGAAAAAGTGTTTGTTGTAACGAGCCTTTGGCCGGAACAATTGGAGGTAGAAGAAACTAAGAATGAAGGCCCCAAATTGCTGAAGAAATATTTGGAATATGCTTTAGAAGTGTCCAATGGTTCTCTCAATTCAGGGTATTCTGAAATAAAAAAAATCAAGACAAATTATTTAAAACACCGGATTAAAGAGCAAGCCGATAAAATGAAGGGTTTTTTATTAGAGGATAACGCGGTTCCTTTTTACGATTTAATTGTGAAGCAGGGAAATAATTTTATGGGTGCAATTTTAACTGATGATGAAAATTATTATCAAGGCCTTTCTGCGAAAGCAATGCATGCACTCACTCCGCAATTACTAGAAAAAAAGAACTGGCCCTTCGTTCGCTTTTACAGCCGTAACTTTTGGCAAGACCGTGAACGTTTTTTTAATGAGGTTGGGAAGTTTGTAGCGAAGTAATCATCATTGCGAGGGAGGAATGACCGAAGCAATCCCCCCTTGCTATCGATTGGAGGATTGCTTCACTCAGTTCGTAATGACGGTTGATTATTGATTAGGTCCCTTCTTCTCTGAAATTTTTGTCAGCGCAGTCTCCATGCTTAGTTTGCCCATGGAGTAGTCTTTCAATACACTATATTTTACTGAATATTCCAATGAAGCCGGTATCTCGCAGCCATCGCACCGGGTCATTCTGATATTGAAGATGAGGTTTTCGTCATCTTTAAGGCTCTTTAAGGTGCGGCCGTATTCCAACATATCTTCTTTTATGCTTTTGGTAAAAAGTGGATAGAGGTCTTTTACTTTTTTA
>JAYVPS010000069.1:0-8908 GCA_043757225.1 Cytophagales bacterium | reverse complement strand
ATAAGATAGCTAAAGAAAAGGAGGAGGCAGCGCGATTAGCCAGACAAAGGGAAGAGGAAGAACGTCAAAGAATAGCTGCAGAGGCCGCTGCTAAAGCTACACCGGCCGTAGGAGCGATTGAGGCATTGTCAGCGCCTACGGGTCGTTATTATGTGGTGGTAGCCAGTGCGGTGGATGGTGATTTAATTATGGATTATGCCAAAAAACTAAGTGTCAAAGGGGTGGGATCTAAAATTATCCCTCCGTTTGGTAAGACAAAGTTCAACAGGTTGGCCATTACAGACCACGATAGTTATTCGAGTGCACAAACCGCAGCCGATGGGGTTAAGGGTGAGTATGGGAGTGCTGTGTGGGTAGTTCGCTATTAATTGCGTACGGTTTCAACTGACAAGCTTAGGCTAGGTATGTAGCTTGTTGTTGTAAGAAGATTTTTTAAAATTGGGTTGATAATTGACTGACAAGCCAATCGTTATAGGCTATATTTTTTAAACTACTACCATGATTTTAGCACAAATCGTTACGAATGCGCAACAGGCAGCCCCTGATACGGCAATTTCAATGTGGGATTTAGCCTTAGCCGGAGGTATCTTGATGATTCCTATCGTCTTATCATCGTTGGTGGCCATATACATTTTTATAGAACGTGTACGCACCATCAACAGGGCCAATGAGAGCCCCGATGCCTTTATGGGCAAGATCAAGGAGTTGGTATTGAAAGGTGATATCAACAGTGCTAAGATGGTTTGCGCCCAACATGATACACCAGTGGCTCGTATGATCGAGAAAGGAGTAGCGCGGATTGGAAGCCCGTTAAAAAATATTGAGGCCTCGGTTGAAAATGTTGCCAAGATTGAATTGTTTAAATTGGAAAAGAACCTTTCCGTATTAGCCACGGTAGCGGGAGTGGCTCCTATGATGGGCTTTCTTGGTACAGTAATAGGGATGGTGCAAGCATTTATCTCCATTGCACAAGAAGAAGGATCAGTAAGTCCTAAACTTTTGGCTGATGGTATTTACACGGCCATGATTACAACAGTTGCAGGATTGATTGTTGGGATTATCGCCTACCTGGGCTACAATTATTTGGTAACCCGTGTTTCAAAAGTTGTGCATAAGATGGAGTATTCAGCAATTGAGTTTATTGATTTACTTCAAGAGCCTCGTTAATAGAGAACTATGAATCTTCAAACAAGAAACAAAGTAGATGCAGCGTTCAGCATGGCTTCCATGACTGATTTGATTTTTTTGCTGCTGATTTTCTTTATGCTCACCTCTTCTTTTGTTACACCTTCTGGCCTGCCTGTCAATTTGCCATCGAGCAAACCAAGTACCATAGAAATGCAGAAAGTTTCTATAACGGTAACAAAAGATCTTCAGTTTTTTGTGAATGATAAAAGAGTAACCCGGTTGACATTAGAAGCAGAATTAAAAAGTAAGTTAGGCGGCTCCAAGGGAGTGGTGGTTCTTCACATCGATGAAAGTGTACCAACACGTGAAATGGTATTTGTTGCCGGCATTGCCACCTCATTAGAAGCAAAAGTATCAATCGCTACCAAACCTAAATAACATGGTGAGCGAAACCGAAAAAAAGAATAAACGCATTGCCTTGTTTACCTCGGTGGGTATTCATGCTGCCTTGCTGTTGGCGTTTTTCTTTTTAATGGCTTGGCGCGCCCCCAATCCTCCGCTTCCAGAGTATGGTATTGAATTAAATTTTGGTTTAGATGATCAGGGGGGTGGTGAAATTCAGCCCGAAGAGCAGCCTGGTTCTGAAACTCCGGTAGAAGAAGTGAAGTCAGAGGAAGTGCAACCAAAGACTGAGGAGCAAATAAAAGAAGAAGCCAAGCCCGATGATGCAGTGGTCTCTAAGATAGAAAGCCCCGTAGTGGTGAAGGAAGAAAAGAAAGAGCCTGTAAAGGAGAAAGTAAAGCCTGCGGAAAAAGTGGTTGAATCAAAACCCAAGGAAGAAAAGAAAGAAGTTAAAGAACCGGCTAACGTTAGCGAGACAAAAAAAGGTAAAGAGGTGCCGAGCCATGGCGATGATCAGGGTAAGACTGGCGATAAGGGAAGCCCGCAAGGGAAGCCTGATGCAAAAGCATTGTATGGAAAGCCTGGAGGTGGCGGAGGTGGAGATGGTATTGTTTTAACGATGTCAGGATGGGCGTGGGCAGATAAACCAAAAATCCCCGACCTGCCAGATAATGAAGACGGAAGAATTGTCTTTGAGATTGAATGCGATGATAGCGGAGAGATTGTGAAAATAACGACTACTGAACGAGGCCTTAGCCCCAAGGCCGAACAATTATTAAAAGAAGAGATCAGAAAAAACTCCTTGGTACGTATCTCTGCTGGTAAAGTGCCGGAGCGATCTAAAGGCACGGTTGTCTTTTTGTTGAAGACGAGGTAAATAAATTACAGAGAAAGCTCCAAGCTGTATGCCATATTAGCGGAGCCCATGTCGAACTGCTCAGAATTGTTGTATAACTCGATATTAGGAATGTAAGAATTCGCAATCTTCTTTTAAATGCACCTTCAACTCTTTAATATTGTTGCAAAGCTTTTAATGATACCCATGAACTATTACTTGCCAGGTTTAAGGGAATTATACCAATCATATTCTCAAACAAAACAAAAAATGAAGACACTTCTGCTGTTGATCTTGATGGTGCTTATACTTAATAAGGTTGCCATAGGGCAGGAGCTTAGATCGCCTGATGGAAAATTTGTAATGGAATTCCTTCTGCAAAAGGATGGAACGCCAACATACCAGCTAGCATACAAAGGAAAGGTAGTAATAAGACCGAGTGCCTTGGGTCTTGAACTCAAGAATGATAGTAAATCGCTTCTCAATGATTTTACTATTGCCAATACTGAAAGGGCTTCACACGATTCAAACTGGGAACCGGTTTGGGGTGAAGTGAAAACAATCCGTGACCATTATAATGAACTCTCGGTTACACTTCATCAGAAAGAAATGGATCGTGACATGATCATACGGTTTCGGATGTTTGACGATGGACTTGGCTTTCGCTATGAATTTCCCTCACAGAAGAACCTGATTTACTTTGTGATCAAAGAGGAGAGAACCCAATTTGCTATGACGGGCAATCATACAGCCTTCTGGCTCGCTGGCGACTATGATACACAAGAATACGATTACACAACGTCACGATTATCGGAGATCAGAAGTCTGATGAAGGGCTCGATTACTCCAAATGCTTCTCAAACTCCGTTTTCGCCAACGGGTGTACAAACGTCTCTGATGATGAAGACGGATGACGGCATCTACATCAATTTGCACGAAGCAGCATTGATCAACTATTCGTGCATGCATTTAAATCTTGATGATAAAGCGATGGTGTTTCAATCGTGGTTGACACCGGATGCAACAGGTGATAAAGGTAATTTACAGGCACCAAGCCATTCGCCCTGGCGCACCATTATGGTGAGTGATGATGCCCGCACTATCCTTGCATCTAAAATGACGTATAACTTAAACGAGCCCTGCAAGATTGAAAACACTTCGTGGATAAAACCGATGAAGTACATGGGCGTATGGTGGGAAATGATCACAGGTAAAAGCTCGTGGTCTTACACAAATGACCTTCCTTCCATTCAACTAGGTGTCACCGATTATTCAAAGGCAAAACCGAATGGTACGCATGGTGCTACAACAACCAATGTGAAAAAGTATATCGACTTTGCTGCGCAGCACGGTTTTGATGGCGTGTTGGTAGAAGGATGGAATATCGGCTGGGAAGACTGGTTTGGACATTCGAAGGACTATGTGTTTGATTTTGTTACACCGTATCCTGATTTCAATGTGACGGAGTTGAGAGAGTATGCAAGATCTAAAGGGATCAAAATGATCATGCATCATGAGACCTCCAGCTCAACGCGTAATTACGAACGCCATCTGGATGCTGCATTCAAATTCATGAAGGCTAATAATTATGATGCAGTAAAAACAGGTTATGTCGGATCGATTCTTCCGAAGGGATATTATCATTATGATCAGTGGACGGTGAATCATTATCAGTACGTTGTTGAAAAAGCAATGGAGTATAAAATCATGGTAAACGCGCATGAGGCAGTTCGCCCTACAGGTATTGCGCGTACCTATCCGAACATGATCGGCAATGAATCAGCAAGAGGAACAGAGTTCCAGGCGTTCGGTGGTTCCAAGCCCAACCACGTTACGATTCTTCCTTTTACAAGATTGATTGGCGGGCCTATGGATTACACGCCTGGCGTTTTCGAGATGGACATCAGTAAGAACAATCCGAACAATCCATCACATTGCAACAGTACGCTTGCCAACCAGCTGGCGTTGTATGTAACGATGTATAGTCCGTTGCAAATGGCGGCCGATTTCCCAGAGAACTACAGCAAACATTTAGATGCGTTTCAGTTCATCAAAGACGTTGCCTTAGATTGGGATGACAGTAAATATTTAGAAGCCGAACCGGGGCAATTCATTACCGTTGCACGCAAAGCAAAAGGGAAAACGAATTGGTTTTTAGGAAATGTAAATGGCGAAACGCCACGGACATCGCAAGTAACATTTGATTTTCTTGAACCAGGGAAGGCGTACATCGCTACCATCTATGCTGATGCAAAAGATGCGCACTTCAAAACCAATCCTCATGCCTATAGCATTCGCAAAGTTGTGGTAACGAATAAATCGAGTTTATCGCAATGGTCAGCTCCGGGTGGAGGTTACGCCATTAGTATTATTGAAACGGATAAGAATCAAGCAAAAGAAGTAAAAAGGCTTTAGCGAGGAGAAGATGGGTACCAAATGCATTCAATAATTAGCCTAGCCTCGTGGCTTTTGAACAAAGAAACAAATACCTAAGAAACACAAACGTATAATTTTTCTTTCCAGCAGATTCCGCCTCGGGACTCTGAGCGAACACAGGAAGAAGCTAAGACAAGAGACATAATTGTGGCTTTACTTTCAATAATTGAGATCACTAAAAGTGGAAAGGATAATCTCATTCTAAAAGAGATTAATTTTTCGCAGCACTCATTTCAAAAGATTGTGGTAGCGGGAGAGACAGGCTCAGGAAAAAGCACGCTCTTAAAGATTATTGCAGGCTTAGAACAAGCAGATTCCGGAGATGTGCTATTCAATAATAAAAAGGTGACTGGCCCTGCTGACCAACTAGTTGCTGGCCATCCAGAGATCGCTTATCTATCTCAGCAATTTGAGTTGCCTAAGTTTCTTCGAGTGGAGCAGGTCCTTGAGTATTCAAATGAACTAAGCTCAGCCGGAGCATCAAAGATCTTCGCAGTTTGCAAAATAATACATTTGTTAAAAAGAAAAACCACCGAATTGTCAGGTGGAGAGAAGCAACGAATAGCAATTGCCAAATTACTAATTCAAAACCCTAAGTTGCTATTACTCGATGAGCCATTTTCTAATCTTGATCGGGTATTGAAAGGAGTTCTAAAATCTGTTATTAACGCTATTGGAAAAAAGTTGAAGATCTCTTGTATACTGGTTTCACACGATCCAGATGATACCCTTCCATGGGCGGACGAGATTTTGATATTGAAGGAAGGAAAGGTCGTTCAACGTGGATCGCCTCAGACAATTTATCGTCATCCAAAAAATAATTACGTGGCAGGATTATTTGGAGAATACTCAGCACTTGATTTATATCTTATCAAGAAATTTGGAATTAGGACTAAGTCTAAAAGTATTATCGTCCGTCCGGAAGATTTTTCGATCGTTAATAAGAGCGCCATTATAGGTTCGATTGAGCAAATTTCCTTTTTCGGCTCCTATTCAATGCTTTCGGTTAATATTCAAAACAGGATGATTCAGATTAAGTCGAATAAAATGACACACACTATTGGAGATTTAGTAAAGGTTAGCATTCTATTGAAAGCTAGCTAAGCATTCATCTCAGAACGTCAAGATGCACTTCCCTGAATTCTCCGAAGAAGCTGCAAAAATCCTGATTAATGATCGTGTTTTAAAGGAATATAATTATTACAGGAGGACAAGTTCGAATCTTTGCTGCGATCCCTTAAACTCTAAGGTAATTGCAATTTTGCTTGCTATTATTTTTTCTTCTTCTTCACCAAAGCCATTCCACACTTACTGCATTTCCCTTCCTTATCGGAAGTAACATCGGAGTGCATTGGACAGACGTAGTTAGCAGAAGCACTTTCATTTAGTACTTCACTGTGAATCATGTGATGTGTGAGGCAATGAATTGCACAAGCTCCAACGTGTTTGTAGGTTTCATGAACTTCCGCCTTTACATTACCATCTTTGTCCTTCACAAGGCAAACTCCATCTTCAGGAGATCCAATCGTCCAACTTTCAGTAGAGCTGGCGGAGTATGGAATAAAGCTTCCATTTTTTCCAACTTTGCCAAGGCTCTTCCCTGTTTTTGCATCAATAAAAAAACCATTAGCATCTACGTGAGCCACTTTCTCTCCAGAGGCATCACTTACTATTCCTTCCTTCGTTAAGGAACCTACATGTTTGCCGTCCTTGTCTGAAATCTTCCCGGACGCATCAATTTTATGGCCTTTATAATCCGTCTGGGCATAAGAAACGGAGATGGCGAATGCTAACATTAACAAAGCCAGTCTGATTGAATTAATTGCTTTCATTTTAGGTTACTTTTTAGAGTGTAATTATTTGTGAGTTCATCAAATGCAGTGCAATGTAAAGATAATTGAGAGTCTTCTTTGATGACTTTAATTCGGTTAAAAAAGTTAATTTTAATAGATTACAGGTCTGGGAGGGAATGTCCCTACAATAATCTAGCAATAAAAACACACACGATGAACCTAAACTTTTTCCTCTTTTTGCTTATCTCCATAACTTCATTTTCACAACAAGAAAAAACCTACGAGATAGGTCAAATAGAAACTGAAATGGGGGAGGTGCTCTTTTGGTTATATGATGAAACACCCAATCATAAAGCAAGCTTTATTAAACTTGCAAATGCTGGCTACTGGGATTCTCTCACTTTCAACAGAGTAATCAAAAATTTTGTTGCCCAAGGCGGATGCCCTGATACAAAAGAAGGGTTTGCAAAATCTCCCTATCTGATAAATCCAGAATTTCGCGATAGCCTTAAACATATTTATGGTGCCCTTGCTGCCGGGCGCGATGATAATGCAGCGAAAGTTTCTGCAGGGTGTCAATTCTATATTGTTCAGAACAAAAAAGGATTATCGAGGTTAGATGGAGACTATACTATTTTCGGCCAGGTATTTAAAGGCATGGATGTAATTGATGCCATTGTTTTGGTGCCGACCGATTCCGATAATGGACCGATTCATAAAATCAAGCTTGATGTTAACCTGATTAAGCTGACGGCAAAGGAGCTAAGTAAAATGGGTTATGTTGTAAAAGAATAGCATGAAGTGTAATAACTCCAGAGAGAAATCGACTTGTACTTTTGGCTCTAAAATGTTACATTCGTTAACGTTTATGGGGATTTTATTAAAGATTCACTTATCAAAGTGATACACACCACCAATAGAGTAAAAGGATGTGCTTTAAAATAAAGTAAGAAATGAAATGAAAAGAATCTTAATCATTTTGATTGTAGGTGCATTTCTCTTTTGTAGCTGCGCCCCAAATTATGTCTGCAAAACTTATTCAGGCTCTTCTAAATCTAAGCCTAGAAGGTGAAGAGATTTCTGAAGATAGTGACTCATTTTTAATTGGGTGAAAGCCTATTTCAGAGGTTCGGCTGATTTAGCTATATGAAATATTTTCTAACTATAGCAGAAAAATTTAACGGCTTATCTCTATTATTTTTTTCTATCAAAAAAACAAAACTCATCTAATCCCTTTCTTCTCAAGTCTGGCACGTAAGTCCCTTCAATGGGATACCCGATTGGAATCAACAAATATGGTCGCTCGTTTTCAGGACGCTTTAGAATTTTGGTAAGGAAGTTCATTGGGCTGGGGGTGTGGGTAAGCGCGACCAGTCCAGCATGATGGATAGCCGCCAGCATGAATCCGCATGCAATGCCAGTAGATTCATTCACATAATAATTGGTCTTCTTGGTTCCATCGTCATGGAGATCATAAGCTTTTTTAAAGATGAGAATTAGAACAGGAGCAATCTCTAAGAAAGGCTTTTGCCAGTCTGTTTGTAAGGGGCGCAAATCTGCCAGCCATTCTTCGCTCATCCTACTTGTATAGCTCTCCTGTTCTTCTTTTTCTGCGGCAATTCGGATTTCCTTTTTTATTTGCGGATCTGTGATCACACAAAAAGTCCAAGGTTGTTTATGCGCCCCAGAGGGAGCTGTAGAAGAAGTAAGCAGAATATTTTCAATGACCTCTTGAGGGATTGGTTTGTCAGAGAAATCCCGCACTGTTCTACGCTCATTCATCCAGTGATAAAATCGATTACTTTTGGCAATCATCTCATTGATAGGGTAGGTCTCATGCTGATATTGAACAAAGGGATAACCATCAATTATTTTGGCAGTTGGCAAGGAATTGTTTCCCATAAGGATTATAATTTTTTTGATCGAGTAAAGAAGGAAAGTAAAATACCAAAAAAATGTAGCGGCTGGGACAAAATTGATTTATTTAGTTATTTGACAATTCTAAAGACAAGCAAAGGAGAAGCATATTACTCCCGATCCATAGATTGATTGCAACAAATAAATATGAGAGCTGCTAAGTGCTAGTGTCTGTGTCTTGCCTTCAATACTTCAATTACCTCTTTTAAGGAATGACCTTTTGAGGCAAGTAAAACTAAATAATGGTACATCAGATCAGAAGCTTCATTTAAGAAAAGTTCCCTGTTATTATCCATCGCTTCAATTACAAGTTCTACGGCCTCTTCGCCTACTTTCTGTGCCACCTTATTGATGCTACTATCCAATAATTGATTCGTGTAAGAACCTAACGTTGGAT
>JAYVPS010000068.1:0-8936 GCA_043757225.1 Cytophagales bacterium | reverse complement strand
TGATGGCTCCGTTACCGAAGGCGAGGTGGCAGAAGCGTTTCAAATGGCGGTGTTGAAAAAACTTCCAATTTTATATCTGGTGCAAGATAATGATTGGGGGATTTCTGCCATGGGAAGCGAAATGCGCTCCATGGATGCATACGAATATGCGGCAGGGTTCAAAGGTCTTGAGCGAATGCGTGTTGATGGTTCTGACTTTGTAGAAAGTTATCAGGGGTTGGAAAAAGCCTTTGACTATGTACGAAAAGAGAGGGCTCCTATTTTAGTTCATGCTAGGTGTCCCTTGTTGGGGCACCATACTTCTGGCGTAAGAAAGGAATGGTATCGTGGAGATAATTTACTCGTTCAGGAACAGGACGATCCGATTTTAAAATTGGAAAAGTTCCTCTTGGGAAATGGTGAGAGTTCGAAAACTTTAAAGACGATTCAAGATAGGGTAATTATGAAAGTGATGGATGATTTCCAGAAGGCACTTTCTATGCCTGATCCTGATCTTGCTGATTTTGATTCTTATGAATTTGCACCAACATCAATTACCAAAGAATCCGGAATCCGATTTCCTGAGAAGGGAGAAAAAGTAACGATGGTGGATGCTGCCCTCCATGCAGTGGAAGAAATTTTAAAAAAATATCCTGAATCAATTTTTTACGGTCAGGATGTTGGCGGAAGATTAGGCGGAGTTTTTCGTGAAGCGGCTACTTTGGCGCAGAAGTTTGGTGATGATCGTGTGTTTAACACTCCTATTCAAGAGGCCTATATTGTGGGCTCAACTGCGGGAATGTGCGCAGCGGGGGCAAAGCCAATTGTAGAGATTCAATTTGCTGACTATATATGGCCGGGCATGAACCAGTTGGTGGAAGAACTTTCCAAAAGCTGTTACCTCACCAGAGGTAAATTCGCAATTCAATCATTAATTCGTGTGCCAATCGGTGCCTATGGTGGTGGTGGCCCATATCATTCGGGTAGTATTGAATCTACTTTACTCACCATTCGTGGAATCAAAGTAGTATATCCTTCCAATGCTGCTGACATGAAAGGATTAATGAAGGCTGCTTTTCTGGATCCCAACCCAGTACTGATGTTAGAACACAAGGGTTTGTATTGGAGCAAAGTGCCCGGAACCTTAGAAGCCAAGACTGTTGAACCTGATGAAGATTATATTATTCCTTTGGGAAAGGCGAATCGGATACAAACTGCAAGTCAGGAAAGAATAGCGGCAAGTGAAAGTGCTGTAATTATTACTTATGGTATGGGAGTTTATTGGGCGAAGGAGGCTTCTAAATCTTTTGCAGGCCAAGTAGAGATCTTGGATTTAAGAACTTTGAATCCAGTAGATTGGGACGCTATTGTGTCTTCAGTAAAATTGCATGGTCGTGCCTTCGTCCTTACTGAAGAACCTTTGATGAATTCATTTGCTGAATCATTAGCCGGGAGAATCTCGAAAGAATGTTTTACTTTTCTGGATGCGCCTGTATGGACATTCGGTGCGGTTAATCTTCCTGCCATTCCGTTGAATGCTGATTTAGAAAAAATGATGCTGCCGAGTGCAGATAAGGTGAGAATGGAGTTGAGTCGTGTATTCGAATTTTAACAGCTGCTATTTTCGAGTTGCAAACCGAATGAAAACCACCTCCAACCTTTTAATGATTCGTCCTGTTGAGTTTAGGTTCAATTCTGAAACTGCAGTAAATAATACCTTTCAATCCAAGCAAGATACCAACGCTCAAGAACTGGCATTGAAAGAATTCGATGATTTTGTTGCCCTGCTACTACAGCACGGAATTGATGTAACCGTTATTGATGATACGATCGAACCATTAACACCGGATTCTATCTTTCCAAATAATTGGATTTCGTTTCATGATGATGGAAGCATTGTACTGTACCCGATGTTTGCTACCAATAGAAGACCTGAGCGTAAGAAGCATATCGTTGAAAAATTGGAAAAGCGTTTCATCATCAGGCAACAAATTGATTTAACAACGTACGAGAACAAAAAACTGTTTTTGGAAGGAACTGGGAGTATGGTACTGGATCGTGAAAATAAAATTGCCTATGCCTGCATTTCGCAACGGACTGATGTTAAGGTGTTAGATGATTTTTGTTCGCGTCTGGAGTTTAAGCCACATATCTTCAAGGCAATAGATTCAAAAGGATATCCAATCTATCACACAAATGTAATGATGTGCGTGGCCGATCGTTATGTTGTTATTTGCCCGGGATCAATTGCTAATGAAACCGACCGGAAGAAGGTCATAGAGGAAATTGAAAAAAGTGGAAAGAAAATAATCCCTATTTCATTTGCTCAGATGAACCATTTTGCCGGAAACATGTTGCAGGTAACGAATACAGTAGAGAAAAAATATTTGATTATGTCATCGCAAGCCTATCAGTCATTAAGTGCATGGCAAATTCAAGAGATCGAGCTCTATAATTCCATTCTTCATTCCAGCTTAGATACGATTGAACGAAATGGCGGTGGAAGCGCGAGGTGTATGATGGCAGAGGTATTTTTGCCAACTATTAATTAAAAAGGATACCCAATCCCCACATTGTAAATTACTGGCTCCTTGTCAATCCCGTAAGGGCCACTAAATGCAAATCGATTTAAAATAAACCGTTCTCCTTCGGGACGGGCAGGATCCCATGCTTTAATACCAACATCTAGCCGAAGAATCAGAAAGGAAAAATCCAGACGCAAGCCAAAGCCGGTACCAACGGCAATTTCTTTGTAGAACCGATCAAGATTAAATTGGGCTGCCTCATTGGATGTAGACTTTAATGCCCACACATTGCCGGCATCGATGAACAAAGCATAATTAATGGGGCCAACTAATTTTTGTCGCCACTCCATGCTTCCTTCAATTAATAAATCGCCAGGTTTTTCATACTGGTAATTGAAATAGCCATCGGCAGAAGAGTTGGTGCTTAATAGTGGAGGCACAGATCCAACACCTAGCCTGCGTGGACGCCAGGCGCGCACGGAGTTGCTTCCTCCTGCAAAAAAGTTTTTTTCATACGGCATAACACCGTTAGAGCTGTAGGCATATCCAAAGCCCGAGTTGATTCGCCATGCAAATGCGGCATTTTTATTTATGTTAATATTTTTTCTAAAGTCAACGCTTAATCGTATGTATTGGTATGTTTCTAGTCCCTGGTTAATGATAAATTGCGGTGTATATAAATTCAAAAGAGTACCACCACTCTCAATAGTTCCACGGAGTAGTGTTGAGTTTTTTTGTGTACTACCATAATTGTTGTTCCACGTAGCGGAAAAGATCATACTCCCTACAAAAGATGGTTTGAAAGCATTCTCTAAGTTATTGCCTTGCTTCTTTAACTCATTAAGGACCACCCTATAGGATGAGTCAACGGTAGAGCGGATAATGCTTAAGCTGGTGGGAGTCAATGAGAATTGAACCTTTTGATTAATATCCCAGGTGTAGGAAGCTGAAACGGTAGTGATACCCCTTTGATATTCGGGGCGATTGGTATAGGTATAACCTGCTAATAGTTTTGTACGCAGGTTGTTGCGAGCATACCGAAAGGAGGCCGCCCGACTAAAGGGAAACAAAAATTGAGGAAAGGTTACAGATACATTCGCACTGGCTTCTGTACTTGTATAGATGTTGCGCGTCTCGGTGGCAGAGGCTACACCCTCATATCCAAAGCGGCCATTGAGGTCTAAAATCTCCATGCCACCAAATAAGTTTCTCCGCTTTATGTTGGTGCTAACGTAGGGACCAGGAAACCCTTGGGTAACCGTGACACCAGCTTCATTTGACCATGAATAGCGATCCAATGGACTGGCGAATATATTTGCAGTGAAGCGCCCGCGAGACGTATCATAATTTATGTTTACAAATTTGAATACATCTAAGTTGGCCAATTGCCGTTGCGTACTAATGGTTTTACTGCGACTGAACAGGCTATCTTTAATAATGAATAAACGCTGTGCTAATATTTTCTTGCTGTATTCCGGGTTGTAATAGTTGAATGTAATTTTTTCGTAGGGCTCTGAAATCCTTTTGACGTTGTCGATATTTTTTACTCCCACATCGGTAGTCATGCTCACCGAATCTATTTTGAATTGACGATGGTGGTCTAGTTTTGATGGGTTACGAACCTCCACAAGAAGGGTGATCGCATGCTTCTTTCTTGAGCTGG
The DNA here is from genome assembly GCA_043757225.1 of Cytophagales bacterium. Lineage (GTDB taxonomy): Bacteria > Bacteroidota > Bacteroidia > Cytophagales > Cyclobacteriaceae > ELB16-189. The sequence goes on along the minus strand of JAYVPS010000068.1, from coordinate 4,769 downwards.
TGTCAAGCTGATAGTCAATGTATTGTCTGGTAAAGCTATAGTAACCATGGTCTTTTAAGAGGAAATCAGTTCGTTCCCGCTCTTTACCAATCTTATCCTGGTCGTATTGATCACCTTTAGCGATTAGACTTTTACTGGCCTTTATTATTTTTAAAACTTGTGGGTCGGCCACGCTATAAACTATGGTGTCAATAAAGTAGGGCACACCGGGATTAACTTTATAATTAACAATCACCTTTTGCTTTGACTTAGTAACGGATGCATTTGTCTTGCCTTGAAAATAGCCTTTGATGAAAAGATAGTTGTTTATTTTTATAATTGATGCAGCAAGCATAGTTGAATCATAAACAGCTAAGGGTTCCCCCCATTGCATAAATAGATTACCATTTTCAATTTTTTTATCAAGGGCATCGTTCTTTCGCTTTTTCCGGTATTGAAGGTTGTTGATTTTTTTCTGGCTGGTGGTTTTGGAGATTTTTTGATTAAATTTTTCGTCCACCTTTACCTTTTTAGTGATGAAGATTGGCTTTTGTTTAACGAATTTCTTTTCACCGGTATGATACATCCAGACTAAAGCGTTGATTGGTAGCCAAAGAAACTTACTATTGGGTTTTTGTACCGGTAGGTCATTAAGCCCCGCTTTGTTGAATTTTTTAGGAGCTTCGATCGTTTGGCGATATAATAACTTTTGATTTCCTTGTAAGTACTTAGGGCCAAGGCAACTGCTTATCAATAATGAGGTGGCTCCGGCATACAGTAAGTAGCGAGAAGTTTTGTAAAAAGAAGTAATAATGATCTCCAAAGCGAAAGTCAAATTCATCAAATCTTTGCAATTAAAGAAATACCGAAAAGAGGAGCAATCTTTTATCGTAGAAGGTTCAAAAGGAGTGGAGGAATTGCTTCGCTCGTCTTTTGAAGTGCAATGGGTAGCAGCCACCGCATCTTTCCTGCACCGGTATGAGGAGAATCTGGTGAGGAGACGGATTGAGTTTGTTGAGGCTAGCGAGAAAGAGTTGTCAACAATGGGTACCTTTCTCACCAATGAGGGAGCTCTGGCTATCGCGACCATCAAACAGAATGCTCCTTCTGAAATAAGGACTGAGTTTGCCTTAGTGTTAGATGATATCCGAGACCCAGGCAACTTAGGAACGATCATTCGCACGGCAGATTGGTATGGGATCAAAAGTATCATTGCTTCTAAGGAGACAGCCGACTTCTATAATCCGAAGGTTATTAATGCTTCCATGGGTTCGTTTTGTAGGGTTAATTTCTACTATACTGATTTAGTTCAATATCTAACTGATGTTTCATTACCAATTTTTGGGGCGTTTTTGAATGGGAGCAATGTGCATGCCACCGATTTCGGAAAATCCGGTTTTATTGTGGTTGGGAATGAAGCTCAAGGTATTTCTCCTGCTATTCAATCCTTGGTGAACATTCCAATAACCATCCCGAAAAGGGGAGGAGCGGAATCTCTTAATGCTTCTATTGCCACTGCGATTATACTCGATAATGTTTTCCGGCTAGAGAGCTAGAGGAATGAGCTACTTTGTTTGGAGGCCTCTTCCGATAATTTAGCGGCTTCTTCTTTTCCTAAATAATGGTCGATGACATAGTGACCCAAATAAATGAGCGGAGTCAGCAAAATTGCCACTGAGAATTTATAGAGATAATTCGTTAACCCGATGGCCATTATCTGGCTGCCGGAGAAGATTCCAATAAAAGCCAAGTACAAGACTACAAAGCTATCCACAAATTGAGATACCAACGTAGAGCCTGTAGCCCTAAGCCAGAGCATCTTCGAACCTGTCATCTTCTTTAACTTTTGAAATATAAAAACGTCAATCAATTGGCCTATAAGAAATGCAGCTAATGAGGCTATTATGATTCGCTGCCCTTGTCCTAATATTTTATTGAACGCAAAGTCCATATTGAAATAATTGCCCGCACTATCTTTGTTGTTGGCATCAAGCCACCATTGGGCGGGCGGTAGTTTTATTGTAAGGAAGATAACAAGAAAAGAATAAGCAATAAAAATAGCAGCGAGGTAACTGATTCGTTTTACGCCAGGCTTTCCAAAATACTCATTTATCAAATCAGAGGTGATGAAGACGACAGGCCAGATAACGGCACCCGCTGTTAAGTTGAAGTCCATTTTAAATCCAAGAATATCCAAGTTTGCGGGTTGTAGACCTAAGGTGGCTTCACCAGAGAATATTTTCACACCGATCAATTCAGCAATGATTGCGTTGGTCAAAAATATGCCCGCCAATACAATGAAAAGCACACTCTTTTTTTGTTCGAAAGTTTGAGTCATAATTCAAGATCAAAGATTTTGCCTTCAATAGCAAGTGAAGTAGCAGGGAAGATTTCTTTGGCTTCTGCTAACAGCGGCTCTAGTTCACGATAGCGCGCAGAGAAATGCCCAATTAGCAAAGACTTAGCGTTACACAACTTTGCCATTTGGGCAGCTTGTTTTGCGGTACTGTGTTTTGTTTCTAAGGCTTTATCTTTTTCTTCTTCCATAAAGGTGGCCTCATGATAGAGCCAATTGACATCTTTAATTTGGTCAATCATAGATTCATTCCACATTGTATCAGAACAATAGGCATAAGAATTCTGAGGGTTGAGTGGAAGGGTATAATCTTCGTTTTTGTAAAGAAGCTTTCCATCGCTATCGAATACATCTTCACCTCTTTTCAACGTGGCAAGGTGTTGTAAAAGCATTCCATTTTTTAGCATTTCCTTTCTGAGATTTCTTGATTTCTCTTTCTCCTTAAATAAAAATCCGGCACAAGGTAGTTTGTGATTGAGAGGAATTGTTTCTATGGTCAGCACCTTGTCCTCGAAGATTAATTTTTTTTCATCCGGATTGAAGGGATGATAATGAAGGGTATAGTTCAAACTTGAATTTGAATATTTAAGTTGAAGCAAGATAATCTCATTAAGTCCATAGGGGCTATACAAATGCAAATCGGTTTGCCGCTTTTGAAGATGCATTGAAAATAGCAGTCCCATCAAGCCTAAATGATGATCGCCATGTAAGTGACTAATGAAGATGTGATTAATCTTGGAAATAGCGATATCGTATTTAGCGAGCTGCATTTGAGCGCCTTCGCCACAATCGATTAAGAAATGCCTGGTTTGAATGGTAAGATGTTGGCAGGAGGTAAATCGACCTAAGGCTGGTATAGCTGCACAAGATCCGAGGATGGTAAGCTTGAAGTTATTCAATCACTCGTCATCTTTTATATCTTTCTCAATCTCGTGCATAAACACTGCATCGATGCTTTCTTCTACAGTGAGTAAAATATTTAATACACTATCTAATTGAGAAATTTTAATCAGCTTCATGGCGTGGTCAGACAGGCAGGACAAGATGAAAATTCCGCCATCTTCCTGTAAGATGCGATTGCCGACTAATAATGCACTCAGGCCAGAAGAATCAGTATATTTCACTTCACTTAAATCGAGAATAATATTACGAACACCTTCGGCATGCAAGGTCACCATTTCTGATTTTAGTTTAGGCGCTGCCGTAGAGTCTAACTTTTCTTCATGAAGACGGATCAACGTGTACTTTTCTTGCTTATCGATGGTGTATTTCATAGCGCAATATTAAAAGAAAATTAGGCCGCAAAGGCACAAAGGCACAAAGTTTTTTAATTTTTGTTAGGCTTTACCTTTTAAAGGGATTAAAGGGAATCAATTAACTACAAAATGATTCTTTTTATTCCTTCTTTTATGCGTGGAACGTTGAAATTTATAAGGTATCCAAGGCGGAGTTCAGTTAATTTCAAATGACTTAGCACTTGTGCCTGCCAGACTGGATTAACTTGATCAACTGCCTTTGTTTCCACTACGACTAAGTTCTCCACTAGTATATCGAGCCTTAATCCTTCATCAAAAATAATCCCATCATATCTTATCGGTATATCAACTTGCCTATCTACACGAAAGTTCTCTTTCCGTAATTCATGTGCAAGGCAGGCCTCGTAAATCTTTTCTAATAGACCTGGGCCTAATTCTGAATGAACCTTGTAGGCCGCATTAACAATTGCTTTCCCTATGATTTCTTCTCGTTCAGATAATTTTTCGAACTCCATAACCTAGTTGGAACTTTGCCATGTTTTTTTTCGTGCCTTTGTGCCTTCGTGGTTATACTATATGCTCTCTCTTAGTTGGAACTTGTCATGTTTTTTTTCGTGCCTTTGTGCCTTCGTGGCTATACTATATGCTCTAACTCAATATCGAGTTATTAATACTTTGCTCAATTCTTTCTTCAATCTTCGAATAATCAATGGTAGCAAGCTTTTCACCTGTCATTTGTTGGTATAATTCCTGATACCGTGCTGCGATTGATTCTACGATAGAATCTGTCATCTCAGGCACCTTCTGCCCATCTTTTCCCTGAAAGCCATTTTCAATCAGCCATTGTCTCACAAACTCTTTGGAAAGTTGCTTTTGAGGTTCTCCTGCTTTTTGCCTGGCCTCATATCCTTCTTTGTAAAAATACCTTGATGAATCGGGCGTATGAACTTCATCAATCAAATAAATGGTATTGTTGTGCTTGCCAAATTCGTATTTAGTATCTACTAAAATAAGTCCTTGTTTGGCTGCTAATTGAGTTCCTTTATTGTAAAGCTTAAGGGTATAATCTTCCAATGTTCTATAGTCGCTTTCAGTGACGATTCCATGAGCCAATATATCCTCGCGCGAGATATCCTCATCATGCCCTACTTTTGCTTTTGTTGTTGGGGTAATTATTG
>JAYVPS010000067.1:0-8942 GCA_043757225.1 Cytophagales bacterium | reverse complement strand
TGACCTGGTACAACGATTATTTCGGTGATAATGACAAACAGCTCATGTTGCTCGATCCTGCTTCGTTGCAAGTGATTGATATGAAGACCAACAACTCTGTTACACTTGCAGAGAGCACAAAAAAAATAAGAATTCTTTATGGAAGCAAAGATTACATACAATCCTCGTTGGACAAAGAATTGCCTTGGCTAGGCAGCCCTTATCCTAATCCGGCACAAGGTGAGGTTTTCATTCCGTTTAGAGTTCCGGAAACGGCAGATCACGCCAATGTACAAATCAAGGTTTATAACGGTCAGGGTTTGGAAGTAGGCACATTGATCGATGCGCCATTTGCCAAAGGAAGTTATGAAGTAAAGTGGATGCCCTCTACAGTTGGTTTATATTTAGTCAGAATGCAATTAGGGCATGGGGAAGCGAAGACCGTTAAACTCATCGTTAAATAATTTTATATGAAAAAAATTACAACCGTTATCTTTTTTTGCCTGTTCATGACAGGTCAACTACTGGTAGCTCAAGAGATTGAGGGCGTTAGTAATCCGGTGAAAGTTAATTTGAAGTCTAAACCTGTAATTCCTTTAGCACTCGCCACTACCCCTGCTCCGGCTAACCGTTATCATGCCTTGTTAATTGCCGTTGAGGAGTATGAAGACAAGGCTATTAATTCGTTAAATGAGCCTTTGAAAGATGCCAATAAACTAAAGGAGATTCTTCTAAAGAAATACACTTTTGATATTGCAGATGTTGAGATTTTGAAAAACCCCACGTTTGAAGAAATGAATGTGGCCTTTGATCAATTGAGTCAAAAAATTGGCCCCACAGATTTCCTGTTAATCTTCTATGCCGGCCACGGCTTTTTTGATGAGAAAACTAACATAGGGTATTGGCTCCCTTCTGATGCACAAGAAAAAAACAGAGCCAAGTGGTTTCGCAATAGTGCCTTGGTAGAAAATATTGGCGCGATCAATTCAAAGCATACTTTATTGATTGCGGATGCGTGTTTTAGTGGAGGAATATTTAAAACGAGAGCACCCTTCAACAATGCCAACATGGACATCGCCAATATGATGAAGCGCGTTAGCCGAAAGGCCATCACGAGCGGTTCATTAACAACAGTGCCAGACAAAAGCGTTTTTATGAAATACCTTATAAAGACGCTGGATGAAAACCAAAACAAATACCTTCCCTCCGAGGAGTTATTTGATGAAGTGAGGATGGCAATGAAGAACAATTCAGATACCAAGCCTCAGTATGGAGAAATTCAAAAAGTGGGAGACGAGGGAGGAAACTTTGTGTTGATCAGAAGAGATTGACCAATTTTATTGCCTAACCCAGCATCGCTCTTACCCGTCATAGCGAGGCTGTTAGCTTGGAGACAGCCGTGGCAATCTCGAGTTACCCGTCATGCGAGGCTGCTTGTGCAGAGATGAGGGTCTGAGACAGCCGCGGCAATCTCGAGTTCGTAGTTGCCCCGAATGGGAGATTGCCACGCGCATTATTTTTGCTTCTGAGTATGCGCTCGCAATGACGAGTGGAGTTACCCGTCATTGCGAGGCTGCTAGCGTTGGCATGAGGGTGGAGAACAGCCGTGGTAATCTCGAGTTCGTAGTTGCCCCGAATGGGAGATTGCCACGCGCATTATGTTTGCTTCTGAGTATGCGCTCGCAAGAGGCGAGTATCTCCTTAGTTAATTACTCCCGACCCAATCAACTCATCATTTTCATACCACGCAGCAAACTGCCCAGGTGTTATCCCGCGTTGTGGTCGATCAAAAATGATGTAAAGCCCTTCTTCTTTTTGGTGAAGAGTACATTGCTCTAAAGGTTGGCGATAGCGAATTCGAGCTGAGTATTTTTTTGATTCTCCAATAGAAAGAGTCAGATCGTTCCGCACCCAGTGTTCATCTATTTTTGGAATAAATAATCCTTTACGATAAAGTCCCGGGTGATTGTCTCCGCTGCCGGTGTAGATCACATTTTTTTCTGTATCGGTACCAATCACAAACAATGGTTTTTCGTGCCCTCCGATATTCAAGCCTCTACGTTGGCCGATCGTATAAAAATGAGCACCATTATGTTCGCCCACTACTTCGCCCAGTTCGGGTTTTAAGTTGTACGGTTCGGAAATGAGGACAAGATCATTTTCATCAAATCCATTTTTGAAGGCATCACAATCAAAAGGCACCTCAATCACTTTTCCTTTTTTAGGTTCAAGCCTTTGTTGTAGAAAATCTGGCAAGTGTACTTTACCGATGAAACATAATCCTTGCGAATCTTTTTTTTCTGCCGTGGCGAGGCCTGCTTTTTTAGCGATGTCACGCACTTCGGGTTTCAATAATTCCCCGATTGGAAACAGCGCTTTTGAAAGTTGATGTTGTGCCAATTGACAAAGAAAATAACTTTGGTCTTTGTTTGGGTCTTTTCCAGCCAATAATCGATAGATCGTTTTTCCGTCTTTTTCAATTTCTCCTTTTCTACAGTAGTGACCGGTGGCAACATAATCTGCGCCTAATTTTACGGCAGCCTCCAAAAAAACATCAAACTTAATTTCCCGATTACACAATACATCGGGATTTGGTGTGCGCCCAGCTTTGTATTCGGCAAACATGTAATCGACAATACGCTCTTTGTATTCTTTACTTAAATCGATGGCTTGAAACGGAATGCTTAAATGCTGTGCCACAATCATTGCATCATTGCTATCGTCTAACCAAGGGCACTCATTACTAATCGTTACGGAGTCATCGTGCCAGTTTTTCATAAACATGCCAATCACTTCGTAGCCTTGTTCTTTGAGAAGATAGGCGGCTACGCTGGAATCAACACCTCCTGATAATCCAACAACAACTCTTTTTTTCATAAGGCATCAAGTTACGGGCGTCAAATTTGGCTGTGAAGCTTCTGTTGAACCATGTGGTTATTTTAGAGAAGCTGTTTTCTCAACTAAAAGTTCATTAATGATTTGATTAAACCGCTCCTTAAATTGTTCATAATAGATTCCTGTACCTGGGCCTTCGAATCCTGTTCGGATATGTTTTACTTTTCCATCTTTGCCAATAAAAATAGTGGTGGGGAAGGCGATTACATTGTTTAGCATTGGAAGAGTCAGGGATGCTTTCTTTTTATCGTTGGTGCCGGCAATTACAAAATCATAGGTGACACTTAATTTTTCCCTCATCTTTTTCACGCGCCCACTGGCGTATTCAAAATCATCTTTACGCTCATAGGCTAATCCTAAAATTTCAACTCCCCGGTCTTTGTTCTCGTTGTACCACTGAGAAAGAAATTTTGTTTCGTCCATACAATTGGGACACCACGTGCCAAGAATCTGCAAAATCAAAACCTTGTTCTCATAACGCTCATCAGATGGACTAATTTGATTTCCATTTACATCGGGAAAACTGAATGTAATCTTATCAAATCCTTCTTTCAGATACGTAAGCGATTCAGCACTTGGCAAGGTGGCATTTTCATTCTTAATGCCTCCAAAAGTTTCATGCGACACATTGCCTGAATAATAGTCACCCTTAATCGAATCACCTTGCATTGTTGCGGTAAAGAGATAAGCATGATTGCCATCAAAGGTGCTCAGCATGAGTTGATCATTTACTACGTTTCCTTGCAGGTAGCGATAATCACCGGTAGGAGTTAGGAAGGTACCTGTAACTTCATTTTCTTTTTGTTTAAAGATTCCTACAGAAGTGTAGGTTTCTTTATCTGATTTGAATTCTAATGAATATTTACCACTATAATTAACAGAAACTTTTTCGGTTTTGGCAAAACGGTAGGTATCACCCAAGGTAGCCGCGAACGGAAGCTTGAAAGTTTTATCGTAATTTTTGTAGTAATGCCCTCTCAATGAGTTACCGGTTAGTTTGGCTCTTAACTCGATATCGAAAATCAGCATCACAATTCTTACTGAATCTCCGGTTACTGTTACTTCATCTTGTACTAATCGCTCTTCTGCATTGATTAAATAAACTTTATACTTATCGTCTTCTTTTACGACTTCAAAATTGAATGGTAATTGCTTCTCTTGTAGTTCAATGACCCCGCGCCAATTTCCAGTTTTAAACTCTGCTGATTTAGAGCAGGAAGCAAGGATGAAAATGCTAAGGGAGATGATTAAAATCCGCATTATTGTTATGGGTTTTCAAATTTAGGCGCAAAGTTAATGGATAGTTCATATAGTTGTAAATCGTACTTTTACATACATGTTTAAAGATTTAAAAGTTCTGGAATTGGCTTCAGTATTGGCGGGGCCTAGCGTAGGGCAATTTTTTGCAGAGCTTGGTGCTGAAGTAATAAAAGTTGAGAACCTGAAAGCCGGTGGCGATGTTACGCGAACATGGAAAGTGACAGGTGAGAAGGAAGGTGATCTATCAGCTTACTTCTGTTGTTGCAATTGGGGAAAAAAATCTGTGGCTATTGATTTGGGTACTAGTGAAGGACAGCGAATCGTTCAGCAATTGGCGGCCAAGTCGGATGTAGTGATTGCGAGTTACAAGCCTGGCGATGCAGAAAAATTAGGGGTGTCTTATCAACAACTATCAGCTAACAATCCCCTACTTATCTACGGACAAACCACAGGCTATGGCTCGGATGATGATCGGGTGGGGTACGATGCTGTGATTCAAGCCGAAGCAGGTTTTATGGATTTGAATGGCGAAAAAAATGGACCGCCTGTTAAAATGCCCGTAGCATTGATTGATGTTTTGGCGGGTCATCATTTGAAGGAAGGATTGTTGTTGGCACTCCTTAAAAAAGCAGCGACAGGCGAAGGAAGTTTTGTGGAAGTCTCGTTGATTCAGGCGGCTGTTGCTTCGCTTGCGAACCAAGCTACGAATTGGTTAGTGGCTAATAAACTTCCTGCACGCCATGGCTCTTCTCATCCCAACATCGCCCCTTATGGAGATTCGTTTGTTACAAAAGATGGAAAGAGAATTTTGTTGGCGGTTGGTAGCAATAAGCAATTTCAAAGTTTGGTTACTGTCTTAGGCAGACCTGAGCTGTTAGTTTTGCATGAATATTCCTCCAATGAATCAAGAGTACTCAATCGCTCATTGCTCAATGAAATCTTGACTTCGCTGATAAAGGAAAAAGAAAGTTCTTCGTTTTTGGCTGAGCTAAATGAACAGAAAGTACCCGCTGGTCTTATTCAAACTGTGCGAGATGTTTTTGAGATGCCGAAAGCAAAAGAGCTTTTGATTCAGCGAAATGGAATTGTGGGAGTGAGGAATTTTGTTGGGTCCGGGTTTTCGGTGCCTGATTCGTTGCTGCCTCCTCCACATTTTGGGGAGCATACGGAGGAGATTATGAGGAGCTTGTGAAAATTATCCAGAAATAGTTTGGTAGTATCTCTAAAAATCTAACCGTCATTGCGAGCGGAGCGAAGCAATCCCCCGTTCGGAGTCCAAACGGGGAATTGCTTCGGTCGAGACGACCTCGCAAAGACACTTCGAAGGCTTTTAGACCCCACCCTTAATAGTCTCTCTAAAAATCCTCGTCATTCTATTTCTCATTCGCAGAGACTTCTTGAGTTTATCCTTGCTACAGATCCTATTATTCATCTCATCTCATACCATCAGTTTTCGAAAATGAGTGCTTGATTATATCCTGACTGGGCAAGCCGAGCAGCCCTCCAAAGTCTCATCAGAAGTTCAAAAAAGACCAGAGTATTATCAAATTTTGAATAAATATGTAAGAAAGTGGGTAAAAGTGGTTGAAAGTGGTGGAAAATTACTTACGTTTGCTCAAGGAGAACAAGACAACCACTATAGTCTATGACTTTCTTCACCAGCGAATACGAAAGTAAACTTGATGCTAAGGGCAGAATAGTACTGCCTGCGCGGATAAAATCCCAGCTTCCCGAAGGGGAAAGCCAGGAGCTTGTCATCCGCAGAGGCTTTGAGCCTTGCTTGATTATGTATCCGATGGTGGAGTTCAAAAAGGTCTTCTCAAAAATTTCAGGTCTCAACGAGTTCAACGAAGAGAACCGCAAACTCCAGCGGAACTTTTTGTCGGGGGTAGTTACGGTAGAGTTGGATAGCAACGGCCGTTTTTTGATTCCCAAGAACATGCTGACTTACGCGCAGATTGAAAAAGATGCGATGTTGGTTGGTACCGGTAGCAAAGTTGAAATTTGGAATCCTACCATTTATGAGAAGCACATCATTAAAGACCCAAGTGAATTGTCGAAGTTGGCGCAAAAGCATTTAGAGCAGTAGCGCTAATGGATACCAGATACTTGATACTTGATTCCGGAGAAGAATGAAACCATCCGGCATCCAGCATCCAGCATCCAGCGGCTATCACAAGCCAGTAATGTTGACAGCGTGCATAGAAGGTTTGCAAATAAAATCCGAAGGCACCTATGTAGACGTAACGTTTGGTGGAGGGGGGCATAGTTTGAAAATTCTTGAACAATTGAAAGGAGGCCGATTGATTGTCTTCGATCAAGATGAGGACGCCAAGGAACAGGCCTCCGTTATTCAGAGTCGTTCTTTTACATTTTGTCAGGCAAACTTCAAGCACATGAAACAGTATTTGAAGTTAAATGGAGTAACGCAAGTAGATGGCGTGCTGGCCGATTTAGGAATTTCTTCTCATCAGATTGATTCGGCCGAGCGGGGATTTTCAACACGATTCGATGGACCACTTGATATGCGGATGAACAAAAGCGTGGGGATAACGGCCGCGAAGGTGTTGAATGAATATTCCGAAGAGAAATTGCACAAGATACTAGGCATGTATGGAGAAGTGAAGAATGCCAAGACGCTAGCCCGGTTGTTGGTACAACATAGAAGTGTGAAGAGGTTTGATCGTAGTAAAGAGTTGACAGAAGTTTTAAAATCCGTTGCCCCAAGGGGAAAGGAGTATAAATATTTCGCCCAGGTGTTTCAAGCGCTGCGCATTGAAGTTAATGAAGAGATGCAAGCGCTGGAAGATTTTTTGCACCAATGTGGCGATGTGATAGTGAAGGGTGGAAGGTTGGTGGTGATGAGTTACCACTCGTTGGAAGACAGACTGGTTAAAAATTACATCAACACAGGAAAGATGTTTGGCGAAGTGGAGAAAGATTTTTATGGAAATAAGATTAAGCCTTTTGAGGCTATAAACCGAAAGCCACTAGAGGCTTCGGAGGAAGAGGTGCTGGAGAATAACAGGGCGAGAAGTGCAAAGTTGAGAGTAGCGATCAAATTATAAGTTGTTAGTTAATAGTTGTTAGTTGACCTTCTAACAACAAATAGCCGACAACCAACAACTAAATAGAATGGAGAACAAATTTAAAATAGGAACAGACTCTGTGCGAACCAATGAGCCGAGGATAAAAGCGGCACCGGTGGTGGGCAAAGGTTCCAGCGTTTTTTCCGGTTTTGAAAAGAGACTGAAGCTGGAGAGCTATTTCGAAGAAGGCTTCCCTGTTCAATATTTACCCAAAATTTTATTTGTCTTTTTTTTGAGTTTGATCTACATCAGCAACACCCATTATGCGGAAAGAACGACTCGTCAAATTGATCGTGCTCAAACTGAAGTAGAAGACTTGCGGGCTGACTTCACCACACTAAAATCAAATGTGATGTTTGCAAGCAAGCAGAGCGAAGTGGCAAGAAGAGTAAAAGTATTAGGATTGAAAGAAAGTTTGAATCCACCATTTAAAGTTGTAGTACAAGCAGGTGAATATTAAAAAGTCCATATTAGTCAGAGTGCGAATCGCGTTTTTATGCGTGTTCGTCTTTGCTATTTGTGTTGGTGCAAAAATTGGCCATATTCAATTTGTCGAGGGCGACAAGTGGAAGAAGATGAGCGAGGACATCAACTTCGACTATAAAAAAGTAAAAGCAACACGCGGAAATATTTATTCTGACAACGGAAGCCTGTTAGCTACTAGTTTACCTTTTTATAAGGTAGCGATTGATCCTACGCTTGCGAAAGCGGAAGTTTTTAAGAATGGGATTGATTCGTTGTCATTTTTATTGTCGAGATATTATAAAGATAAACCTGCGAAAGAGTACAAGGAAATGTTGAAAGACGCGCGTGCCACTGGCAAACAGTATGTGGTGCTCAATCGTAAACAAATCAATTTTCAAACAAAAAAGGAAATGATGAAGTGGCCTATCATTCGTGAAGGCCGATATAAAGGTGGCGTGATTTTCGAAAAAATGGATGTACGCTATCGACCCTTCTCCAACCTGAGCCGCAGAACCGTGGGGTTTGTGAATGAAGACGGGAAGGGAGCAGGGCTGGAATACAGTTTCAATACTGCGTTGGGTGGACAAGATGGTGAAGCATTGTTTCAAAAAATTGCTGGTAGCACGTGGAAGCCAGTGTTTGATGGTAACAATGTAAAAGCAATCGATGGTCTCGATATTCAGACAACGATTGACATTAATCTTCAAGACGTAGCAGAGACTTCTTTGTACCATGCCATGGATCAGCATAACGCTGATGAAGGAACTGTAGTAGTAATGGAAGTGAAGACGGGCCACATCAAAGCCATTTCTAATTTAACATCAGACGGAAACGGAGGGTTTCACGAAGAGTTGAATCATGCCGTGGGTGGTTCAATTGAGCCAGGTTCAACGTTCAAATTGGTTACGATGATTGGTTTGTTGGAAGATACCAATATTGAATTGACCGATAGTATCAACACGGGTAACGGTGAATATACCTTCTACAATAAAAAAGTTCGCGACCACGAAGAAGGCGGCTACGGTCGTATCACCATCAAAGAGGCTTTTGAAAAGTCATCTAACATTGCTATGGCAAAATTGATGGACAAACATTTTGGTACGAAGCCTTCCAAATTTTTGGAATACGTAGATCGGTTGAAACTTTCTAAGCCTTTGGGGCTTCAGATTTTGGGTGAGGCGTATCCTAAAATTACCCGCCCGACCGATAAAGCATGGAGTGGAATTACATTACCCTGGATGGCCTATGGTTATG
>JAYVPS010000066.1:0-8948 GCA_043757225.1 Cytophagales bacterium | reverse complement strand
GCAGTTTTTTTATTCATAGCTTTGATTTGGCCTAAAGCTATATGAATCAATGGCTTGTGAGGGTTTCAGCCTAATAAATGTCCATTAAGCCTAAATTCGGCATAACAATTTGATGAGCGTAGTTTTTCCGGAACCGTTCACACCAACAATGGCAATCTTCTCACCTGGTTTGATGGTAAAAGAAAGATGCTGCAAAACCAATTGGTTTTCTGCCGCTTCACCCGGATAGCGAAAGGAAACATTGTTGAACTCAATAAATGGAGGCTCGATGAATGTCATTCGCGCCGCGTTGTCTTTTGATGCTATCTTAGCTTTCAGATCAAATAATTCAAACCAGCGGGCGGCATAGCGGGCAGCTTCTTCTGTGAAAGAAATGGATTCTACATAGCCGTTGATGGTTTGATAAAACCGAGTATACGTATTGAAGGCCAGCAATAGTCCGCCTACTTCAATAATACTGGCTATAGCTTGCTGAGTCATTAACGCAATGGCGGCAAAGAGAAAAAGTAGATACCACAAGCTTAAGAAACCGTACGAGATGGTTTTGCGCTGCTCTGCCGCGATAATTTTTTTGTTGAATGAAATTTTTCTTTCTCTGATTTGCTCTTTGAACCAGCCCTTCAGCGTGAGCAAAATTACATCCATAGCTTTTTCAAGTTGTTCGAAGTGCGATATGCGATTGCCGATGATGCGGTGATCATCCAGGGAGAGATAGCGGATTCGAAACACTTCCATACTAAACTTCTTGTAGAAAAAATAAACAGGAGCCGCTGCTAACACCGCAAACAAAACCAGCCAACCACTCAGCGACCACAGTATTCCAATGGAAGTAATGATGCCCGCAAAACTGGTAGCGGAGGTAAAAATAAAATCCTGTAAATTAAGTACGCTGCTACTGCCCCACTCTTGTGCTCCACGCAGCAAGGTTTGGTATGAATTACTTTCTATGGTGCTAATATCCAGCGCGCTCTGTTTATCAATTTTGTAAAGCTCTAATTGAACACCTTGTTGCAGCCGAAATTTATTTCTTAAATGTGAAACAAAATTGCCTACGATGGAGGGCACCAAAAAAGACAGACCCAGAACGATGGCCGTGTTGATCAACTCGCGGGTAGTACCTGTGCCCAGTTTGATTTTGATAATCTCATCTACAATGGAAGAAAAGCTGGTGAATTGAAGATAGACTACTGAGCCCTGAAATATATTGAGCAGAATTAGCAGCAGCAATAGCGTTCGGTTCGTTTGCCACGCAAAAGCAATCGACTTAAGTGCCACCGAAAACATATTGACATTCCTTTTTGCTTCCATCTAAAAACTAAAGATAGGAGGAATTTAGTTTTCTATTGGGCCGTAGATATAGCAATTGAAATCGATGGTGACATTCCTTCTACAAGTATAGAAGATCTTCATTCTAAGGCGATGTAGTGAATAGCATTCATCCGGCTAAACTCTGTAGTAGAAATTAGAGGTGCATTAAAAGCAAAAAACCCGCGCCTTTTAAGCACGGGTCAAATTTATTTTCGGTGAACTAATGCGTTAATCCCCAGCCAACACAGGCGTGCTCTTCTCCTGAGCCAATTCAATCTCCTCACCATCTTTATTCAAAAACTTATACTCAGTAATGGCCAAAGAAGAATCTTTGATCAACTCTACAGAGCGTTTGTATTTGAAAAGCCACTTTATCCGCTTTGAGATAAACCCTTTGGTATAGTAAGCATGTAAGAAAGGATGTAGTGCCAATACTAACTTGCTCTCATTCTGTTTTTCGAATAAATGGCGGATGTGATCTTCAATTTTATCGGTCACCAAAATAGAAGCTTCAATCTTGCCGGAGCCGTTGCAGGTAGGGCAAACTTCTTTAGTAGCAATGTTCATCTGCGGGCGTACGCGCTCGCGGGTAATTTGCATCAATCCAAACTTTGAAAGCGGGAGAATGGTGTGCTTGGCTTTGTCGGCCTCCATCTCTTCTTTCATCTTGGTGTAGATGAGTTTCTTATTGTCCATGCCACGCATGTCAATGAAGTCAACTACAATAATACCGCCCATATCGCGTAGGCGAAGTTGGCGGGCTACTTCTTTTACTGTTTCTAAGTTGACAGACAGTGCGGTGGTTTCCTGACTTTCTTCTCGGTTGGACTTGTTGCCGCTGTTTACATCAATGACGTGAAGCGCTTCGGTATGCTCAATAATTAAATAACCTCCGCCTTTTAAACTAACAGTTTGCCCAAAAGCGGATTTGATTTGCTTTTCTACCCCGAAGTGTTCAAATATTTTTACTTTGCCAGTGTGGAGTTTTACAATTTTCTCTTTGTCGGGCGCAATGGTTTGAATGTAGGCTCTAACTTCATCGTAAATCTTCTTATCATCAACTACCACGTTGTCGAATGATTCATTCAACACATCGCGAAGGATGGAAGAAGTTTTGTTAAGCTCGCCAATGATTTTGTCGCGTGGGTTTGCCTCCAGCATTCGGGCAGCACCATCTTCCCACATCTTCATCAGGCCGCGCATGTCTTTATCCAGCTCGGCCACTTCTTTGCCTTCGGCTACGGTGCGAATAATCGCCCCAAAGTTTTCTGGCTTGATAGATTGTATGAGTCGCTGCAATCTCTTGCGCTCGTCACCACTGCTGATCCGTCTTGATATGCTCACCCCGGATGAAAAGGGTACCAAAACCAGGTATCGCCCGGCTAAGGATAACTCGCACGAAAGTCGCGGCCCTTTGGTAGAGATGGGTTCTTTCACCACCTGAACTGGTATTAACTGGTTCTTGGTAAGCTGTTGGCTTATTTTGCCATGCTTATCAATCTCTTTTTCCAGTTGAAATTTATCCAGCTTACTACCGGTAATCTTCTTGCCACGGACTAGTTTAATAAACTTTTGAAGCGAACCGAATTGAGCTCCGAGATCAAGGTAATGTAGAAAGGCGTCTTTCTCATACCCAATGTCAATAAAAGCTGCATTCAGTCCCGGTACTATCTTTTTGACAGTGCCTAAGTAAATATCACCAACAACAAATTTGCTTCCGTCTTGTTCTTCGTGAAACTCAGCAAGTTGTTTGTCCTTAAGAAGGGCTATGCGACATCCGTCCTGAGTAGCACTAATAATTAGTTCGTTACTCAAAATTTAATGGGTGGATGTTGAACAATAGGACTATTTCTTTTTGTGTCTATTTTTTCTCAAACGTTTTTTGCGTTTGTGAGTAGCCATTTTGTGTGCTTTTCTTTTTTTACCACTTGGCATAATGCTTTTTGGTTTTAACCCCGCTGTTGCGAGATTGGTTTAACAATTAATTTATTTTAAATCTTTCAGATAAGAATCTACGGTGGCTTGCACCGCGGGATCATTATCCAACTTCTTTACTTTTTCAAACTGCTGGCGTGCTTTTTCTTTATTTCCTTTATTCATGTAGGCAACTCCCAGCAAAAGTTGTCCCTGAAGATGAGCGGGGTTGATGGTCACCAACTCATTGAATCTTTCAATTGCCCGGTCATATTGGCCAGATTGAATTGAAAGCATCCCCATGTTAAAGAGCGTAAATTCATTTTTAGGATCTTCGGCCAATATTTCTCTCATCATCTGTATCCCTTGCATTGGGTTTGATGAGCTTAAGTAGGTCATGGCCATTTTAGTTTTTGCCTCCAGGTTCTTTGGGTTTGCTTCTATGGTTTTGCCCAACCATTCACGGGTCTTTTCAGCCATTGCTTTTTGCTTTTCTGGCTGGAGGGCAAAGGTATAAGCCTCGTAGTAGCTGTTGCCAGCCCGTAGGAAACTATTGGTTGTTTTAAAGAACGTTGCTGCTTTCTCACCAAACCAGGCAGCGCTGTCAAATTGCCCAGCCTGAGTGTATAGGCTTCGCAAAGAGTCGGCAAAGATAGCATTTTTTTGGTCTGCCGAGCCGGCTAAGTATTGGGCTCTCATTGTTTTGATGGAGTTAGTTAAAGCAACAGGTATATCACTGTGCCCCTTGGCGGAATTGGAGGGCTTTGAAGAAGCAGAATCAGCAGGCTTTAATTGACTTTCATTCTCTACCACTACTTTTGGCAATAGAAAAAGTAACCAGATGACGATAGCGCAGGAGACTACTAGAATGATTCGGTTCTTTAACATGGAGTTGTTGGTTGGTAGTTGTTAGTTTATAGAGGCCCTTAACGAGCAACTAAAAACTAATAACTGTCAACTATTTTTCAGCTAGTTGCTTTACCTTATCGCTGTTTTTAATCTTGTTAACAAAAATTTTAGCAGGCTTAAAGCTGGGGATATAGTGCTCTTCAATAACAATAGCTGTATTTCGGGAAATATTTCGCGCAATTTTTTTCTTCCGCTTTTTATTGATAAAGCTGCCGAAACCACGCACGTAAATGTTGTGGCCAGCAGACATATTACTTTTTACAATATTGAAGAATGCCTCTACGGAAGCAGAAACATCTGCCTTGTCAATGCCTGTTTTATCTGCAATTTGGTTGATCACATCAGCTTTCGTCACGGGTGAGGGGGGTTTGGTTTGTCTATTTTCGGGAGGGCAAATTTAAGCGCAGTTGTTTCAAATGCAAAATTAATTTACTGACAATCAGCGATGTGAGAATCTATTTGCGGCAAAAGGCTTTCACATTCGCTGGATTGAGCTGATTTTAGGACTTTGGTGCAAGAAATATTCGATGAACAAAAAAATCTTCGCAAATAAAATTATTGCTTGGTACCAAGAAAACAAACGGAGCTTGCCGTGGCGTGAAACGGTTGACCCCTATAAAATTTGGCTTTCGGAGGTAATCCTTCAACAAACAAGAGTATTGCAAGGGCTTCCTTTCTATAATAGATTTATTAAAACCTTTCCCACAGTACTAGATTTAGCCAATGCCACAGAGCAGCAAGTGCTTCGGTTGTGGCAAGGACTCGGTTATTATTCACGGGCACGCAACCTGCATGCTTGCGCTAAAAAAGTTGTTGCCGATTATAATGGTAAATTTCCAACTGGCTACGAAGAGCTTCAAAAACTGCCTGGTATCGGTACTTATACGGCTGCGGCCATTGCTTCTATTGCTTTTAAGGAATCAGTTGCAGTGGTAGATGGAAACGTATTTCGGGTGCTGGCAAGGATTTTTGGAATTGATAAAGACATTACCTCTCCCGAGGGAAAGAAATTCTTTTTTGAAAAGGCGAATGAATTAATACCCAAAGACCAGCCCGATCTTTTTAATCAGGCCTTGATGGAGTTCGGAGCCTTGCATTGTCTACCACAAAACCCAAAGTGCGAGGATTGCATATTTTCGAAAGCGTGTGTGGCCAATGCTCGCGGATTACACAAGCTACTTCCTATAAAATCAAAAAAACCAAAAGTTAGGAAAAGGTATTTTTATTATTTCGTTATCCAACATCAAAAGCAAATATTGATGAAGGAGCGTGGGCCTAAGGATATTTGGCAAGGGCTTTTTGATTTTTATTTGATAGAAAAGAAGCGCACTCGAAAAATTATAAACTTGTTGAAGGAAAATGACTTATTGAATTCGTACCTCCCTGTTGCACAAAGTAAACCCATCAAACACATACTTTCGCATCAGCATTTGATGGCACAGTTTGTTCAACTTGAAGTTAGATCGAAAGCTGAGTTTACTCACTTAGCGAAATCATTTGGATTAATAGCATTTTCGATGAAAGAGACTGGTCTTTTGCCGAAGCCGATTCTTATCGAACGCTACTTAAATCAAAATTGAAGACATCATATCAAGCTTAAATTTATTATGGCTTTTGCCCTTCTGTAGCCAACAGTGAATTAATCCACCCTGCAATTTTCAGTGCTTCATCTTTTGGCACTTGCGGCATTGGTGCCATGGGAGTTTCATGCTCTGGCCAATTTTTTGGTTCGGGATTATAAATCAATTGTACTATGCGTTCATTGCTGTACTTGCGTTTCGCGATGTCTGCAAAGGAAGGGCCTACTTGACGTTTGTTTACTTGATGACAAGCGGTGCAAGTATTTTTTACAAGTAATGGTTCGATCTCTGCATAAGTAAGTCCTTTCTTTGCTGTTGTAGTCACTGCCTTAGCGAGAGCAACTTTTGTTGGCGTGGTTGCGGAACGCTTGGTGATTAATTCATTGGGTAAAAGTTTTGCCCCATCGGGAATATTATTTAATGTGTAATAGGCCCTACTATGAAGAATGGGTAATCCATCCTTCGAGCGAATGCCAGGCAAACTGATCTCATGCAAATAATATTGGCGAAGGTTATCTACCACTACTCGCACGCTCAAGCCATCAGCCGAAACCTTTACTCCTTTGATGACAAGCTTCTCATCATTGATAGTAGGGCTTCCATATACAGGATGATATTTATAAATGAAACTTCTTCCTGTATAGGAAGAAAGATCTTCTGCCTTGCTTTTATCAATGGGGTGTGTGAATTCAATTTCAAAACCATCAGGCATGGCACACACCGTTTTCATTTCCATGGGTATTTTACCTGTCCAGCGTAA
The DNA here is from genome assembly GCA_043757225.1 of Cytophagales bacterium. GTDB lineage: Bacteria > Bacteroidota > Bacteroidia > Cytophagales > Cyclobacteriaceae > ELB16-189. The sequence continues at coordinate 2,477 of JAYVPS010000066.1, read as the reverse complement.
CCTTTGTAACCCCGAGTTGGTAGTGCCTGCCGATCCCCATCCTCGGTTGGTCTCGCCTGCATACAGGGATCCATCATGACCCCAGTTCATTCGCAATACGCCCGATTGAAAGCCGGATCGAAAATCAAAAGCTACTCCTTGAAATTCCCCTTTTATTTTTTCCATCACCACGCGCATGATTTTGCTTTGTCCCTGATCACCCACAAAAATCTGTCCTGCAAAAGGACCGAATTTTCCATCCGTCTCATCGCGGATTATTTCTGAGTTGGAGATTCCCAATACACCATGCGGCAACCATACCGCGGGCATACGCACTTCGGGAAATTCTGCTTTTAGTTTGTAAAATAAATTAGGGTCTTTTTCTATTTCAATATTTTCAGGCTTTAGATATTGACCATTCTTTTTCACCTTCCTAGGATCAACTTTGCCATACAGTTGCTCAGTGGTTAATTTAACAGGCGAGTTGGGCTCGCCTGTCCACCGGAGACCCGCAGGGTGCCCCGTGAAGCTTCCTTTGGTAACGTGCCAGATTCCGCCCGAGCCAATCCAATCGCCTTGATTATCATCATAAAATAATTCTCCATCAATCATTCCTAATCCACAAGGAGAGCGCATGCCCGTTGCCCAAGGTTCCATCGTTCCATCGGGATGAATTTTCATTGTCCAACCGCGCCATGGTTTCCGGCTTTCACCCCGCCACCATTCTTCATCGCCAAATGCAACGTTGCCTGTAACAAAAAAACTTCCATCAGGCGTCATCTTTGGCCCAAAGGAATATTCGTGATAATGGCCAGAGATAGGCCAGGCATAAATGGTTTCATAAACATCTGCTTTGCCATCGCCATTGGTGTCCATCAACTTCGTCAACTCCCCGCGCTGTGCGGCATACAAAGCATCGTCTTTATAAAGTAAGCCCCCATGAGTGGTGCATGAGTGGCTTTAGCAAGTGCTAAAACCTTCATCAATTCAACTATTTGATGTATTGAATGCCTTGAGGTAGCATTGTGCCCTTTTCTTCAATCCGCTGCTATAGATTTAATTTTATAGGAACCGAACCACAATACAAAGATCTGAATGAGGCCATAAAAAAGTTTGAAGACGAGCTATCAGAAATTGAAAACAATATCCATCAGACAAAAAATAAAAGTGTACAGGATCCTCTCAACTATGGAATTAAGTTGAATAACCGTCTGGCTCATCTGTTAAGCGAACAAGGGCAAGGGGACTTCCGGCCTACCGAACAAGGTGAACTGGTACGCGAAGAGCTAACCAAGAAAATTGATTCAGAACTTCAAAAACTTCACAGTACCATTAACATAAATGTAGACGGCCTTAATAAAATGATGATAAGAGACAAAGGCATTGATATGGTGATGGTGAAAAAACAAGCGCGCGAGTTATGATTTTTTTAGAAGTGTTTTAAGCAACCTTAGAAAAGAAATTACCTGGTAAAATTTTCAGTAGGATAGGCAGAGTAAGAAAACGTTGGGGAAGAGAAATAATGGCAAACGTAGGGATTGTCTTCATCACTTGAATAAGCAGCCCCTGCATCCGATTTTTTTCTTGCTCTGTTAGCTCATTTGCTTTTGCTCTTTTCAACAAATCCATCAGCTCACTACTTTCTTGAACTTCTTTGAGTAGCTTATTTTCGTTGCTACCTGCTACCTGTGACATGCGTTTGATAAACCGATCACTTACTTCATTGTAATCTTGCTTGTTTTGCAGATAGTCCAATTTGCCCCAATGCTCAAGCACGAAACCTTCCAGGGCCATCATGCTGTTTTCTAAATCGCTTTCGGTAAAGCCAAGGTAGGTGCAAAACCGCTTTAAAAAATCCTGTTCAGATCCCTCCACTTTCTTATCAGCCCAAATAGTGAGGATAGCCATTTCAAGAAAATATTTTTTTAGAATCCAGGAGTTATTGGTGGGCAAATTAATTTCTTCAATTTCGATTCCTTTTTCAAAAATAATGTAGGCTTCCCGTTTCTTCTCACCAGAAAGGTTGGCACTTTGTAGAAAGAAATCTAACAATCTTCGCTCTTCAAATTCTACTGTCTTGTTGGCATGAGCTGCTGCTGCAATCACCTTTACTACTGAAAAGCGAAGTTCTTCCCGTTCATACTTAAAAAAATCGGCAACAATACGGTCGGCATTGGTATGAATCCACTGGCCAAAAATAAAGATGTCTAAAAATAAAAGGCTGTTATGAAAAAACTGAACCCAAAAATTTTCATCGTAATCTGATGAATGCTCTACTCGTTTATCCAGGATTTTTTCGGCTAGCTCAAGTGGGGTTTTTCTTCCTCCAAAAAGCGTTTTAGTAGGCGTGGCCAGTTCTGGAAAAATATTATTGTAAAAATTGCCAATGCTGTCTAACGTTTTTACAATTACCCCAGAAAGCTCTTCTTGAGATTTAATCTGCTTATCGTAAAAAAGCAATGAACTGCTGATCAAACTCTCTGCCAGCAAAATCTTCA
>JAYVPS010000065.1:0-8967 GCA_043757225.1 Cytophagales bacterium | reverse complement strand
CCGTAGTCTTTGCGGGTTTCTCGGCTGGCTCGCTTGTAGATCGCATCAATGATTCGGGATGTAAGATGGTATTGACAACAGATGGTGCCTATCGTGGCGACAAGAAAATCGATTTGAAATCTATCGTTGATGAAGCGTTGGAAAAATGTCCAACAATAGAAAAAGTAATTGTCCTAGACCGAACTCATTCAAAACCTTCCATGAAGTCTAGTCGCGATTTTTGGTGGGGCGAAGAAATTAAAAAAGTAAATGATCAATGTCCTGCACAAGAAATGGACTCTGAAGATCTATTATTCATCCTTTACACTTCCGGCTCTACAGGAAAGCCAAAAGGCATGGTGCATACCTGTGGTGGCTACACAGTCTACACCAATTATACATTCAAAAATGTTTTTCAGTATCAAGAAGGTCAGGTTTTTTGGTGTACCGCGGATGTAGGCTGGATCACAGGTCATTCCTACATTTTGTATGGCCCGCTTTCTGCCGGAGCCACTTCATTGATGTTTGAAGGCGTACCCTCCTGGCCAAACATGGGTCGGTTTTGGCAAGTGGTGGAAAAGCACAAAGTGAATATTTTTTACACAGCACCTACTGCTATCCGTTCGCTGGAAAAAGCCCCTCTCTCGTTTGTAGAAAAATATGATCTTTCTTCTTTAAAAACATTAGGAACCGTGGGCGAACCCATCAACGAAGAAGCTTGGCATTGGTATCATCACAACATCGGAAAAAATAATTGCCCTATTGTTGATACCTGGTGGCAGACAGAAACAGGTGGTATTATGATTTCTCCGCTTGCTCACATCACCAAACTCAAACCTGCCTTTGCCACCTTGCCTTTGCCTGGTGTGCAACTCGCTGTGATGGACGAAAATGGAAAAGAAATTTCTACCAATAATTGTGAAGGTCGATTAACGATAAAATTTCCATGGCCATCCATGGCACGCTCCATCTATGGAGACCATCAGCGATTTAAAGACACCTATTTTTCTACCTTTCCAGGAAAATACTTTACGGGCGATGGCTGCAAACGCGATGAAGATGGTTACTACCGAATCACCGGACGAGTAGATGATATCATCATTGTCTCAGGCCATAATATGGGGACAGCAGAAGTGGAGAGCGCGATTGATGAACACTCAGCAGTCTGCGAAACTGCTGTAGTAGGATATCCGCACGATATCAAAGGGCAAGGAATTTATGCCTTTGTGATCTGCTACGAAAAGCCGCTTGAAGAAGAAAAGCTTCGTGCTGAAATTCGCGAAACGGTTTCCAAAATTATTGGCCCTATTTCCAAGCCTGATAAAATTCAGTTTGTGAGTGGCCTTCCTAAAACGCGCTCAGGAAAAATCATGCGTAGAATATTGCGCAAAATTGCTGAAGGCGATACCAATAACTTGGGTGACACTACCACTTTACTCGATCCAACCATTGTTGACGAAATAAAGGCGGGGGCATTGTAGTTTTAATCGCTTCGGCTTTCTTCCGCAATCCATTACCGGAGTAAATTCGCAGTCACTACTCTTTCGCCTATCTAAATTTTTGCGAAGGCATATCTTCCTGTCTCTGCTGAAAGGCAAACCAGAAAGCTCCAGCAACAGAAATAAAAAAATAAGATATCAAAAGGGGATTGATAAAAGAAATAATATTACTCGCCCCGAACCAATCACCTTGATGATAAATGATGAAGAGGCCGAAGGAGCAACGTGCCGCTTCCCAAACAATGGAATAAAAATTTCTGTCCATCAAATCAGTAAGTGCATACACACTTAAAAAAATAAAGCCACCGTAAACAAACATTCCCGGGCTTCCTATTTTAGCAATATTGCCAAACAGATAACTTACCAGTAATAGTATAATTACAAATTGAATCGTTGACCATATCATCATACCCGAAGAGTTCTTTGGATCATACTTCTTAAAATCATACACATCTTGTATTTTATAGACAGGGTATTTTTCAACAACATCTGTTGGCCGCCATCCAAGCGGCATAAACCAAATTTTTAGCTTATCCGCATAATTACCAGCATGCCATGCATCTTTAATCAATAACCATAAATGCAGAAAATTTATCTTAATTGGATTCCATGTTCTTACAGGCCGGGTAATGCCATAGACAGGTGCAACATCCACTCGCTCTTCTTGAAAAGTGTCAAAGAGTTTGTCCCAAAAAATAAAAATCTGCCCATAATTTTTGTCTAAGTAAATGGGGTTGATCGCGTGGTGAACGCGGTGATGTGAAGGTGTAACTATAATTTTTTCAAAGAATCCCATTTTGTTAATGTGTTGGGTATGGTACCAGAACTGAGCAAACAAATGAAGCGGTGCTACGATTGCAATAACACTTTGTGGCACACCAAAGAAGGCAGCAGGCAAAAGAAAGATGGCAAATATTTTCACAATAGAAGAAATGCTTTGCCGTAAGGCACACGCTAAATTAAACTCTTCGCTACTATGATGAATGATGTGGTTGTTCCAAAATAAATTGTATTGGTGGGAAATGCGGTGCACCCAATACCCAGCAAAGTCCAGAGCAATAAAAGCGATTAAATAAGTCAACCAACCAGCCGATACGTGGACGATTGCCACTTTACCTACAATCCAATCGTAAGAAATTATTGCAACACTCAATCCCAAAACATCCTTGGTGGCGTTAGTTACTCCTGAACTAAGACTGGAGATCATATCATTATTGCGAACGGTATCCAATCCCCTCCTCCATCCCCACCATTTTTCAAAAAGCACCAAAAGAAAAAATGCAGGAGTTGCGATGATTAATATTTTGCCGTAGGTCTCCATTTGCTTTCAATAACGAAGATAGCAAAAATTCTAGAGTGAAAAACCTCTGATCTTTTTATAAAGTGACAACGCATGACGGTCTGTAAGTCCTGAAATGAAATCGATGATTTCACGTAACAAAAAATAAGTGTTGTCCGGCTGCTGCTCGCAACTCCAAAGAACATCTTCGGGTAATAACAGAGCAAGGTTGGCATATTTTCTGGATTGGCTATTATTCAAATGATGAATGCCAGCTTTGATAAATTCATGCAATAAACCCGGCAACACTTCGTGACCGGCAGCTTCAATCTCTACCACTTGTCTTGCATGATAGATTTTCTTAACCGAAACTTCTGCAATTTTTTGCAGCGCTTCCCGTGAAGGGCAAACATCCGTTAACGCCTCATCAAATGTACCATCAAGAATCGCTTTCTCGTTATCTAAAAAAACAGAAGTACACTCATCTAACAATTTGTTAATTGCCAGGGCACGAAGTACCCCCAATTTTCCATTCAAGCTATTGTATTTATTAAGCTTCTCTTTTTTAAATTGATCGCGTAAAATAGCCGCCATCATATCGATCGTTTCTTCAAAACTAACAAGACCCAATCGACAGCCATCTTCCAAGTCAATAATATTATAACAGATATCATCTGCTGCCTCTACCAAAAAAGAAAGTGGATGACGGCACCAACTTGCACTTAAATTTGGTAGCAAGCCCAATTCTGTTGCGACCTGATCAAAAACAACCTTCTCTGATTGGAAGAAGCCAAATTTTTTCTGACTCTTTTTCCGCTTATCTCTTTCAGGGAAAAAAGCGGGGCAAGGATATTTTGTAAAGGCACCCAACGTAGCGCACGTCAGTTTAAGTCCGTGTTCGCTTTTATTCAAGATTCTAAAGCCTTGAGCATTGCCTTCAAATTTAATAAGGTCGACCCATTCGGCTTCAGTAACTCTTTCTTTAAAACTTCTACCAAAACTATCTTCGATAAAAAAATCAGAAAGAGCATTCTCACCTGCATGTCCAAATGGCGGATTACCTAAATCATGTGCTAACGAAGCAGCCGCTACGATGGCGCCAAAATCAAAAAGTGAAAAATTACTTGCCAAAGATTCATGCCGCTTAAGGATCTGCTCCCCTACCTTTTTGCCGAGTGATCGTCCTACGCTTGAAACTTCGAGGCTATGAGTTAGCCGTGTATGAACAAAATCTTGCTCGGGAATGGGGTGAACCTGGGTCTTATCTTGCAACCTGCGAAAAGGGTGTGAGAAAATAATGCGATCATAGTCTTGCTCAAACGCACTTCTTGAAAGCTCGTGTATATTTTGCTTTTGATTAATGCGATGAGGAGAGAGAAGTTGCGACCAGATCATTTCTACTCCTTCAACACTAAATCAATGCACATAACTGCTGCCATAATCAACATTCGCAATGGATTCCCGGCCGGCACCTCAGGGCTGATTTGCAATACGTAATTATCGGCTGAGGTAAAAAGCTCTTTGCCGATGCCACTCCATTTTTTTGTTACCGTAGCAAATTCCTTTCCATCGTTGGAGATAAACTTAAAATCCCAGCTCGTCCATTTTCCTTTCAGCATGCACAGTGGCCGTTCATTGGCGTCTAGTACTTCAAACTTTCCACCAATAGAAAATAATTTTTGTTTGAACTTCCCAATTACCTCATTTCTATCATCCAATACTTCAACTGTAGAAAGAAAAAATGAAACACCGCGTCTTACAATCAAAATAGTCTTCTCCTGAGGTGTTTTAATCTCCATATTGAAAGGAGTCATGCGCTTATAATCACTGAAGCGGAACATTTTGGTAAAGAACCCTAAGTTTTCTTCGCGGCATTGCAGCAACACTTCCTTGGTTTCCGGATCAAAAATATCAAAGCTGTTAGCGGCTTTAAATATCTTGACGTGTTCTTTTACGAAAAAGAGGTTCTTGTCTAGGGTCGGATGCATGGTTAAGGATTTATTCAAAGCTAATTGCAGTGTGCAAATTCAGATAATTTCGGAATATTATTTAATTATACGAATATTTTTCTTTTGGATGCTTGCTGTTTTGCAGGTTGCGAACGGAAGGAAACTGTTGAAGAAATCAAAATAGTTCTTTTGCAAAATATTGGCTGTTACAACCATTACGCTGGATAAGCGCTTCCCTATTACAATCGCAGCTTCTCCCTTTTCAACCCTTATCAAGGAAATTTTACAACCTTCCCAGCGCCCCAATTTTCAAGCAATTCTCTTGTATCTTTGCAGAATCTAACCGCACACTATGTTCATCCCTTTCGACCAACTCCCAGCCCATTCAAAAATCTGGGTTTATCAGTCTAACAGAAAATTAGATGAGGGTGAAGAAAAAATCATTTCATCTTCCTTAAAAATCTTTTGCGAGCAATGGACTGCACATGGCCAACCTCTTAAGACTTCCTTCAAAATAGAACACGTTCATTTTTTGATCATCGCGGTAGACGAAGGATTTAACAACGCCAGTGGTTGTTCTATCGATGGCTCGGTGCGGGTTTTAAAAGATTTGCAAACGCAGCTGAATGTTGATTTCTTCGATCGCACCCAAACCGCCTTTTTAATAGCAGACAAGATACAGCTCTATCGAAACTCAGAAATAAAAGCAATGTTCTCTTCATCTCAATTGTTGCCCTCCACCATCACTTTCAATAACCTGGTAACTACCAAAGCCGATTGGGAGATAAGCTGGAGGATTCCAACAGAAAAATCCTGGCTTACAAAATATCTGCCTAACCCTGCGTTATCTTAAAAGCATCCCTTAAAATCATTTAGGATCACAGGATAATCATATTAAATTTTGTAATTTTAAGGTTAGTTTAATTAAGAATGAAAGCTCTAATTTTTTTGGTTTTAGTAGCCGTTACCTTTTCATGCAGCCCTGAAAAGAAGATTAAGAATTCCTTCAAATATGGTAAGTATGAGAAGGTAATTAAGTACTACAAAAGTGCGCTGGCCAAGCAGCCCAACAACAGAAAAGCCAATTATTTTATAGCAGAATCGTACCGACTCTCTAACCGCATTAAAGAGGCCGAACCATTTTATGCTAAAGCGGGTGGCCCCGGCATAGTAAAAGACTCGGTTCAATTGTATTATGCAAAATCATTGCAGGCCAACGCCAAATATGCCGATGCCAAAAAAGTGTTGGAAGAACTGGCCAGTACTACCGAAGATGATAAGATGAAAGACCGGGCTCAAAAGGAATTGGATGGCCTCACTTACTTAGATAGACTGGCAGAAAAGAAAAGTTACTATAGAACCAAAGAGCTTGAAGCATTGAATACACGTTTTGCTGAATATGCCCCTGCCTACTCCAACGGAACTCTTTACTTTGCCTCCTCTCGATCAAACGGAAGGATATACGAAGCCTCCGGAACGCCCTTCACCGATCTTTATCAGGTGGATACAAAAGGTGCCACTCCGGATTTGAATACACTCAAAGGCTTGCCCGGAAGTATCAATACAAGCAATGTAAATACAGGATGCATTACCTTTTCACCCGATGGAAAATTGATGGTCTTTGCCCGCGGAAATACAGGAAAAAGAAAAGGAGGAAATGATGTTGATCTTTTTTTGTCTCGTTTCCGCAATGGCGCTTGGACGGAACCTATCCCTATCAACATCAATACTCCCAACTCTTGGGAATCAACCCCCGCTTTAAGCCCCGATGGAAGAACTCTCTATTTTTCTTCTAATAGAAAAGGCGGCTATGGTGGCTTAGATATTTACTCTGCTCAAATGGACAGTCGCGGAAGATTTGGAAAAGTAAAAAATTTAGGGCCGGATATTAATACACCGGGTGATGATACCTTTCCATACATGGCTGATAATAGTAAACTGTATTTTTCTTCAGACGGCCACCCCGGTTTTGGCATGCTCGATCTATTTGTAGTGAACCGTGCTAACGGCAAAACACAAATCGAAAATCTTGGACAGCCTGTAAATTCCACAGGAGATGATTTTGGAATGTTTCTCTTTAAACCCGATCGCGGATTTTTCACTTCCAATCGTGAAGGAGGAAAAGGAGACGATGACATCTACACCTTCGTGAATGACGATCCTAATTTGAAAGTGGTAAACTATTATTTGCAGGGCATCACCTACAACCAACGCAAAGATAGCACACGTGAAATTCTGGCCGACACAAAAGTTTCCCTATTAGACCAAGGTGGCGATGTCATGCAGGAATTTGTGACCGGCACCGATGGAAAATTCTTGTTCAGGGTATATGAAAACGAAAACTATGTTTTGTTGGGCGATCATGATGGGTATATCGTAAAAAGGCAGTCCTTCACAACCCTTGGCAAATCAGTTCCATTAGAATCGTTAAAAGAATTAGTAACGAACGTTACCCTCGATACTCTTTTGGTTTTAGACCGCAAAACAAAAAATGCCCTGTTTGTTCTTAAAAATATTTACTTCGCTTACGACAAAGCTGAAATCAATCCCGAATCAGCTAAAGAATTGGATAAGCTCGTAGACATACTCAACGATAACTTAGATATAAAAATAGAGATGGGTTCACACACGGATAGTGTTGCCTCTGATTCCTATAACCTAGAACTCTCACAAAGGCGCGCAGAATCAACCGTAAATTATTTAATCCGCAAGGGGATTGCCCCTGAGCGGCTCACCGCCAAGGGCTATGGAGAGAGTAAGCCAATAGCGCGCAACACCAACCCGGATGGCACCGACAATCCGGAAGGCCGCCAGAAAAACAGAAGGACTGAATTTAGAATTTTAGAGATTGGCCCCGCCCAAAAGAAAGCTGAGTTTGATGAGGATAAATACTTCAAAGACGATGGGAAGGATAACTAATTCATCACCTCCCTAATAACTATTTTCTGTGTTTATGGCAACTAGCTTTAAGCCACAAGCCTGCTGCCTGCAGCTCGAAACCCTATAGCAACTATAGCAACCAACAAAGCAAAAATGGAACTTACCATCACCACTCCTGCGCTGCTTTTTCCAACCATATCTCTTATCTTATTAGCCTACACAAATCGCTTTTTAGCAGTTGCTGCACTCATCAGAAAATTGGCGGCTCAATACAAAGACGATCGTGATAAGAATATTGCTGATCAAATAAAAAGTCTGAAAATCAGGGTACGACTAATCCGTGACATGCAGATGCTGAGCATTTTCGCTTTGTTCCTCAGCGTGCTTTGTATGTTTTCACTTTTTAGCGGGGAAGAGCTGATAGCCAAGTATATTTTTGGCGCTTCGTTGATTTCCCTATTGATCTCGCTGGCAATGTCACTACGCGAAATTCAACTTTCTACCCATGCTCTGTCGATTCAATTAAAAGATATAGATGAGGATATGAAGTTGTAAAACTCAATTGTAGACAAACTCCCCATGAGAGCTCCTAACCGTCACCTGCTTTTTTTCTGAAGCCTCCACCCTTCCTATTACTTTTGCCTCCACTCCCATTCTTTGAGAAATTTCAATAATGTCCGTGGCAAATTTCTCGGCTACATAAATCTCCATACGATGCCCCATGTTGAAAACTTTATACATCTCCTTTAAGTCAGTGCCGCTCACTCCATGAATTAATTTGAAAAGTGGAGGGATGTCAAATAAGTTATCCTTGATCACGTGAAGATTATCAATAAAATGAAGCACTTTGGTTTGTGCTCCTCCACTGCAATGCACCAAGCCATGAATGTGTTGTCGGAATTTATTTAACACCTCAACCATCACGGGTGCGTAGGTGCGCGTAGGCGAAAGTACGAGTTTGCCAATATTCAAAGGGGTATCCTGCAATTCATCAGTCATTTTGTATTTCCCGGAATAAACTAAATCTGTTGGTACAGCAGGGTCAAATGATTCGGGATAAATGGATGCATAAGTTTTTGCAAATACATCGTGTCGTGCAGAGGTCAGCCCGTTACTCCCTATTCCTCCGTTGTACGCACTTTCATAAACCGCCTGACCCGATGAAGCCAACCCTACTATTACGTCACCTGCTTGTATTCTGCCATTATCAATTACCTCACTGCGCTTCAACCGAGCCACCACAGTACTGTCAACAATAATTGTTCGCACTAAATCTCCAACATCGGCCGTTTCTCCTCCCGTACTAATGATGTCCATCCCATATTTCCTCAGCATCGCCAACACTTCTTCGGTACCGTTGATAATGGCGCTAATTACCTCA
>JAYVPS010000064.1:0-9021 GCA_043757225.1 Cytophagales bacterium | reverse complement strand
ATTCATAAATTTATAGCTTCCACGAATAGCAATGATATCGTTCCTGCTTATTTAAGCACCGGACTTTTTTCCCCGCGTCCATCCCACCAAACTATTAGTAATGCGATGGATGTTGGCAATCCCAGCAACTTCTCCCGGATGGTGGATTTATTTGATGGTTCGCATCAAAATTTGTCTTCCGAGATAATAGGTTACCACTTTTCAGATGATGATACGAAAAATGCTATAATGGAAGTTCATCAGTCAACTCAATACACCCTCGATCCTCATGGAGCGGTGGGCTATCTTGGCTTAAAAGAATATCTCAAAACTGACAAGCGGGCAACCGGCATTTTTCTGGAGACGGCCCATCCAATTAAGTTTAGAGATATTGTGGAGGAAGTAATCGAACAGAAAGTTGAAATACCCGAAAGGCTTTTGAAGTTTCTTTCAGATGAAAGAAACTCTATTAAGATATCCCAGAGCTTTAATGAGTTTAAGGATTATCTTTTGTCTCGTTCATAATCATCATTGCCAAAGTCATCTTCACAACACTCCCGTCATTGCGAGGCAGCCTGCCGTGGCGTGAGAGACAGCCGTGGCAATCTTCTTTTCATAGGGTACTAATGTGCTACGAATGAGAGATTGCTTCATCCTCATACGCTCTCCGCGCTTCATTCGCAATGACGGTAAACAGAACCCGTCATTGCGAGGCTGCTTGCGTTGGTATTAGCGTGAGAGACAGCCGTGGCAATCTCGAGTTCGTAGTTGCTACGAATGGGAGATTGCTTCGCGCCTTTGTTGCTTCTGTAGTATGCGGCTCGCAATGACGGTTACAAATAGCGCTACGAATGAGAGATTGCTTCGCGCTTATGGTTGCTTCTGTAGTATGCGGCTCGCAATGACGGTTACAAATAGTGCTACGAATGAGAGATTGCTTCGCGCCTATGTTGTTTGTGAGTATGCGTTCGCAATGACGGGTTGGCAAACCCTCATTGCGAAGCTGACCTTCCATTCAAGCGCTAATTATCTCCAGCCTTGCTCACCAAGCAGTGGTACGAAGGCAAAGTTGTCATATTCTTCCTTTATAAGGTTGCCATTTTTCTTGGTGATCTTTAACATCTTTTGTTTTTCGCGATCACCAACAGGAATGATCATGATGCCGGCTTCTGCTAATTGTTCGGTGAGCGCTGTTGGTATAACGGGAGCTCCAGCAGTAACAATGATTTTGTTGTATGGTGCTTTTGCAGGGATACCTTTTGAGCCATCGCCAAAAAAGAAAAAAGGGTTATATCCTAACTGTGGCAAAAACTCTTTTGTTTTTTCATACAGCTTTCGCTGGAACTCTATGGTATAAACTTTCGCGCCCATTGCCACCAAAACTGCCGCCTGGTACCCCGAGCCCGTACCTATTTCCAGCACTTTTTCGCCTGGCTTTAATTCCAACTTTTCGGTCTGGAAGGCAACCGTATAGGGCTGTGAGATTGTCTGGCCTTCCCCAATTGGGAAAGCTTTATCCTCATAGGCGTGGCTGAGGAGGGCATCATCGAAAAAAGCGTGCCTAGGCACTTTTCCGATGGCCTCTAAAACCCGCTCGTCTAAAATGCCCTTTAAACGCAGTTTTTTGACTAATTTATTTCTCAGTCCTCGCTGAAGATAGTTTTCCACAATCATTCCCCAATATGGTTATTTAGGCGTAAAAACGGCCATAGATTTCCACAAAATAAAGTTTTAAAAAATCAATAGGAAAAATGAAACTCAACTCCCTACTTTGGGGTTCTGTAAAGCACACGAAAGACCTATTTGCCATAGCGTTTAGACTGTGTAAGACCTGGCCTCAAAAGCCAGGTTTTTTTTTGAAATCAGTTCCCAATCAGAATAAATGGACCCCAATAAAAGGGAGCTGCATATTTGCCCTCAGAAATCAATTTTAGTTTGGCTTGTTGCAGCGATTTTTTGAAATCTTCATGATTTTCTTTCGTTAAGGTTTGATAAAAATTGGTCATCAACTCTGCGGTCGATTCATCAGCTACACTCCAAAAAGAAACAATGATATTTTTTGCCCCTGCATAAATCAACGCTCTTGATAATCCAATGACACCTTCGCCTTTCGAAATTTTTCCTAATCCGGTTTGACAAGCAGACAGCACGGCTAAGTTCGCGTTGAGATTGAGGTTATAAATTTCGCCTGCATATAGGTTGCCGTCTTCAGTGGCGCTGGCACTCAAAAAAATTCTGGACGATTCAGGACTTGCTTCATCGACAATTCCGTGGGTGGCAAAGTGAAGGTAGTTGTAGTTGCCCAGTTCTTTGGACTTGATCATGGTTTCATTGGCATCTGCAAATTTTACCAATTTGGAATTTCCCGGAAACAGGTTGGCAATCGTAGCAACTTCTTTTTCAGTTCCTGGCAACTCATTCAAATTATTTTTATTGTCAAATGTAATCGGGGCACATAAAAAAATGGAAGGCGTTGTTATGGTTGATTTAATTTTACTCTTCTGGTAGAACAGGCTGGCAGAAAATTCATACCCAACACCATAGCGATAAACTAAGTAGGGGATCGTATTGAAATTCTCATCTTTAAATTTTTTAGTTGGCAATGCCTCAAATGGAAGTGTACCCAATCGTCCTGAGGGGATGATGACCAATTCTTTAATCTCTGGTGGAAGCTTTGGTACGAGTAACTTCGACAAGATTATCGCTGACTTTTTGTAAGTTGGTAAATCACTATACAAAATGCTGTTGGTAAATCCTTTTAGGGTTCTGTCAAAATTATCAGGCAAGGTAAAATTACTTGCTTGAAATCGTTTTTTGGTTATAGTGAAAACATAAATGCTTTTACTGTTTTCGGCAACGAAATAACTTACCAGAGCTGTTTTGGTATCTAAAGCGTTTTGAAGGTCTTTGACGGTTGTTTCTGTTTTGCTGAATTTAAGATTGTAGTAATTCGGGTAGGAGGTTTCCAACTTTTTTACAAACGAATCATATTCTCCATTGGATGCGAAAAGTAGTTCTCGTATTTTTTTTTCTTCTTCTGAATTTGGTTTTTGGGAAAGTTTTTGTGTGTATAAGGCGATATTTGATTTCAGATTTTTCTCTTGCTCAATTAGTTCAGAGGGAATGCCCGAAAAAGATTTTGCCTGTGCATCTGCTATGGATTCTTGCAGCACAGCAGATTTACTCTTCTCACTAAAATAGAAAGCCTTTTCTAAATAAATTTTGGAATCAAAGGTTACTTCACTGATGCTGAATGCAATCCGGGCTCCATCTTCATATACGCCATTGGCTAATTCGCCCAAGGCCAACTTATCATCCTCATCTGCGCTATGGTGTCGAAGATCATCAATAATTGAATCACACGAGTAGATAGAGTTTAAGGCAAGTTTCAGGTCTTCGAGCTTTAACGATTTTCCAAAATACCGAGCTTCTAGCGCAAGTGCTTTTTTGTATAATGAATAGATCATTACATGTGGATTATAGAAATTATTACCAATTGGATTTCTTTTATAGTCTACCTCATTAAAAGAAGGTGCATTGGCGCACAAGGCGCGTTGAAAGGATTTTAAGGCATCTTCATATTTTTGATTATTAAGGTCGAAAATTCCTAATTCATTATAGGTACTACTAATGTCTGGATGCTTTTCACCGTAGGCTTTTTTGTAGACTTCTAATGCTTTAGAGAAATAGCCCAACGTGGCTTTCTCGTCACGCATTTGTGTATAGGTAAGCGCAAGGTTTCTCAATACGATTGCCTGATTAGGATGACCATTAGGGTAGATTTTTTCCCAAATCTTTTTAGCGGATTCAAAATTGTTGATAGCATCGCCATAGAGCTTGAGCTGCCTGTAATTAATACCAATGTTGGTAGCAGCAATGGCAATCTTTGGATGTTCGTTGCCGTGTAACTTTTGATAAATCTCAAGGGCCTTTTCATACGACTCTAAGGCCTTGTCAAGGTCTGTGCCTGTGTAGATCAAGCCGAGATCGTTATATGAGGCAGCTACTTCTTCGCTGGTCTCGCCAAATAATTTCTGGCGAATTTGCAAGGCGATGATTTCATATTCTTCCGCTTGATTGTATTTGCCAGTTGTGTTATAAACCAAGGCTAGGTTGGCTAAACAGCGTGCAGATTCTTTGGTATTTTGATTATCGGAAGAGTTGAATTTAGCTTCAGAAGCCTTCAGGTTTTCCAGTGCGAGATCATAACGACCTTTGTTTAAATTCAAGAAGCCTAGGTTGGATAGCCTCACGGCTTCAGTAAAAGCGTCTTGACTTTTTATTTGGCTAAGTGTTTCCTCCGCACTTTGTAAATCACCTTTCATTATCTGAACTTCCGCCTTAATATTTTGAAGGAGCGAGGTCTTTAAAATATCTGTGGTGACACTTAACTCAGATTGAATTAAGCGTGATGCCTCATCGTAGTTGGCATTCGAAATTAATAAATCTATTTTTTTTAATACGCTTTCGTTTTGTGCAAAGCCATTATGGAAAGCAGAAATCAAAAGGATCGAAACAAGTAGACGCATCAAAAACGGTGAATGAAAGTAATAGACGTGACCAACTCACGCGTTAGCCCATCAGGACTGAAGGTGCGTTGCATAATTTTGTGGCCTGCTAAAAGACGCAGACCGGATCGAACATTGAAGTTGTACCCAACAGTCATGATTCCGGATAAGGCCAGACCCTTGGCTTCATTTCCGTTGGCATCTACAGAAACACGCTGGCTCGTGAAGTTGGTGATCTGATCAGCTACAATTCGATAGATGGGGAGTAGACCAACGGAACAATTGAATCTTGAAAATCTAAAATTCCTTTCAACCCGAAACATCACATCGATTCCTCTTTTTAAATCAGTTGCATTGGCGTATCTTTTTACATAATCAATTTCGTCCTGATCGTTCCATCGGTGCCAATCGAATTGATTTTTATTTTGATTAAGGGGGATTTGAATTCCCGTTGCGAACAACCATTTTCTATTAATGAGGGAAAGCCCTGTAATAAAATCATACGTACCCAAACTGGTTTGGTAATACATCGGTAACGCGTTACCCTGGTGAGAGAAATCTGAGTTATTGGTAGGGATTTTTCCGCCAATTGAGATGTTTAAATCAAATTGATCGGAAGAATAGAGGTTTCTTGTAAAGCATAATGAGATATCGCTTAGGGAAGAAGTTGAAGCCAATTGACCTTCTACAAATTGATAAGGAAGCTTTACTTGTAAAGTATTTTTAGCGTTTAGACTAAAATTCAGATCAACAGTTGAAACATAGATAATAGGAGTAAGGGTGGTAGTACCCCGATAAAAACTTAACTCCATTGAAAGCAATTTTAGTTTTATCTTTTTGTTGTAAGGCTGATCTGGCTTCATGGCACCCATGGTGCAAAAGCCAGCATCGCTACAGCCCTGTGCGAGAGAGTTGAATTGAATGGCAAGTGTCAGTAGAAGTAAGCTAAGATAACTTTTCATAACTCGTTACAAGTTATAAATGCTGCGGGCATTCTCAAAGCGAATTGAAATATGATTTCTGAGCCATTTCGGAATTATTACATTCCCAACGATTGATTTTGAACAGAAGCCAGCTCAATTATCTTTTCATACTCCTTCGGATTAAGGTCATTGAAGAAGTAGTGGATAGGGTTTACGTGCATCCCGTTTACAAAAACTTCATAGTGTAAGTGGGGTGCAGTAGATAAGCCGGTGTCCCCAACGTAGCCGATTAAGTCTCCACGTTTTACGTGCTGCCCTTGGTGTACAGCAAACCCGTGCATGTGCGCAAAGCGTGTGCGATATCCAAAGCCATGGTCGATCTCGATTTGTTTTCCATACCCACTAAAACTTACTTCGAGTCTGTCGATGATGCCGTCTGCGGTGGCATAAATAGGCGTGCCGATGGCTGCGGCAAAGTCAACGCCCGGATGCATTTTACTAACTTTATAAATAGGATGTATGCGCATGCCATAGCCAGAGGCCAGGGCAATCAATTCTTTATTGGCTACGGGCTGAATGGCCGGAATGGCTGCAAATAGCTTTTCCTTGTTAACGGCCAGTGCAATGATATCATCTTGTGATTTTGATTCGATGTAGACTTTTCTTTTTAGCTTATCAACCTTCTCGTGTAGTTTTATAATGATGGCTTCGTGGATAATATTTTTCTTTCGGATGTCTTCATATCGATCCACCCCACCCACGCCTGCTTCGCGAACACTTTGGTCAATTGGCTCTGCCCCCAATACTGCTCGGTAGATATTATCATCGCGGTATTCCATATTGGCCAACTCCTTATCTAAGCGAGCCACATCTTTTTGTAGATTGTTGTACAGGAACTCCATTTCTTTTACTTCGTTTTTAAGAAGTAGTTCGCGTGGCGATTCAAAATAATTACTGTATAGGATGAGTAAGCCTACAGCCATTGCTAACGTCAGCGACAACAAGCCAAGTGTATTTAAAATAATATCACCCGAAGTCGTTTTAATCCGCTCGTACTTGCAAGTTTCAGTGTCGTAGTAATATTTTATTCTTGCCATACTCTTACTTTGAAGTTAAGATCAGGTTTTAGGCGCTTCTTCTTTTGGCCTAAATGCTTTTATTGCTGTCTCATTACATTCCAAAAAGGGACCTTCCAAAAGATCGATGCAATAAGGTATTGCGGGGAAGATTGCCTCAAGGCATTGCTTGATGGCCTTTGGTTTGCCTGGCAAATTTACGATTAAAGTTTTATTTCTTATTCCTGCGGTCTGGCGAGACAAAATAGCGGTGGGAACATACTGTAAACTCACTTTTCGCATCAGTTCTCCAAACCCAGGCATCATTTTATTACAAACAGCTTCAGTTGCCTCCGGAGTCACATCTCTTTTAGATGGACCCGTTCCTCCTGATGTTACAATCAGGCAACAATTTTCATTGTCTGCCATCTCAATGAGTTTTTGTTCAATCAGATCTTGCTCATCTGGAATGATCGCGTAAACTTTTACCCACGGGCTTATCAAAAATTCATTCAACGTTGATACAATGGCTTTTCCGGGTAGGTCTTCGTAGATGCCTTTACTTGCCCGATCTGATATGTTGATGATGCCGATTTTTATTTCCAATTTTTTAAGTTTTAAACGCATAAAGGCTCAACGCGTAAAAGCTCAAAGCATGCTTTCAACTTTGTGCTTTGATTTTTTCGCTTACTCTTCCTTTCTTAAAAACCTGTCTGCCTTTGTTAATTCCCTTGCGTATCTCTTTTTGCTTTTCAGACGGAAGTTCTAAAATATTCTTGCATACCTCTGAGCAGCAGTTGTTATATTTCTCATTACACTCAGTGCATTGAATGAATAATAGATGACAGCCATCATTTTTGCAATTAGTGTGCGTGTCGCAAGGCTTACCACATTGGTGGCAGGTGCTGATGATGTCTTGGGTAATTCTCTCCCCCAGCCGTTCATCAAAAACGAAATTTTTGCCGATGAATTTATTTTCGAGACCTTGATTTTTTACCTGTTTTGCATATTCGATAATGCCACCCTCTAATTGAAAAACATTTTTGAAGCCACGATGTTTAAACCACGCACTTGCCTTTTCGCAGCGAATGCCGCCTGTGCAGTACATCAATATGTTCTGATCTTTTTTTTCTTCCAATAGTTCCTCTACCACTTTTAATTCTTCGCGAAATGTATCTACATTGGGACAAATAGCATTTTTGAAATGCCCGACTTCACTTTCGTAGTGGTTACGCATGTCCACGATGATGGTTTCAGGGTTCTCTGCCAATTGATTGAACTCGTTGGCATTCACATGTGTGCCTTTGTCGGTCACATCAAAAGTTTCATCGTTGAGGCCATCGGCTACAATCTTGTTACGCACTAATATTTTTAATTTGAAGAATGATTTCCCATTGTCATCAACAGCGGTATTTAGGCGAATACCACTCAAAAAATCGATACTATAAATTTTAGATCTGAATTCATCGAATCGGTGAGAGGGGGTACTAATTTGAGCATTAATTCCTTCTTTGGCAACATAAATCCTGCCCAATACATTAAGACTGTCGAGCAATTGGTATAACTCATCTCGAAAAACTTTTGGGTTAGCTAGATGATGATACTTATAAAATGAAATAGTAATACGCTCCTGGTCTATTTCCTGTAAGCGGAATTTCAGTTCTTTGCCGTTAATTCTGTTGTATAGTAGCATGACGGTTAAAAACGCAAAGATAATGGAATTTCAAATTACCATTTGTGTGTAGTTACGTTGCTGTAAGTTGTCAACCCTTTCGTTAATTAACCGAAGGCTTGAGTTCACCTTTAAGCAATTTGTTGTAGTCATCGCAGGTTAGGAAGCCAAGTTTGGCGCAAAAACCACAAGTTGAGTAGTTGTTTCCAAAATATCCTTTTTTAACTACCACTGTTGAACCTTTGCAGATAGGGCAGACTACTTTTCCGGTAGGCCCACAATCAATCATATAGTCTTTTGAAAGTACTTCTTGGGCTTGCTTTGCTTCCAATTCTTTTTCTTTTATAAGTTCGGTTTCAGCTTTGGCTAGCCAGTCTACCGCATCTTGTGAGTATTGTCCACTTGTCCCTTTTAACTGAATGTATTTATTTAACCAATCGATGCTTTGTTTGAACTTTCCTAAAAAAAATGAATTTCTTCCAAAATGATAAGTAAGATCGGATGGTACACTGCGGATGATTTTTAAGATATTCTTAAATTTCTCATCAGCAGCTTCGTATAGGCCTTCTTCGGAGAGACGAACAGCAGAATCTATCTTCATGGAAATTTTTCGCTGGCGATCAATCTGCTTTTGTATTTCGATTTGTTGAATTTTATCTTTTTCTGACTGACTCTGCGCCATAGAATAAAAAGAAGCAAGAAAGAAAAACGAGAATAGGATATTATTTTTAATCACATGCAAAAGTTAAATCATTATAAAATCTTTCTTTGATAAATCGAGCCATTCCAACGCGGAATTGCAATAAATGTCTTCTTTTACTTTTTTCGGTAAATCCATATCTTCAATAAACTTGCCAATTTCTAAATCGCCCAATGGAAATGGA
>JAYVPS010000063.1:0-2458 GCA_043757225.1 Cytophagales bacterium | reverse complement strand
GAGGTTTTGGAGCGATGGTGGAAGTGGGATTGGAAATAGAGACGGAAGAAGTTATTGCCTGATTGGTTTTTCAAGCGAAGTAGTACTAAAAAACTTCTTGACATCTTCCGGTGTATCTAAATCAATTTCTCCTCCGCGGAAGTCAACTACCTCAACGTCATTCTTTTTTTGCTGAATTAATTTTCTTGCGCCTTCTAAATCATCAAGCTTAAGCAATTCATTGAACAATTCTTTTTTGAACAATGCGGGTACCCCCAATACATTATTGTATGATGAACTTACGATTAATTTGTTCGTTGCCTCAGCTACCGCTGCAAGCTTATTTAGATGAGAAGATGTAAGTAATGGTTGGTCACAGACGAGTACTATTACAGATTTTGTTTCCGGATTTTTTTCTACGATTTGGCGAAGTCCGGCTTTAAGCGAGCTGCCCATGCCTCGCTCCCATTCTTTGTTTTCAACAATGACGACTGATAAATGTTTAATTGATTGAACGTGCTCTTCAAAATTGGAGCCCAGCACAACAAAAACATTTTTTGAAACTTGGAGAGAAAGGTTAGAAAATCGTAACAGTAAACTTTCGCTTTCGACTTTTAATAGTTGCTTTGAGCGGCCAAGGCGAGAAGAGGAACCTGCTGCGAGGAGAAGAATGGATAATTCATTGAACATCATTTTTAAGGCAACTAATGAAAAGTCTTGTTACACGGTTATCTATTCTTAATTTTTGTTTCTGCTTCTCCACCCAAATAAACTTGTTTAAATACCTGATCACTTTTAGGATCGCGCTGGTGAATAGGCCCTGGGTGATATTTTAAGAATCCACCTGAGCAATTGGAGAACTTGGTTTGGATCTCTGCAATGATGGCGATAGCAATTTCATCTGGGGCTTCGGCTCCGATATCTAACCCGATAGGAGAGTGAATCCGATGGAGTTGTTCAGATGTTAATTCTATACCTTCCTTTTCAAATTCTTCCAACATCTTATCAAATCGCTTGCGCGGACCGAGTATGCCAATATAAGGCGCTTCACTGCTCACTATTTTTCTTAACACATCGCAATCATATTCATAGTTGTGAGACATCAACACACATGCCGTATAGGAGCTGATGCGGAAATCACGATCAATGAACTCGCGCTGACAAAGTGAAAGTTTATCGGCTTGCGGAAAAAAGATGGGTGCAATGTGAGCCACACACTCATCCGTCACCTGAACTTCCCAGCCCAGCGATTTTGCCAACTGGCTTACGGGTCGCGCATCAAAGCCTGCTCCAAAGATGATCAGTGAAACAGTGGGCTGAATCAGCTCTGTAAAGATTTCAATTTTCTCTCCATTATGCTCATACGTTCTAGCCTCTGACTTCTTTGCTTCAAAAACAGATAGCAAATCTTGCTGAACGCGATTGAACAAGTTTAATTCAGAAAATTTTTGCAGAACACGTCCATCTGCATTTAGTAAGAGCTTTTCACCAACTCCCGTACCTCTGAAAATAGTAGCCATCGCCACCGGCTGTTGAGAGGAAACAAATTGCGCAAACAATTGAATCGGATTTTTATCTGGAAGAATTGGCTCAATCAATACATCGATTACCCCATTACAACCCAAGCCAATTCCTAAATTTTGATTGCTCTCCTCACGCGTGTCGTAAGTAACAGTCATTGGAGTTTTTTCTGCAATTACTTTTCTGGCTTTGCGCAAGGCATCACCTTCCAAGCAACCACCACTAATAGAGCCTACCCACTTACCATCATCGGTAATCAGCATCCGTGCCCCCGGACTGCGATAGGAAGAGCCTGTGACTTTGACCACCGTGGCCAAAGCAGCCTTGCGTTGATTCAAGTCAATGTTTTTGTAGGCTGCAAGGATGGCTTTAAATTCTTTCATTTATTCCTCTCACACAAACACGTAAAGCCCGCCAGGAGTGCCCTGGTCTAGATTACTTTTAAATTGATTCATAAAAAGAAGTATTCTACGATAAGCTAAATAAAGTTACCATTAAAAACAACCGTTGACAATAATACGACTTGTTCATAATCTTTCTGCGACCCCCTTGCATCCTACCCACATGCCATCACACGCTCGGGCAGGCTATACGCTACAAGTCCTCACCCCTCTCACTAACCTGCGCTTCGTTGCGGGCTTTCCGCTGCTATCCTTGGCCGACCAAGGGCCATTAAAAATACCAACACAATCGTTACTGTTCAGGTAGTAAAAGAAAAAGGGAATAAAATTAACCGCAGAGAGCACAGAGGCTTCGCAAAGGTCGCAAAGTAAAAGTTTTTTTATTTCTCTGCGTTCTCTGCGCTTGCTTTGCGCGCGCTGCGGTTAAATTTTGTTTCAGGTGCTGAACAGTAAACAACAGGGTGCATTTCAAATTGTCGCGGTAAGAATATTTCGTCCCTGACGGGACTGTGGGCCAAGGTGGATTACAAACGCTACCAATATATAATCCCTAACGG
>JAYVPS010000062.1:0-9063 GCA_043757225.1 Cytophagales bacterium | reverse complement strand
TCTCAAAAAACTGAACAGCCTGAGGATAATCTTCTTTATTAAATAAGTCTAACCCCTTTAGCATGGTTGCTTTTTGAAACGCACGCTCCACTCCTTTGCTCAGGGTAGGCAACGACTCAATGTATTCAATTGCCTTGTTGAAATTATTGGCATTGACATATGCCTGAGAGAGTAGTTCCTTTATTTCTGTAACGTGAGAACTATTGGGAAAAGTAGTCAAGAAGTTTTCAAATTCGGTAATGGCCTGATCTGAACGCCCCAAGTCATAAGCAATTTTGGCAAACTGAAAAGAAGACTCCTCAACCAATTTTTGATCGGGCTTAAATTGGCGGGCAATTCCAAAAGAAGTAAGCGCCATAGGTCTTTGCTGTAGCTTCAAATAAAGTGTGCCGAGGTAGTAAGCAGAGTAAAAACCCACTGAGTCCCTATCTGTAAAAGAAAGCTTCAAATAATCAATCGCTGATTGGTCTTGTCCTAACACAAAAGCAGAATAGCCTGCACGTAATAAAATGCCCTTGTCAGCCTTATCCTCTTTTCCAGCTAAATAAATAGTATAAGAATCAAGTGCATTTTTATAGTCCCGCTTTTTATAATACGCTTCCGCGGAAAGCAATGAAATATCATCACCATTGGTCAAGCCCTCGGTGGATTTTATTGATGCTGTGTAGGTAAGCAGGTCGTTATAATTTTTCTGTTTGAAATAAACATTGGCAATTAGGTAAGGAACAACTTTAGAATATGCCTCATTTAGTTCTGCACGCTTTAAATCAGTGAGCGAACTTGTATACTCTGCCTGACTGTATTCAATAAAACCTGCATAGTAGCTGGCCGCAGGACCATACTGCCCGCCTTGTGATTTGATATCGTTGAATTGATCGAGAGCATCTTTCAAAGCCTTTTGGTTGAACAGACTATAGCCCGACCGAAATCGTCCGGTGTTTTGCTGCTCGGCACTCAAGCTCGGGAAATCTATTTTAGCATAATAGCTGGAAGCCTTCTTGTAATTTTTTTCGGTATAATAAAAGTTAGCGAGGTCATAATTGGCCATAGCCGCTTTAGGGTGTGTCGGGTGCTGTGAAGTGAAATCAAAAAAAAGCTTCTCAGCATCCTTGTGGAAAAGATTCAAGGCACAGAAGGCAAGGTAGTATTCTGCATCCACTCGCTTCAGATCCAGAACGATATGGATAGTCAGGAACTCGGTAAAGTTTTCACGGGCGGCACCAAACTGATTTCGATCCATCAATTCAATACCCCTTTTAAAAAGACGCTCTTCCTTTTGTTGGCTCAAAAGTTCCTGACCCTGAACTACACAGGAAGCAGTAAGAAAAAGAACCAAGAAGAAACTTCTCATGAAAACGTTTTTCACAGAACAGGAAATACAGTAAATTATTGCAGACTTCAGTTTAAAAAATATCATCCGTGCGAAAAAACAATTTGGAATTACACGGATTCAAAGCTACAAATTCAAACCGAATCGAAACTCAATTCAATGAAAAATGTCATTAAGAAAATTCCAGCTTAAGTAATGATTTAGGTAAAAAAAGAATAGGTGAGGATAGTCAACTATCAGATGATCAAGCGAAAAACGAGTTCTTTTAAAATCTGGCTTTCATCTTCACTCCCCGAGTTAACACCCTTTAATTTTAGGTCAGCCGTTTTCAATAATGAAATGTTGGTAATGACCTGATTAAGCGAATATCGCTGCAAAGCAGCACTGTAATCTTTAACTGCATACGGGCTGATCTTTAATGAGTTAACGAGACCGCGCTCACTCCTATCGGAAGCACAATGACCCACCAATACTTTACTAAAGAATGAAAATAAGAAGGCCACCATTGGTATGGATGGGTTTTTCTTTATGTTGCCTTCAAAGTAGTGAACAATCTTCGCCAACTTCAAAGGATCTTTTAAAATCAGCGCTTTCTGCAATTCAAAAATATTGTATTCGCGACTAATACCTACTTGTGCCATCACCTGAGTGGAGGTAATTGCTTCCTCTTTCTTAGCACTAATCAAAACCTTGTCGATCTCATTGGCCAGCCTATTTAAGTCTGTACCAACACATTCTGCCAACACTTGTATGGCATCAGATTCAATTTTAAAACCTTTGTCTTTGATATACCCTGCAATGAAATCTGGAAGCTGATTATCGTAAATCTTTTTGAACGTAGCAGCGCCCGCTAGCTTATCCAGCTTCTTCCCCAACTCCTTTCGCTTATCCAATGTCTTGTGCTTATGACACAGAACCAGTACAGTAGAAGGAACAGGCCTCGCAACATAATCGAGCAACAGCTTTGCCCCCATTTCTTTTTGCAGATCTGGAATATCTTGTGCCTCACGCACGATCACCACCTGACGCTCAGCCATCATAGGAAATCGTTTGGCATTAGTCAAGATCACATTCATGGGCGCATCCTTTCCGTAGAGGATTACCAGATTAAAAGACTTTTCAGATTCACTTAGGGTATGAGTCTCAATATAATTGGCAATCAAGTCGATATAAAAAGTTTCTTCTCCTTGGAGGATGTAGATAGGCTCATACTTTTTTGCCTTTAGATTGTTAATAATATCCTTTGCTATTGCGTCCATCTATCGAATCCGTTTTTTATCTGCCAAGTTAAACGCTGTAACCGCACCAACCAAAGCCCCCGCCAAATGAGACTCCCAAGAAACAAGGGGATCAATAGGAAGCACCCCATAAAAAATGCCACCATAGGCAATAATAACAGCAATAGAAATCAACAGCGAGAGGAAATCTTGCCTAAGAAACCCAAAGAAAATTAAGAAGGAAGCAAGGGAATAAATCAACCCACTGGCACCGATATGATACGATGGGCGCGGGCTGAAAATCCACACTAAAATATTGGTAATGAAATAGCCCCGAAAGAAAACAAGCGCTCCAATTCGTTCATAAAAGAAAAATAAAACGGTGCCTAAAAAGAGAAGTGGAAAGGTATTGGAAAGCAAGTGCATGTAAGTACCATGAATCATGGGAGCGGTAACAATTCCAATAAGCCCCCATAAGTTTCGAGGCTTTATCCCCAAAAAACCAAGATCAATTTGATAGAAAAATTCAATGCTGAATGCCAACCACATGATGAATACCAGCTGAAACGGTACAGCGGAACTTGCAAAGACGCTTCTTGATTTAGGCATTAACAGAAGGCGCTTGAATCATTGGTAAGGAGATATATTTTGCCTCCTCTTCGCCTACTGACTGCATCCCCAGCAGGCCGCCCGATGACTTGGCAACAGCATGGGAGATCTCAAGAAGGCTCTTATAAAATTCAATCGCGATCGATGGGTCAATCTTTGGAAGGATTTGATTGAGCTGCTGAAGCTCTTTGACAATCAAAGGATTGCGATCCCTGGCTTTATTGGGAAAAGATTGCATCACTACTTTCAGCTTATCCTCAAAATCTTCTGCCATTAATTGAAAGAATTTAACAAGACGTGAGTTATTTTTCTTCTGTTTTCCTTGGGCAATTTGAATAGCCTTGCTTATTTCCTTTCGGTCGATGTCGTCATCGGCACCAGCAATTAGAATGCAAACCAACAAAGGAGATTTAAAAATCTGCTCAGCTTCGGCAGGCAGGAGTTTTTCCAATTCGTGTATCATAAAGAAATACTTTACAAAAATCCGAAATTTGACGTAAATTTTACCCTTTTAATTGCATTAACTAAGACTTACTTTTAAGCAAATACCTACACCCAATGTACGAAAAAGACCCGATAAAGATATTCGTTGTTGAAGATGACCCCTCTTATACTAAGTTTTTGAAGTTTGTACTTTCATTAAATCCAGATTTTGAGGCCGAATTTTTCTCCACTGGCAAGGAATGTTTGGATCATCTATTCAAAAAGCCATCGGTTATAACCCTCGATTACTCACTCCCCGATATGCCGGGAGAAAGGGTTTTGAAAAGCATCCGAGAATTCGATCCCGATATTAGCGTAATCATTGTCTCCGCTCAGGAGAAAATAGGAACGGCTGTAGAACTTTTGAAGTCCGGGGCTTTTGACTACATCACAAAAGACGAAGAAGCCAAAGATCGCATCCTAAATTCTATTAAAAACGCACGCAACAAGACTTCTCTTATTCGGGAGATAGGTCGCTTACAGCAAGAGATTTCGGTTAAGTATGAATTTGAAAAAAGTATTATCGGCAACAGCTCACCTATCAAAAAAGTCTTCGATCTACTGGAAAAAGCAGCCAAAACCCAAATAACAGTCTCTATCACTGGTGAAACCGGCACTGGAAAAGAATTGGTTGCAAAGGCAATTCACTACAACTCCAAAAGGAAAAGCAAACCCTTCGTGGCCGTGAACATTGCTGGAATCCCAAAAGATCTTATTGAAAGCGAATTATTTGGTCATGAAAAAGGATCGTTTACAGGAGCGCTTCAAAAAAGGATAGGAAAATTTGAAGAAGCGGAAGGAGGTACTATTTTCTTAGATGAAATTGGTGAGATGGACATCAACTTACAATCTAAATTACTGCGTGTTTTACAAGAAAAGGAATTAACCCGTGTAGGAGGAAATCTAGTGGTGAAGTTAGATGTGCGGGTATTGGTTGCAACTCACAGAAACTTACAGGAAGAAGTAAAGGCCAAAAATTTCCGCGAAGATCTTTATTATCGCTTATTGGGTCTACCCATTCAATTGCCTCCCTTACGAGAGCGGGGTCAGGACATTCTGCTTCTAGCCAAATTCTTTCTGGATCAATTTTCCAAAGAAAATCAGTTGTCAAAAATTAAAATAACCAATGAGGCACAAGAAAAACTATTGCATTACCCCTTCCCCGGCAATGTGAGAGAATTAAAGTCAATCATCGATCTGGCAGCGGTCATGTCAGATGGGAATGAGCTGCAAGCAAAAGACATTACTTTCAATACCATCTTAAGCGATGATGCTTTTATGCTGAAGGAAATGACACTGGAAGAATACTCGTACAAGATTATTCGAAGTTATTTAAACAAGTATGATGATAACGTATTGGAAGTGGCTAGGCGTTTGGATATTGGCAAATCATCCATATATAGATACCTAAAGGAAATGGAACAAGCGGGCATATAAGATGACATCGTTAGAATCGTATGTAAAAAGAGGTGGTTTTTATAAGGCAGTCGTTGAAGATGGCTCGGATATTATTTTTATTGTTGACTATCAGGGCGAAATCCTCTACCATAACGCCTCTGTAGAAGAAACGTTAGGCCACAAACCTAAAAGCTTAATTGGTAAAAATTTCTTCGACTTCATTCTTCCATCTTCATTATCAAAGTTTAAAAGAACCTATTCCGCCATCAAGCGAAAACGTTACTTTGAATCAGTTGAGTTTCAATTCTTGTGCAAAGACAAGACCTACAAATACCTCGAGTTTAACTCTATCAATCTTAAACAAAAAGAAAAGATACAAGGCTTTATTTTGGATTGCAGAGATATAACTCAACGCAAGAAGGACGCAGAAGAATTACAGCGTGCTCAAAAGGCCAAGGAACAATTTTTAGCCAATATCAGCCATGAAATCCGAACACCAATCAATGGTATTTCCGGGATGGCAACCTTGTTGAATCAAAAGCCGAGCGAAGCGGAGCAAGCTATGTACTTAAGTGCCATTAAAAGCGCTGCTGACAATCTGAAAGTTATTATCAATGATCTTTTAGACTTGACTTCAATTGAATCAGGTAAATTAAAATTGGAAAAAATAGGGTTTAACTTAAGCGATCTTTTCAATTCATTGATCGGCACTTTCGATCATCAGGCAAAAGAAAAAAAATTAAGCTTAATCCCAGAACTATCACCGGAAGCAAACAAAATTTTTCTGGGAGACCCCGTGCGATTAAATCAGATATTAATTAACCTGATCAGCAACTCGCTTAAATTCACACACTCAGGCTACATTAGGGTAAAATGTACTGTTCAAAAGGAAGAAAGAAAAAACTATTATTTAAAATTTGAAGTATCTGATACAGGCATCGGAATACCAAAAAATAAACTAAAGACCATCTTTGAAAGTTTCAGCCAAGCAGATGTAAGTGTTACACGGAAATACGGAGGATCAGGACTCGGCCTCACAATCGTAAAGCAATTGGTGGAACTGCAAGGCGGAACAATCTCAGTAAAAAGTAAAATCGATGAAGGGTCTGTCTTTTCTTTTGTCATCCCCTATCAAAAAGGCGACATTAAAGCCATTCACAATGGAAATTTTTCTCAAGGAAACACTACCAATAAATCCTTGAATAAATTATCTGTGCTATTGGTGGAGGATAACGATATTAATCGTCTCTACGCTGGAAGCATCTTAAAAACATGGAGCTGTGAAGTCGAAACGGCCGAAAATGGTTTTGTGGCTGTTGAGAAAGTTAAGAACAAGTCATTTGATGTGGTCTTGATGGATATTCAAATGCCCGTAATGGACGGATTTGAAGCAACAAAATCAATCCGGTCATTTGACCACCCAAAAAACAGCTTGCCGATTATTGCCCTCACCGCCAATGCTAGTAGAAAAGACATTGAAAAATGCTTAACTGAAGGCATGGATGATTGCCTTGCTAAGCCATTTACTCCAGAAGATTTATTTAAGATACTAAGCAGGTACGCCTCGAAAACATTAAAGTCGAGGTCAGCAAAAATTCAAAAACCTAAACTGGAAATTTCGCATTTTGATTTAGGCTACCTAAAAACCGTATCTAACAACAATGAAAAATTTGTTAAAGAGATGGTAAATACCTTCGTAGAAACAATGCCAAAAAGCATTGAAGAGATCAGCAGATTTACTAAATCGCGTGATTGGGTAAATTTGGCTAGGGCCATTCATAAGATAAAGGCTTCGATAACTCTTATGGGTATGCAACGAGCTAAAACAATTGCCATTGAAATTGAAAGCCAAGCCAAGGGTTTGCACCGAAAACAAGGGATTAACGGCCTCGTTGATGAGTTCTGCGGAATATTAGAGAGTGCCTTACAAAGTTTAAAGCGAGTCTATTAATTCTGGTTCATCACCACCAACTTCCTATACACTGGTGCTTTGCCCTCTGCACCAATTAACACAAAGTAAACTCCGTTTATCAAGGTCGAAACATCAACACTCACCACACCATTGACAGCCTGATTAAAGTCTCCTTTTTGCACAAAAATTCCACGCTGGTCAGCGATCTTCCAAACATAACCCTCCGGAAAATTTCCAGGAATACCAAAGTTAAATTTACCATTGGCAGGGTTAGGGTAGATTTGCAGATCTCTTAAGTTACCAACCATTGGCGAATCATTATCATCCACAGCAGTCACCGGTGCACCTTTCTTATAACCCACATTTAAAATAGCACTTTGATAAATTTCGCCAGTGTTCTTATTCTGAACAAAGCCTATTAACTTAAGCTTAGTTGGGTTGGCTACCCTAACGTTAATATCAATCTCTTGCGCAGGGTTTGGCAATACCAATGTTTGGCCTAATGCAAAAGGTTGAGTAATGGTAATTCCATCGGGTTTAGTTAAATCACTACCAAAAAGTAATTTTCTTAATACTTTTTTAAATGTTCCTACACCGGCAACCACTACATCATTCTCTACCAATGCCACCTGAGCAATCAATGGCTCGGTTACTGCAATATTAGCGGTCATTTTCAACGTCACCTTTAGACTATTGTTTTTGCCTGTAGGGATTGTGTCTATTTTCAATAAAAACTTTGGCGCATCTAATGCTCTGCGGTCGAGTTCAACTTTGTTGATACTCGTGGTGACGCCATTGAATTGTTGATTCCTGATTCCATCCATAAAAGTTTTGGCTGGTTGTGATACTCCATAGCTGGATGAGCGTGCATTAGGGTCATTGGGGTTATCAGTATTTAACAAGTCGCTGTTGAATGCCCCATAACTAATATGATATTGTATATCGTTGAAATCACTATCTACCCTATTTGATTTATTGATATCAATTTGATCGCTGTAAAGATTATTAAGGTAAGTATCAGCATCCATGCTGACCGAATAGTTGGTAAAGTGTTCCACTAAAACAATTCGAGCCTTATCGCCTACCAACACATTATCGAATGCAAAGCCATCAAAGCTTTGGGTTGACGGATTTGTATCATTACTACTAAAAGCAATTCGTATTCGAACCTGACTTCTTTCTAAAACAGGCACTCTATCGAGGTTGAATCGGCCGGTTTTCCATCCACCTACTTTGCCTGTCCATCCATAATTTCCAATTGGCTGAATACCCGGATTTGACGGAATACCTTGACCATTAAACCAATTTAATCCCTCATCTCTGCTGACCTGACCTTCTGGAGGACCGATAATTCTCCAATTTAATCCACCATCAGTTGAATATTGTGCCACCGTTCCATCCAAATTATTTTCAGCATCAGACCAATAGTCAAGCGAAATCATTGGTCTCTTCAATTGTGTCAGGTCAAAACAAGGGCCGTTGACTGCCGATGATTCGTTTTTGAAATAGGTACCGGTTACTGGGAAATTCTTTCCTGTCCACCACGACTTACTTCCCGAAGCCGCAGTATTAATGGTTGCCCCTGAGGGAGTTCCATACATCCAGCTTGACGAGCTAAATACTGGCACTGTAAATGGCAAGCTAACCTTAAGGCCTTCAGCGATCCACCCAGCATTATTGGTCTCAAAATCTACCACATAAGGAGAATCAGGAAGAGGCGTTACAGTAGTTCCAGCTGGAAGAATAAATACATTTTGCACCCTAGTGCCATTGCAACCATCATTAGTGCCCACGGTAAGCTTTGCTGAATAGGTTCCATTTAACACATAATTATGCTGTGGGTCTTTAAACGTTCCTATTGTTCTTCCGCTATGTGTTCCTACAGGTACACTTCCACCAGCTGCACCAGAAATAACATCGCCATCACCAAAATCCCATGTGTAATTAGTGATAACGCTTATTGAGCCGGGATTGGTAATATCTATATATTTAGTTTTATCATTGGTACAGATGGCTGTCCAGTTATAATCAACAATAGGAACATCTCCTACCCTGACCGGAAATGTTGTAGATCCGGTACATCCCTGAGTGGTCGTAATCCTTAAATCAACGTT
>JAYVPS010000061.1:0-9067 GCA_043757225.1 Cytophagales bacterium | reverse complement strand
GATACAGTGGTCGGCTCTAAAAGCAGCTTTCAAAAAACTTGCCGAGCTTAAGCCAGACTATCAACTCTCTTTTGACTATGCGTAACTCCAGTTAGTAATTCTATTGTTTAGCACTTCTGTTGCCTTGGCCCAAATGCCTGACTCAGTTTATGTGCGTCAACATTATGAAAAAATGGAGGTGCAAATTCCAATGCGAGATGGTACAAAGCTCTTCACCAGCATTTATTCTCCGAAAGACAAAACCAAAACGTATCCTATCTTAATGCAACGCACTTGTTATAGTGTTGATCCGTATGGGGTTGATAAGTTCAAGAAATCCTTGGGGCCGTCTAAGTATTTAATGTATGATGGATACATTTTTGTTTATCAGGATGTGCGTGGTCGTTGGATGTCCGAAGGAACCTTTGATAACATGACGCCAAACATTCCCGGCAACGACCTTAAAAATAAAACAGCTGTTGATGAGGCTTCTGATACATGGGATACCATCGACTGGATGATTAAAAATTTAAAGGGAAGTAATGGTCGCGTTGGTCAATGGGGGATCTCCTATCCCGGTTTTTATACTGCCGCTGGTATACCGGATGCTCATCCGGCTTTAAAAGCTTCTTCGCCACAAGCCCCTATCTCAGATTTCTTTTTCGATGACTTTCACCATCAAGGGGTTTTTCTTCAAAGTTACCTGGGGGCTCTTCCGGTTTTTGGTTACCAGCAAGATAAACCTACCACCAAAAGTTGGTATGACGATAAGATGGAGCGTATGTTTCAACGACAGCCAAAAGATGGTTATGATTTTAACCTAAAAATGGGGTCGCTGAAGCATGCGACAGAAAAATATCATGGAGATAATTTCTTTTGGAACCAGATCATCGATCATCCCAACTATGATGACTTTTGGCAAAAGCGAAATTTATTACCACATCTTACAAATGTAAAGCACTCCATCATGACCGTAGGTGGTTGGTTTGATGCGGAAGATTTGTACGGGCCACTAAACATTTACAAGTGCATTGAAAGCACAAGCCCCTCTACTTATAATACAATTGTGATGGGGCCTTGGAGTCATGGTGATTGGGCACGCGAACGGGGTTTTCAGCAGGTTAATCATATTTATTTTGGCGATAGTATTTCTACTTTTTACCAACGCGAGATTGAGCGGAAGTTTTTTACGGCTACCCTAAAAGAAGGTGCACAACCCAAATTGCCGGAAGCCTACATGTTTGACTGTGGCTTGAAAACCTGGAAGCAGTTAGCGGAGTGGCCTCCAAAAGAAATACTGCCAATGAAATTATATTTTGGCGAGAATGGCAGGTTATCGGTTAATCAACCCACCAAGGCAGAGACTATTTTCGAATATGTAAGTGATCCCGCAAAGCCGGTACCATACACTTCACAAACCGAGGGATTAGTCTTTACACCTCGCAGGTTTATGAGTGACGATCAGCGAGAAGCTTCAAGCAGGCCTGATGTGATTACGTTTGAAACTGACCCCCTGAATGAAGATGCGACCCTTGCAGGGGAAATTTTGGCAAAGTTAAAGGTTTCAATGACTGGCACCGATGCTGATTTTATTGTGAAGTTAATTGATGTGTATCCATCTGATATGCCCAATGATAAGCATAACCCACCAAATATCATCATGGCAGGCTATCAGCAATTGGTACGGCATGAAGTTTTCCGTGGCCGATTTAGAAATAGTTTTGAGAAGCCGGAGCCTTTCAAGCCCAATGAAATTACCGATGTGAATGTAACCCTGCAAGACATTCTCCACACCTTCAAAAAGGGTCACCGTATTATGGTGCAAATTCATAGCACTTGGTTTCCATACATTGATCGAAATCCACAGAAATATGTGGATAATATTTATAAAGCGAATGATGAGGATTTTATTAAGTCAACCATTCGCGTATATGGGTCATCGGTTGTCGAGATTGGCGGAGGTCAGAAATTGAAAGCAACACTTGAAACAAAAAAATGAGACGACATCAATTTAAGTGGTTATTGGTTTTTTTTGGGTTTGGTTTTTTTTCCTCGTCAGCGCAAACGCAGAAGTATGATACATTGCCGAATTTACCCGAGCATTATCTAACGCGAATGAAGACTTTTATAAATGAGCCTATTGCGCTGGGTAAAATTATGATGGTGGGTAACAGCATTACTGAGGGAGCCAACTGGAGGAAATTACTTAATGACTCTACAATCATCAACCGCGGAATTTCAGGTGATGTAACGTTTGGGGTTCTCAATCGGATGGATGACATTGTAAAGAGAAAGCCTTCTAAGTTATTTTTATTAATAGGAATCAATGACTTATCGAGAAAGACTCCCGAAGAGGTAGTCATTGAAAATATATTTAATATCATCGCAAAGATTCATGCTGGTTCACCGGAAACTCAGATTTTTATTCAAAGCATTTTGCCTTTGAATGAGAGTTTTAAGCAATTTCCAAAGAACTTTCGTGAAAACGGGAACCATATCATTACTATCAACGGGCAGATAGGAAAATATGCGAAAAAGTTCAACTCCACTTACGTGGATATTTACTCCAAATTTCTGGACAAAGATGGAAACATGGGATCTAACTATTCAACAGATGGGCTACATTTGAACTTACTTGGCTACCAGCACTGGGCTGGCATCTTAAAAGAATATATCGCAAAATAATATGATGAATCTTAACTTATCAAAGAATACAAGCAAGCAAGAAGTCTTAACCTCTATTGAGAAGAAAATTGCGGAGTTAGAATTGGTGGTGGCTTCCAAAGATTTTACCAGGCCCTGGGGAGGGTTCTTTGTAATTGAAGAATCGCTTGCTCCCCGGTTCATTCAACTGTTCTTTCCGCACTGGCAACAATCTGATCTTTCAATAAGCGGAAAATTGAGCCCTAAAATTTTGGTGGTGGCACCACATCAAAGACTTTCCTGGCAGTATCACCATAGGCGTGCAGAGATATGGAAACTGGTTAGGGGCGAAGCTGGTATTGTGATCAGTGACACAGATCAACAAGGGCCACTGAAAAAATTGGCAGAAGGTGAAATAGTCCAACTCAACCAAGGTCAGCGTCATCGATTGGTTGGTTTAGATGGATGGGGCATGATAGCCGAGATATGGATGCACACAGACCAAAACAATCCATCTAATGAAGATGATATTGTACGGCTTCAGGATGATTTTGGGAGGTAAAAAAAGAGGACTATCAAGAAAAAAATTCAGCGAATTATTTCCTTAAAATTACTTTAATAGACTTTTCTCCTCGATCAGTCTTTAGTTTGATAAAATAGATTCCGTTACTCAAATTCTCAAAATCAATTTCTGTTTGATGACTGCCAGAGGTTTGGTGACCAAGTAATTTACCCAATACTTGTTTGCCAGTTCCATCAATCGTTTCGATTGCTACAACAGAATTTTCTTTCAAGGTGAATTGCAAGGTTGCCTTATCTGATGTTGGATTTGGATAAAGCACAAGATCGTTTATAAAAGTATTCTCTTGCTGAATCCCTGTTGGAGTTTGTTGAATGAAAAGATTATCGATTGACCACCCCCACCCAGTAATGGCATCGGCATCTGATTTTAATCGGAAACGAAAAAGTAATGTATCGCCTGCAAGAAATTTTGTCTTTAAGTCAATGGACTGATCTGCTGATAGAGTCGGATCCCCAGGTTTGCCTGAGGTGTAAGCAGTCAACCAATTTGTATTAGCAGAAGCATTGTATCCATCTTTGAGGGGTATCCAATCCAATCCATTTTTTGTGGCTTCCACAATTACATAATCTTTAAAATTCGGCTGTCCAAAAGTTACCTCAGGGCCAGAAGGCTGTACCAACGCTACATCTTGATAGAAAAAGGTATTATTAGAAGTTGCTACTACAATTGGTTGCTTCAGTACTGCAACGCTTTCAGAATTCTGAGCATAATCATGTTTGGTTTGCAAGCTTAAATTAGAGGATCCAAATTCTTTTGCTCCGAACTCTAAACCAATCAAATAGAAATCTGTATCAAGTGTGAATAAGTTAAAGTATTGAGTTTTGTAGTTAGGGTTCAAAGGAATTTTTAGACCAAACGTAGTGGCAGAGTGAATAGGGGCAGAGCCCAGATAGCTAATAAGCTTGTACTCATTGCTACCGATCGATACCCCCTTTATTTTAATATCATATGTGCCCGGTGTTATTTTGCCAATTTTGCCAATTGTTTTTGAATTAAAAGCTACCAGAGTTGAATCAAACTTTTCGTCAATTTGAAATCGAATAACAACATCAGATTGTGGAGAAGTGCCCGTTGCAATGATGATGGGATTCTTTATTGTGCTATTTTGATCAACGGGTACCTTAGCAGTCCAAATACCCCTTCCGTGAGTGGCTATAACAACTTCATCATCTTGTCCCTTCATATCCCATACAGCTACATTAGGAAAGTTAGGATCGTTTAAGAGTGCCCAAGATGTACCACCATTTAGTGATTCGACAATTCCGATATCAGTACCAGCCCAAATGATGTTAGGATTGTCAGGACGAACATATAAACAATAGACGGCTACGTCAGGGAATCCATTGGTGCTCACAGTTCCATTTCCAAAGCCACTTAATTCTTGCCAGCTTTGACCAAGGTCTTTTGTTACTAGAACTTTAGGCGATTTGGCAAAGGAGAATAAAGAATAAGCTGTTTTTTCTTCGAGTGGGTGGCTAGCCAATTTTGTTATTGATCCTTTCGCATTGCTGAAATTATTGGTAGTGTTAAACGTTTTGCCACCATTTGTCGAGACAAATAGTTTTAAAGAAGAACTCATGCCACTTCCTGCCCAGATGATATTGGCATTTGCCCTGGATACTTCCACATCTGTATACGAATTGAAACCCCAATTAGTAGTAATAGGTGTCAACGTCCAGTTTCCACCAAAATCATTTGATTTCCATACACCCTCCGAGCCAATCGTAAATAGAATATCTGGAGCTTGCTTGGAATTAGCTAACTTAGAGATGAAAGGTAATTTAGTTTTGTCAGTGGTAAGCCCAGTTATTGCACCTTCCCATGTTGATCCTCCGTCTAAAGATCTCGAGAAGTTATTATTTTGGGATCCGCCAATCATCTTTTTTCCGTCTAGATTGTTCCAAATTGCTTCAAAGCCATCTCCACTCAAGTTTGAGTTGGTATTGAATGGTGTGCTCGCAGATGAAACTCTACCAGTGGGGGTAAAATAGGTTGAGTTGTCTTGCATTCCGCCTAAATATTCCTGGGCTCCTGGCTTTTTATCCACGCCATAAAATTGGCTGGTATTATAGCCATTCCCCACCTTGGTCCAATCTCCTTGTGCGATGCCAGGTTGAGTACTCGTTTTAGACAGAAATAATCCTCCATCATTGGCCAGAAGAATTTGATAAGTTTTAGTGGCATCGTTTCGATTAATAGCTACTATGTTATGTTGATCAGGATGAACAAAATTTGCATTATTTTTTCCGTCAAAGTCTTTGTATGGATCGGAGACAGTAACTACCGTACTTGTTAATTTAGGGATCTCTGAATAGGTAATTTGAAGATTTGAAGTTGGTAAGCTGAGTGAATTCCAAATAGAACCGGAGGAAAGAACCGGCCAGAAAAAATACATTTGGTTAAATGCAATGCCGCCTGTTGCCATAATTGAAGAACTTGGGCTTGCAGGATTATAGTCAACATTATTAATGTAGATATATTCTCTACTCTGTTCGGTGGCAATGGCAGAACTGTTATTTAAAAGAAGTAGGTTAAACTGGCCATTTCTGTCTTGGTCACGAAAAGATACCATTAGTTGCTTGTTGTTTGTAACATCCCAAACTTCAAATGGTACCGATAAGTAGCCTTTGTAAGAGTAGCTGCTAGTAAGAACACCAGAAGTAGCATTGTCAGGCACCCAAAACTGATGTGCCATTTGACCTTTGCCGGGACCAAAGCGTATTTCAACATTGGTCTTGTTGGCCAACGCCCCAATTTCTAATGTGCCTGCACCTGAAGTTGCGCCAAAATTGATAAGCGTTAAAAAACTGGCGTTATCTTCTTTTTTAATGGAGTAACTGCCAACAACATTTGCGCTGCCAGTTCCAACGGTTACCTTATAAACTCCGACACCACCTACATAAGCTATATCCTTATTGTACGGATC
Source organism: Cytophagales bacterium (assembly GCA_043757225.1). GTDB lineage: Bacteria > Bacteroidota > Bacteroidia > Cytophagales > Cyclobacteriaceae > ELB16-189. Next base: position 2,936 of record JAYVPS010000061.1, on the reverse strand, counting down.
GCATGCCAATGTATTGTCATACCATCCTTGATCACTTAGGTAATTAACTGCTTTTGAATCGATTGTTAAATCAACGAGGCTCCAACTTGTTCCTCCGTTGTCTGACAAATAAAGATCGGATTTATTTCCTGAAAGGGTTCCCTCAGTAGAAGCAAAAATTCGATCTGTTTTAACTGACGACACGGCAATTTCCACCCTGCCAGTAGGGCTCATGCCTGTTTTTGATAAATTCCATGAGGCTCCGCCATCAATAGATTTTAAAACCCCAACGCTATTTTGTCCGGCATATTGAATTGAAAAATTGCCTGGAGTAGCGCGCAGGTCTTGCACATAACCAGTAAAAACTTTTACCCAGGAATTTCCTCCATTGGTCGATCTAAAGATGCCAATATTCGTTGCAGCAACAATGGTATTCTCGGCTGATGGATCAATTACAATTCTATTAATATCATCTAAATTAGCGGATGAAGAGAGGAGATTCCAAGTAATTCCCCTATCTGTGCTTTTAAAGATCCCGCTACCTGCAATACCTTCTAGGTTGCCAAAACCTTCGCCAGTACCTGCATAAATAACATTGTGATTTGATTCGGCCATTGCCAATACTGTGGTTGCTAAATTGGGCAAGTTCGGTGTAAGCCATTGCCAGTTATTACCCGCATCAATCGTTTTCCAAATGCCACCACTAGCCGATCCTGCGTACCAGGTTTTAGAGCTTGGATCGTCAGGGTCTGCAATAAGTCCGCGCGTTCTTCCGGGTACATTGCCTGGCCCGCGTTCTTTAAATTCAATTACTCCATTAGCTCCTTCTGTGCGAGCTATCTTGTTGATACTTAATGAATGTTGAATTCCTTTCTCAAGTTCTTTTAGTTGGTAGTTGTTTTCATATCCCGGTTCTATTTCTCCTTCCTTGGTTCGTATGGCTCGATGGAATTTTATGAATTCTGAAGGGCCGTCTGTATGAATCGCAAATGTATTTGCCTCTGATTCTGACCGTTCAAGAATGGTTTTCTTATGGATGGAGATTAAAGCGTACACCAAAAGGATAGCTCCTAGGCTATAGATAATTATTTTTTTCACCTTAAAACTGTTTTATGAGATATTTATTGAGGTCGACAATAGTTACGAAATCGCTTGGCTGGTCAGTAGCACGAATGATACCGGGAATTTTGATAATTTTTAATTCCATCTCTCCATTCCAAGCAATGTTTCCCTGACTTATTCTTTCCTGTTCAATAATTTTCATGTCAGACAACCTGATAATAAGATACGATGTTGATTTGTCTTTTTCTGAAAAAGCCAAAGCGAATGTGTCAGGTTTGTTTTTGGTGATAATAGCATCTTTACCCAACTGTTTTGTAACTAGATCCTTTAGTAAATCAATTTTTTGTGAAGGTGACGATCTGCATCCTGCAATTAATATAATGGTTAAGAGACTCAACAGTGTATTTTTCATCCTATGTCTTTTGCTTTTTTTTCTTTGCGGCAGGAAAAAGAATGTTATTTAAGATAAGTCTATAACCCGGTGAGTTCGGGTGCAGATGCAAATCAGTTGGCTCTTCGCCAACAGTATGCTGATAATCTTCAGGATCGTGGCCGCCATAGAAAGTCCAAAAGCCTTTACCCAAAACTCCATGTAGATATTTGGCTTCCTTAATTTCTTTGTTCTCACCCATAATGGTTACATCTGATTTTATCAGATTTTTTTTGAATCCTGTAGTTTGGCCATAGAAGCCTTTAATCACCCGTGTATGATTTTGTGTTAGCATAGTAGGGATTGGATCCCATTTGGCAGAAAACTGAAATACATTAAAATAATCATTGTCTTGGCGCAGACCTCTCTCAGGCGCATTGTTGTCGATATCGGAAAATTCGTATTGATAAGGATCCCTTGAAATATGAAAATCAGTAAAAGCCAATGTATTTGAAAAGTTTAATTTCTCTTGCACCTGAGGGTCGGCTCCATCACCATCATACATCCGTTCACAAATGTCTATCCCTTCGGCTGCCAGCGCAATATCGTAAGAGTCCGTTGCCGAGCACATAGCAAATAGAAATCCACCACCTGCTACAAATTCTTTAATGCGTTTAGAGGCAGCCAGTTTTAATTGCGATACTTTATGGAAGCCATATTTTCTGGCAGTACTTTCAGCCTCTTTTACCTGATCGATATACCAAGGCATGTTGGCATAGCTAGCGTAAAATTTTCCATATTGTCCGGTGAAATCTTCATGGTGAAGATGCAGCCAATCATATTTTGTCAATTCTCCATCAAGCACTTCGTCATCAAAAATTACCGTATAGGGTATCTCAGCATAGGTAAGAACGAGGGTAACTGCGTCATCCCAAGGTTGTTTTGATTTTGGAGAATAGACTGCTATACGCGGGTATTTCTCCAGCTTCATGATATCGTAATTTACCGCTGGGCTTGCAATTTCTGTAATAATGGAATTAGCTTGGGCATCAGAAATAATATCATAACTAACACCTCGTACTACCAGTTCATTTTGGATTTTAGGGTGATATTTAAACATAAAACTGCCTCCCCTGTAGTTAAGGAGCCAGTCCACTTCAGTATCCAGTTTCAGTACCCAGTAAGCAATACCATAGGCTTTCAGGTGATTAGCCTGCTTTTCATCCATGGGAATGAATATATAGTTAGCAAAACCTAATTTGCCGACTAAAAGAAAGAATAACAAAATCAAACCCCTCATCGTTAAACTAATTTGTTTAGATAATTTGTAACAAAATTACGGATCAATAAGTCTCTACTGTCAAATACAATACTTAAATATATAGTTTTGGTTCTCATAAAGCCGGAATATTTAGACTAGTGACACTTTAACCCAGATTTTGCAGTAGGAAATAAATACGCCATAGTGTCTTACTTTTGAATATGGAACACCACTATACCGATAAGTTAGTAACAGCTTGGGGCG
>JAYVPS010000060.1:0-2484 GCA_043757225.1 Cytophagales bacterium | reverse complement strand
GCATAAAATTTTCGTGCAAGGTGTCATTTGGAACATCTTCAGCTTCGACCAATGGGGTGTAGAATTAGGGAAGGTTTTAGCCAAGAAAATATTACCAGAATTAACTTCTTCAGGAAAGATCACCTCTCATGATTCTTCTACTAATGGTCTGATCAATCATTTCAAACGATTGAAAGAAGCGTAACCAGACAAAAAAAAAGCATACTTGTAAAGTTGTATCCTTCCACTAATTTTGACGCCTTATTATTCATCAATGGAGAATAAAATTTCGAAGATTGGAGTATTCACTTCTGGGGGAGATGCACCCGGTATGAACGCGGCTATTCGCGCAGTAGTTCGCGCAGCCATTTACTATAAAAAGGAAGTCTATGGAATCATGCGTGGTTATGAGGGTATGATTGATGGTGAAATTGTCAAACTGGGCGCAAGGTCTGTAGGAAACATAATCCAGCGAGGAGGAACGATTTTAAAAACTGCACGTAGCCAAGATTTTCGTACTCAAGAAGGCCGCGAAAAGGCTTATCAAAATCTGCGAAAAAATGGGATTGATTCATTAGTTGGCATCGGTGGCGATGGTACATTTACGGGCCTACATAAATTCTTCGAGGAATATAAAATTCCTTCCATCTGTATTCCTGGCACCATTGACAATGACCTAGCTGGAACTGATTATACTATCGGTTTTGACACCGCAACCAACACAGCAGTAGAGGCCATTGATAAAATTCGAGATACAGCTATTTCTCATAACCGTCTTTTCTTCATCGAAGTAATGGGTAGGAACTCGGGATATATTGCTATTAATTGTGGCATTGCCGGAGGAGCGGTCAGTACGATTCTCCCAGAAGAGAATATTTCGATGGAAGACCTGTTCGCAAAACTAGATGAAGGTGAGAAAACCAATAAAAAATCAAGCTTAATTGTGGTTGCTGAAGGAAGTAAAATTGGTGGCGCTATTGAACTGGCAAAAAAGTTTTCAGAACGCAATAATTATTTTGATATTAAAGTTACGATTTTGGGTCACTTACAACGAGGCGGTACTCCGACTTACTTTGATCGTGTGCTTGCCAGTAAAATGGGGGTTGCTGCTGTCGAAGGATTGCTTCATGGAAAATTGGATGTGATGGTGGGCATCCAGAACAACAAAATAGTGTATAACGGCTTTGAAATGATAACAAAATATCATCACGAAATTGACACTGAATCACTGCGTATCGCTAAAATTCTTTCCATTTAAAAAATGAACTTACTTACCGTTGGCATTGATATCGGTGGAACCAATACCAAGTATGGCATCGTAGACCGAAGTGGAAAAATATTTCACCAAGGGAGCATACGAACAGGGCAATACGAGGAGTTCCAAGACTTCTTCACAGGCATGACCAATTCATTGCGTCATGGAATTAAGGAATTACCATCAGACTCAACTATTGTTGGAATTGGTGTAGGCGCTGCTAATGGAAATTATTACACAGGCACAATTGAGCGTGCCACTAATCTAAAATGGAAAGGCGTTCTTCCATTGGCCAAAATGTTCAAAGAAGAGTTTGCTGTTCCTTGCATTCTAACCAATGATGCAAACGCAGCTGCAGTAGGAGAAATGATCTACGGTAATGCTAAGAACATGAAAGACTTTTTTGTAATTACCCTTGGCACAGGATTGGGAAGTGGATTTGTATGCGGTGGTATTTTATTGAATGGCAAACATGGAATCGCAGGTGAAGTTGGGCATACTTCTGTAAACCCCAATGGACGTTATTGCAATTGTGGCAAGCGCGGTTGCTTGGAAACTTATGTTTCTGCCACAGGAATTAAAAGAACGGTCTACAAGTTATTGGCTGAGCACCTTGAGCCAAGTGAACTTCGCGAGATTAGTTTTGATAACCTTAATACTAAAATGATTACCGAGTCAGCACTTCGTGGGGATCTTGTTGCACGCGAGGCGTATGAATATACAGGGAAAATTTTAGGAATGAAATTGGCGGAAACAGTTATTCACACAGATCCAGAAGCTATCTTCCTCTCTGGTGGGTTGGCTCAGGCAGGAGATTTGATTTTCAAACCCACGATCAAGCATCTGGAGGCCAACTTAATGCCAATTTTTCGAGGAAAAGTAACAGTCCTACCATCGGCTTTGCAAGATCAAGCGGCACCTATTTTAGGTGCGAGTAGCTTGGTTTGGGATTATCTAGACAAGCATGCCTAAATTGAATTTCAATCTGTGCGATTCTTTTTATTCTTAGCTAATTAAGTTTTAGCTTTGACGGTCAAATTAAAAGAAAGAGGATGAAGAATTTTGTATCTAATACAACAGAATCAACCCGAATGTTTAAGAATGGCGTTATTGAAAAGCTTTCTAAAGTTCATTTCTCAGTGCCACTTTTCGTCTATATCCCGATCATTATTTATTTTGGATACCAAGGATTCACTGTTGAAAGGCTTACTACTATCAATCTCATTTTTAGCCTTTTAGCTGGATTGTTG
>JAYVPS010000059.1:0-9181 GCA_043757225.1 Cytophagales bacterium | reverse complement strand
CAAGCGCTTTGATTTGATTTTTTGAAAATTCCTCCAAACACTTTTCGGGTGTTAACGTGTTTGCCACTTCAAAGATTACAATGTTGGTATCAACGGGCATCACTGACTTCACCCAACTCAACTTACTTAACGTACTACCCAGCTCCTTTGCCCGCTGATGATCTTCTTTTAATCTTTCAACATGATGATCTAAGGCATAAATTCCCGCGGCAGCGAGATAGCCGGCTTGTCGCATGCCTCCGCCAAAAACTTTTCTAATCCTTCTGGCTTTCAACTCCAATTCTTTCTTGCATACCAATACCGAACCAATGGGTGTTCCAAGTCCTTTCGAAAGGCAAATAGAAACCGTATCAAAATATTTTCCTATTTCCTCAGGGTTGTCCTTCGTTTCTGTCAAGGCATTAAAAAGACGTGCACCATCCAAGTGCATTGCCATTCCTTTTCCATGACTAAACTCGCTTATCTTTTTTATTTGATCAAGCGTATAGTAGCTGCCCGCTTCACGCACAACCGTATTCTCTAATGCCACTACGGAAGTTCTGGCGGAGTGTGCATCATTTGTATTCCCTATCACAGGCGCTATTTCTTCTATCGAAATCCTCCCGCGATTGCCCGTCAATAACTTTGTTCCAACACCGCTGTTACCGGCCAACCCTCCTCCTTCATACTTGTATATGTGTGATCCTTTATAGCAAATGACTTCATCACAGGGTTGTGTTAGAATTCGTATACCTATTTGGTTGGTCATGGTGCCTGAGGGGCAAAACACCGCTGCCTTCATCCCTAAAAGAGCCGCACATTTAGCCTCTAATTTTTTTACTGTTGGGTCTTCGCCAAAAACATCATCGCCCACTTCGGCATTAAACATTGCCTCCTTCATGGCAGGCGTAGGCTTGGTTACTGTATCACTTCGTAAGTCAACTATCATTTCAAAATAAATATTTAATTACACAATCCGAAGCGTTTCAAAGGCTCTTACAACAACTCTTTACTTGGATTCCAAAACCGTTTTTCAAAATCCTGCACTTGGTGGTTCTTTACTTTAACACCTTCTTTTTCCAACTTCTTTTGCATTGAAGAAGCCGGTACAAAATGATGACGGCCAGTCAATAGTCCTTTCGAATTTACAACACGATGGGCGGCAATCCCTTTTTCCGAATGTGCCGCGTTCATGGCCCAACCTACCATGCGTGCACTCATTTTTGTTCCCAAATAATTGGCAATGGCTCCATAACTGGTCACCCGCCCTTTTGGGACAAGGCGAACTACTTCAAAAACATCTTCAAAGAAATTATTTTTCCCTTTTTCAGCTACCGATACCTTCGTCATACGAACCGCCAATCGCTTTGCGCAAAAGTATGAAATCCTCCTATATTGGATAAGGAAATTTGATAATCGGGTTGAGGAATTCTTTGATCGTATTGATTTAACGAGATAGTGCAAAAGCTTCAAGAGGGCTGAACTTAATTTTCCTACTTTTGTTGCCTACTAAAAGCACTCAATATGTTAAAAGCCGCGCCCAAAAGTATCCATATCTACCTGGAATCAAACCCAAACCCCAATTCGCTCAAATTTGTGGTAAGCGAAATGCTCATCCCGGAAGGCATGAGCTTTGATTTTCCAAGTCCTGCCGAGGCTGAGGCCGCTCCACTAGCACAAGAACTTTTCATGTATCCGTTTGTCGATCGCGTGTTTTACATGAGCAATTTTGTGACGGTAACCAAAAAAGAAGATGTAGAGTGGATTGAAATACAGGAGACTTTAAAAAAACACATTCAAACCTTTTTAGAATCGGGCAAAATGATTCTCGATGTAAAGGCTCCGGCATCTGAACAGCAAGAAGAAACTGAAACGATCAAAAAAATAAAAAACATTCTTGACGAATATATCCGCCCCGCTGTAGAGCAAGATGGCGGTGCAATCACGTTCCATTCATTACAAGGAAAAAAAGTTACCGTTAACCTACAAGGTTCTTGCAGCGGATGTCCTTCCTCAACAATTACGTTAAAAGCAGGAATTGAAAATCTCTTCCGAAAGATGATGCCAGAGGAAGTAGAGGAAGTGGAGGCTTTAGGCTAAGGTTTTATCGCTCGGGTCATCTCTCGTTTACCGGGAGGGCCGGGCAATTTTTCTACCGATAGCCCTAAGGAAATCAAATCTCTTTTCAGCTGCCCCTTGGCTGAATAGGTCACAAAAATTCCATTGGGCTTCATTGCCTCCGTTATTTTCTGGAGGATAGTTAGCTCCCACATTTCCGGCTGTTTATCGGGTGCGAAAGCATCAAAGAAAACTAAATCAAAATTTTCCGGCAGAAGCTGCGCAGACTGAATCCTCATATTGATTTTGAAAACGGAAAAATACGCTGCTATTTCCTCTTCCTTATTCCACCCAGCTGAATGGATCTGTTGAAAATATTTTTCTGAGTTTTCGAAGGCTAAGATTTTAGGATAATTCAATTCGCGAATCAACAACGGGTCAACCGGAAAAGCTTCAATAGTAGTATATCCAATTTTGATGCAATTTTCTTGTGCGTATTTCAAAGCAAGCAACGCATTCAATCCTGTCCCAAACCCTACTTCGAAAATTGAAATTTCTTTGGAGACCTTTTGACGAACAAAAAAAGCAAGCCCATGTTTAATAAAAACGTGCTCCGATTCTTGAATCGCTCCGTGAATGGAGTGGTATGTTTCGTTGAGCTCAAGGTTGATCAGGGAACTTGATCCGTCTTCTGTTAAAATGATCTTCAGATCGCTCACTCCTTTTGAATCAAGGCTACTGCCATCGCATTAATTCCTTCTTCTCTGCCCACGTACCCCAATGTTTCATTCGTGGTTGCCTTGATAGAAACATCTTCTTCAGTAATATTCATCAACGGAGCAAGCACCTTTTTCATTTCTTCAATGTGAGGATTGATCTTGGGGTTTTCCAGACAGATGGTGCAATCTACATTTTCAATCTTCCAACCTTTTTCCGTCAGCATGCGTGTAACATCCTTCAAAAAGAATTTTGAGTCCATCCCGTTCCACCGTTGGTCTTTGTTGGAATAATGAAACCCAATATCCCGCAAGTTGGCAGCACCCAACAATGCATCACAAATTGCATGGATCAAAACATCAGCATCGGAATGACCCACTGCACCTTTGGTTGATGGAAGCTTAATCCCACCCAACCAAAAATTTTTCCCTTCTACCAATTGGTGTACATCAAAGCCAAGTCCTATCCGTAGTTTCATTCTTAAGTTGATTATTTCAATGCCCTATAATACAGCACATTCGAATTCTCCTCTTTCAAAATCGTATCGGCTACACGTTTCACATCATCTAAGGTAGCGGACTCAATAATTTTGCTCTCGCGATTTATCAACCCTATATCACCAGAAAGAGAGGTAAACGCTAAGTTCATAGCACGGTTTATCACTTCTACTTCACCAAATTCAAAACTGGCAGCGGCTTGATTTTTCGCCTTCTCCAATTCCCTTTCAGTGATTTCATTCTTCACTTCATACATCACCCGATCCACTTCCGCTTCAGCATCTCTCAATTCAATACCCTCATTCACGCGACCACTCACAATCAACAAACCCGGATCAATGGTGCCCATGACAAACGAAGAAATGGAATTAAAAATTTCTTTCTCTTTCACCAACTTTTGATAAAGCCTGCTCGATTGCCCTCGGCTAACCATATCACTAATAAAATCTGCCGCATAATAATCAGTGTCAAACCTGCCGCTCATATGCCAGGTTTTATATAATGCGTTGGCAGGGACTTTTGCTTCTATGGTTAATTCACGCTTTTGTTTCTGCACTGGCTCTATCGGTAATTTCCTCAACGGTTTTTTCCCGGCAGGTATTGGGCCAAAATATTTTTCGGATAATCTCTTCACTTGATCTGTGGTAACGTTGCCCGCTACCACTAATACTGCATTGTTAGGTAAATAGTGCGAAAAGAAAAAATTTCTCACATCATCCATAGTTGCATTCTCAATGTGCCCGATCTCCTTGCCTATGGTGGCCCACAAATAAGGATGAGTTTTGTAAGCCAACGGCCGAAGCTTCAGCCACACGTCACCGTAAGGTTGATTTAAGTAACGTTGTTTAAATTCCTCAATTACTACTTTGCGTTGCACTTCCAACACAGTAGGGTCAAACGACAAGCTCAACATTCGGTCACTTTCCAGCCAAAAGCCGGTTTCAATATTTGCGGCTGGCACAGTTAAGTAATAGTTAGTAATGTCGGTGCTGGTGAATGCATTGTTTTCTCCGCCTACCAATTGCAAGGGTTCGTCATAACTTGGAATGTTAACGGAACCCCCAAACATCAGATGCTCAAACAAATGAGCAAAACCCGTCTTTGCGGGGTCTTCATCGCGAGAACCCACATCGTACAAAATATTCATCACGGCTATTTGCACCGTTGGATCCTCGTGCACTATTACTTGCAAGCCATTGGCCAATATAAACTGATTGAATGGAATCATAGAGCCAAAAATAGCAGTAGTTTTTGGATTTTGACTTGTTTAAAATTATCCATTCAATTTTTCATTTCCTTGCGTCTATAGCCGATTTGTACTCTCTTTAATTACCAAGAATTGAACAATGCCTTCTACAAGATGTTAAGGGTTAAATTAGTTATATTTGCAATCACAAGTTTAGCATCATGACAAACGATTTTCAATTTTCAAATAGTCCCGAACCGCACCGTATCCGCACCAAAAAAATATTGAGCGAACACCCGGAAGTAAAACAGTTAATGGGCAAAAACCCGCTTACTATATTCGCCATTGCCGGGTTGGTTGGGGGTATGATTGCCATTTCCTATTTTCTAAAAGACAGCCCTTGGTGGCTGGTAGTGCTGGTAGCCTATTGTGTCGGAGCCTTTTTCAATCACGCCTTGTTTGTTATGATTCATGAATGCTCACATCATTTGCTTTTTAAAAATCGTGCTGGAAATTTCATTGCAGGCATTGTTGCTAATTTGCCTCATGTTTTTCCTGCAGCCATTTCATTCTTTCGTTACCATATTAAACATCATTCATTTCAAGGAGTCCATGAATTGGACGCAGACCTTCCCGATTTTTGGGAGGCTCGCTTAATCAATAACACTGCCCTCGGCAAAGCATTCTGGTTGTTGCTGTTCCCGGTTTTCCAGGTAATAAGAACATTTCGACTGAAAGAAATCAAACCGGTAGATGGTTGGATTATTACCAACTGGGTGATCCAGATTGCCTTCAACGTAGCTATCTGGGGTTTCTTTGGGCCCAAAGCCTTGAGTTTTATGCTCATCAGTTTCTTCTTTTCAGTAGGCCTACACCCCTTAGGCGCAAGATGGATTCAGGAACATTACTTAACATTAGATGAAAATCAGGAAACCTACAGTTACTATGGCCCCCTGAATGCGCTAGCCTTCAATGTGGGTTTTCATAATGAACATCACGATTTCCCTTCCATTCCCTGGAACAAATTACCTCGATTAAAAAAGGAAGCTGCAAACTATTATGATTCCCTTCAATCACATCAATCATGGACAAAACTTTTCTTCCGTTTCTTATTCGATAAAAATATTTCTCTCTACTCACGCATTACGCGCAATGAACGAGGCAAAGTAGCCTTAACGGATGAGAGCAAGCCTGATTTAGAAATGGTAAAGGAGAAGGTTAAAGAGATGGCATAATTGCAATCATCGTGAGTTCTGGCGTAGATAGAGCGCAGCTATTCCCGATTAAATGAAAAACTCTCCATTCAAGTTCTTCGTTACTATTGCCATTTCCTTAGTCTGGCTAATCAACGGTCTATTTTGCAAAGTTCTAAATCTGGTTCCACGGCATCAGCTGATTGTCGCCCGTATTCTGGGAGAAGATTACTCGGGTCTAATTACTAAAGCCATTGGGTTATCCGAAATTTTAATGTTTTTATGGGTTTTGAGCAAACTAAAATCTCGTTGGTGTTCTGTTGCGCAGATTATCGTTGTAGCCACCATGAATACCATTGAATTTATTCTCGCCCCGGATTTGCTTTTATTTGCCCGATTGAATTCCGTTTTCGCGCTCCTCTTCATTAGCCTGATATTTATCAATGAATTTATTCTTCGTCACAAAGAGTTAAAACCGACCTGACTTTGCTAAATCTGAAAAACCATCCATTTTCAGTTGAAACTTTTTTTGAAAGTTCCCTCGTGCTGACGTACGCTGTCCAAAAAGCTGAATTAGAAAATTTAATTCCTGAATGTTTGTCCTTAGATACATTTGACGATAAATGGGCCTTTATCGCAATCGCGTTGGTTCAAACAAAAGACCTTCGACCTAAAGGATTTCCCCCCTTTATGGGTAACGATTTTTTTCTTGCTGGGTTCCGGGTTTTTGTTCGTTACACAAACAACAAGGGCAAGAGATTACGGGGTCTTTACATCCTCAAATCGGAGACTAACAAACTCAAAATGTCATTCTTTGGAAATATTTTTACACATTACAACTATACTACAACCGATATAAAGTTTGTTAAAGAGCTAAAGAGAATTAACATCACCTCATTGAAATCTGATCTAGACATTGAAGTAAAAACCATACGCGAAGTTGTGCCGCTACCAAAGGATTCTCCGTTCAAAGACTGGAAAGAGGCTAGGCGCTTTGCTGGGCCATTACCCTTTACTTTTACCTACAACAGCAAAACAAAAGAAGTATTGATAATCGAAGGCGTCAGGCAAAATTGGATTCCTCAACCAGTAGAAGTGATAAGGAGTCAAGTTGGCTTCATCCACGAAAAAAAATTCAATAGTATTGTCTTGGCCAACGCTTTTCTTATTGAGAATGTCCCGTATTATTGGCGGAAAGGTAAAATAGAAATATGGAGAGGATAACGCGAAAACCTTTTCAAGGCGTGGGTAACATCGTCCGCTTCAACTGGCATTACTATGTTATTGCATCTGTTTTTATGGTGGTATTATGGTGGGTGAAGAAATCTTTCTCTTCCAACCTAAATGTGCTTCCAGAATTATTTATTTATTTAACAATCCTAAGCGTAATAATTTCTCTTTCAGTCTCCTATTATATTTACGATCGCTCCAATCTTTATTCCTTTGATTGGCTGAAGAACTTAGGAATAAAAGAGGGTCAACAAATCGTGAATATTAATGCAGGCTTTGACGAAACGAGTTCTATTCTTTCCGAAAAGTATCCGTTATCAAAAATAAAAGCGTTGGATTTTTATGATCCCATCAAGCACACAGAAATCTCCATTGAGCGAGCAAGAAAAGCATATCCGGCTTTCGTAGGAACTCAAACCTTTAATACCAATAATATTCCACTTAAAAAAAATTCTGCGGATCGTATTTTTCTTATCCTTTCAGCGCACGAAATCAGAAATAATGAAGAACGTATTTATTTTTTTAAGCAGCTTAAAAACGCGTTGCACCCTTCCGGGAAAATTGTGGTGGTAGAACATACTCGTGATATTTATAACTTCATGGCATACAATTTGGGATTCTTTCACTTTCTGCCGAAAAATACGTGGAGGCAAAATTTTTCTGAAGCCCAGCTGATTGAAGAATCTGAATCTAAAATAACTCCCTTTATATCGGTCTTTACCTTACACAAAAATGGAACTACATCTTAAGATCGTTGGCTTCATTTTTATAGCAATCTCCTTTTTACATATTGGCTTTCCCACTAGATTCAATTGGAAAGAAGAATTACAATCATTGAGCCTGATCAATAAGCAACTGATGTTGATCCATACTTTTTTTATTGCTCTTGCAGTCTTATTAATTGGGATTCTATGCGTGATTGCAACGCATGATTTAGTAAACACAACTCTAGGCAAGCAAATTTGCTTTGGTCTCTTCATTTTTTGGATAATCCGGCTGTTCTTTCAATTTTTTGTTTACTCTACAAAATTATGGAAAGGAAAATTATTCGAAACAGTTATGCATGGCGTGTTCTCAATAATTTGGGCTTATGCATCTATTCTATTTCTTTGGATTTGCACATCCAACTAAAGACCTGAAATAATAAATTTAACTATTCCACAAAATTATCTCCCGTACATTCGCTTTTATCTTTTCCGACAGTTCATCGGTAGGAAGATCGTTAATGTCTTTTCCAAAAGGGTCTTCAATCTCCTCTGCTATTAATTCTACACTTAGTAATACAAAAGTGATTAGCATAACAATTGGCACAGTGATATAGCCTGAAGTGGTTACAAAAGCAAAAGGCAAGGTTACCAAATAAATAAAAATAAACTGTTTGATATACATTGTGTACGAATACGGGATTGGTGTATTCTTGATTCGCTCGCAAGCGCCCAGAATTTCCGAAAATTCCTTCATCTCACGATCCAGCAAAAGTAGCTGATCACCCGTAAATATTCCTTTTTTATACAATTGATTTATCCGCTCGTACATCATAGAAGATAACCGATTAGGAATGTGTTTTGCCCCTTCAATTTGCTTCCAAAAGTATTGGTCAACTATATCTAATTCCTCTAAAACAGCTCCATTTCTTAAATGATCACGGACGGAAACAGTAAAATTCGGAATCATTTGAACAAACCATTGGCGATTTTCTGAATCCGCGGAGTCTAAAAAAGCATTGATTTTATGAGCAAAGTTTCGGGTATTATTCATCATGCTTCCCCAAAGCTTGCGCCCCTCCCACCATCGATCATAAGCGGTGTTAGTCCGAAAAAGCAAAAAGAGACCCAACACAATACCCAGCAACGAGTGCATAGAAATGGTGGTCTTGAAATCGCTCTCATGGAAACGAAGGATGTCAAGCAAAACATAGCACAGCCCGGTAGAGAAAAGTGTAATGAAAATCAACGCTGGAGTGAGCGTTCGCATTACTCCACGACTATATGAATGAAAAATGATAGTAAACCAAAGTTTTGAATTGTATTTGATCATTGGGTTTTAATTAATTCCGCAAGATAGCAGATAAGAAAATTTTTAAACAAAGAATTATGACAGGCAGTCTATAGCGGAATAAATACTTTGCGTCACTCCAACAAAGTGTCTAGTGAAAGCATTATTCTCAAGGGCTCAAGATAAACCCTTCGTAAATAATAAAAAAGGGTGCATTCCAAATTGTTGCGGCACGAAACGTTCCTAACGGAACGTAAAATGCACTCTCGCTATCTTTTCTACCCACCAATCGTCCCTTCGGGACGTATCGCGGGTAGTAGGGGTGG